>JBIQJM010000221.1:0-1873 GCA_044507525.1 Burkholderiales bacterium
TGCCGGCCGACGGCCGCGCCGGTCGCTGCGCAGAGGGCGTTCGCCGCATCGTGCTCACCGCGTCCGGGGGGCCGTTCCGGGGCGCGACGCTCGCCGAGATGGCCGCCGCCACGCCGGAGCAGGCGTGCGCGCATCCGAACTGGTCGATGGGGCGCAAGATCTCGGTCGACTCGGCCACGATGATGAACAAGGGCCTCGAACTGATCGAGGCCTTCCACCTGTTCGGCGTCCCCGGCTCGCGGCTCGGAGTGCTCGTGCACCCGCAGAGCATCGTGCACTCGCTCGTCGAGTACGACGACGGTTCGGTGCTCGCGCAGATGGGCAACCCCGACATGCGCACGCCGATCGCGCAGGCGCTGGCGCACCCCGTGCGCATCGACAGCGGCGTCGCGCCGCTCGACCTGGTCGCCATCGGCCGGCTCGAGTTCGAGGCGCCCGACGCGCGGCGTTTTCCCTGCCTGCGGCTGGCCCACGAGGCGCTCGCGGCGGGCGGCGCGGCGCCCTGCGTGCTCAACGCAGCCAACGAAGTGGCGGTCGCCGCCTTCCTCGAGCGTACGATCCGCTTCACCGACATCGCCGCCGTCACCGAGGCCGTCCTGCAGGCGATCGGCGATCGCACGGCGGCCTCGGCGATCGACGAGGTCTTCGCCATCGACGACGAGGCCCGCGCGCTCGCGCGCGGACGCCTCGCAGGGTGCCACGCATGAACACGATCCAGACGATCGTCGCTTTCCTCGCAGCGCTCACGCTGCTCATCTTCGTGCACGAGCTCGGCCACTACCTCGTCGCGCGCTGGTGCGGCGTGAAGGTGCTGCGCTTCTCGATCGGCTTCGGACGGCCGCTGCTGCGCTGGCGCGCCGGTCCCGACCGCACCGAGTGGGTGATCGCGTCGATTCCGCTGGGCGGCTACGTGCGCATGCTCGACGAGCGCGATCCCGACTGCGGCCCGATCCCGGCCCACGAGCTGTCGCGCGCGTTCACCCGCAAGTCGCTGTCGCAGCGATCGGCGATCGTCGTGGCGGGTCCGCTCGCCAACTTCCTGCTCGCCATCGTGCTGTACGCGGCGATGGGCTGGGTCGGCATGCAGGAGCCCGCCGCGCTGCTCGACGCCCCGCCGCCCGCCACCGCGGCCGCGGCCGCGCAGCTGCAGGCCGGCGATCGTGTCGTCGAGGCCGACGGCAGCACGGTGCGCTCGTGGAACGACCTGCGGCTCGCGTTGCTCGAACCGGTGATCGAGCAGCGCCCCACCGAGCTCGTCGTCGAGCGCGACGGCGGGCGGCGCAGCGTGCAGCTCGACGCGAGCGGGCTGCCGGCGAACGAGGCCGAGCGCGACTTCCTCGGCACGCTGGGCGTGCGCATCGCCGCCGGCGACGTCGCGGTCGGCAACGTGCTGCCGGGCGGGGCGGCCGAGCGCGACGGACTGCGCGCGGGCGACCTCATCCGCTCGATCGACGGCGTGCCGATCGAACGCGCGGCGCAGGTGATCGAAGCGGTCCAGCGCAGCACCGACCAGACCCTGCGCTTCGCGGTGCTGCGCGAGGGCACCGAAGTGACGCTGTCGGTGACGCCGGAGCTGCAGGAGGGAGTCGGTCGCATCGGCGCCGGCCTGCAGGACCGCCTCGCGATGCAGACGGTGCGCTACGGGCCGCTCGAATCGATCGGCCACGGCGCGCGCCAGACCTGGGAGATGTCGGCGTTCTCGCTGCGGATGATGGGCAAGATGCTCACCGGCGAGCTGTCGGTGCGCAACCTGAGCGGTCCGGTGACGATCGCCGATCTCGCGGGGCAGACCGTGCGCGTGGGATGGATCGCGTACCTGAGCTTCCTCGCGCTGATCAGCATCAGCCTCGGCGTGCTGAACCTGCTGCCGATC
>JBIQJM010000098.1:0-11961 GCA_044507525.1 Burkholderiales bacterium
ACAGCGCGCAGCCGTGCACCGCGCCGGCCACCTTGTAGATCGACTCGTGCCGGCGCACGCGGTCCATCACCGTGTAGAGCACTTCCTCGCTGAGTTGCGCGTTCGCCGGCAGCTCGATGCGGTCGATCTCGTCCATCAGGTCGCCGAACACGGTTCCCTGCCCGCAGCCGGTGGTGACGGTGCGCCGCGCGAGGCGCGCGCCGAGCGCGTCGGCCTGCGTCTCGTCGTCCCAGACCGAGACGCCGCGCGAAGCGAGCGACGCGGAGGTGACGGCGACCGAGTTCGTCTCCCAGTCGACCTGCACCGCGGCGAGTTCGTCGAGTGACTCGACCAGCCGCTGGTTGCGCAGGTAGCCGAGCGCCAGATGCTCCGGCGCGGCACCGAGCGTCATCAGCGTGACGAGTTCGCGCTTGTCGAGATAGAGCGTGAGCGGATGCTCGCCGGCGATCGAGGTGGCGACCGTCTCGCCGCGTTCGTTGACCGCGTCGACCTCGTAGGTGGCCGGGCGCGCGCACGAGCTGAGGTCGAGCGACATGCCGTTCTAGCCGCCGATGTACGACATCTCGATCTTGCGCAGTCCGACGGTGTCGGCCGAGCGCAGTTCCGAGTAGCGATCGTCGCGCGCGCCCCAGACCGCGGCGACGGCCGCCGACAGCTGCGCGTCGTCGGCGCCGCTGCGCAACAGCGCGCGCAGGTCGTGCCCCGCCGTGGCGAACAGGCAGGTGAAGAGCTTGCCCTCGGTCGACAGCCGGGCGCGCGTGCAGCCGCCGCAGAACGGCTGCGTGACCGAGGAGATCAGGCCGATCTCGCCGGCGCCGTCGACGTAGCGCCAGCGCTCGGCGACCTCGCCCGGGTAGTTCGCCTCCAGCGGCTCGATCGGGAATGCGTCGCCGACCAGCCGCGCGACCTCGGCGCTCGGCACGACGTCGTCGAGTCGCCATCCGTTCGACGCACCGACGTCCATGAACTCGATGAAGCGCAGGATGTGACCTGTGGCGCGGAAGTGGCGCGCCATCGGGACGATCTCGTGCTCGTTGACGCCGCGCTTGACGACCATGTTGATCTTCAGCGGGCGCAGCCCCGCCTTCTCGGCGGCTTCGATGCCCGCCAGGACGTCGGCGACCGGGAAGTCGACGTCGTTCATGCCGCGGAAGACGGCGTCGTCGAGCGCGTCGAGGCTCACGGTGACGCGGCGCAGCCCGGCGTCGCGCAAGGCCTGCGCCTTGCGCGCGAGCAGCGAGCCGTTCGTGGTGAGCGTGAGGTCGAGCGGCTCGCCCGAAGGCGTGCGCAGTTCGGCGAGCATTCCGACGAGGCGTTCGACATTGCGGCGCAGCAGCGGCTCGCCCCCGGTGAGGCGGATCTTCTCGACGCCGTGCGCGACGAATACGCGTACGAGTCGCGCGATCTCCTCGAAGGTGAGCAGCGACGCGTGCGGCAGGAACGCGTAGTCCTTGCCGAACAGCTCCTTCGGCATGCAGTAGGTGCAGCGGAAATTGCAGCGGTCGGTCACCGAGATGCGCAGGTCGTGCAGGCGGCGGCCGCGGCGGTCGGCGAGTCGACCCGAGGGCGGCGCCCCGGAGGCGGCGACGTCGGGAACCGACGCCGAATAACGCTGTTCGGCGGGTGGGATTCGTTCGCTCATTTCGAAATCGCTACCATGTGCTCATGGTAACAACCTGCGCGAAGAATCGCGGAGAACGTGTCGATGGGTGAGTTCCGTCCCCCCGACGGCGCCGAGCCGCTGGTCGAGGTCGAACCGGTGCCGCTGCGCGTTCGTTTCGAATGCCGCGAGACCGGCCATTGGCTGCAGCCGCGCACGTGGCGGCCGGTGACGGTCGAGCCTGCCGATCCCGACAGCGCACTCGCCGTGCAGCTGCACCTCGACGAGTGCGAGGGCTATTACCTGAACCTCACCACCGACGAGCCGTCGTTGTTCGTGCAGTGGCGCACACGCGAAGACGACACCGGCGTGGTCGACGGGGACGATGCCGTGCCGCCCCGGGCGCTGGCGGTCACGGCGAGCTACAACGAGGCGGGGCGATGGATGGACGGCGGCGCACGCGTCGACCGCGTTCCGATGCCCGAGCCGATGGTCTCGTGGGTGGCCGAGTACGTCAGCCTGCACTATGTCGCCGAGCCGACGAAGAAGAAGCGCAAGGGCGGCAAGCCCTCGTTTCTCGGGCGCGAGGAATTCGGCGAGATGGCTGCGCGCGAGCGTGCCGCGATGCGCGCCTCGGCGACCGGCGAGCCGGCCGCGGGCGGGCACGAAACGCGCGACGCCCGGTTCGACGACGAGGCGGCGCGCCGACCACCTCCGGAGGCGGAAGAAGCGTGAGCACGAACGAGGGCTTCCTGTCGCGCTGGTCGCGTCGCAAGCACGACAGCCGCACTGCGGACGGCGACACGCTCCCGACCGACGCGCGCGACGAGGCCGCAGGCGAGCACGCGGAGCGTGCCGCGAAGAAGTTGCCGGCCGGCGCGCCCGGTGGGTCGCCGGCCGTCGTGCCCGCTGCGTCGACGGCCGTCGTGCCCGGGGCGCCGCAGGACGCCACCCATCGAGCGCCTGCGACCGAAGCGGCGCCGCAGGCCTCGCCCATCGCCGCTGCGCGCGAGCCTGCAGCCGCCGGCCGGCGAGCCGACGGCGAAGCGATCGAGTTGCCGCCGATCGATTCCCTGACACCGCAATCCGACTTCCGTCCGTTCATGCAGGCCGGCGTCGACGCGGCCACGCGCAACGCGGCGCTCGCGCAGCTGTTCCGCGATCCGCATTTCAACGTGATGGACGGGCTCGACGTCTACATCGACGACTACAACAAGACCGAGCCGATTCCCCCGGCGATGCTCGCGAAGCTTCGGCAGCTGCATTCGATCGGGCTGTCCGACGAAGAGATCGAGCGCAGGACCGGGGACGGCGACGATGCGCGCGAGCGGCTCGCGCATGACGACGAACCGCAGGCGCCGGCGCAGGACGCGGCCGCCGCAGGGGAAAGGCCGGACGCACCGATCCGCGTCGCGCAGATCGACCCGGCAGACCACGGCACGCGGCGCGAAGACGCCGCGGCAGAAGGAAACGCACAGGAGACAGGCGGTGAAGACCAAGGTCCTCGTATGTAGCTGCAACGGTACGGTCGATCTCGCGGCCGCGCGCCTGGCCGCCGGGCTGCCCGATTCGGTCGAGGTGCTGCCCGCGGCACGGGAGCTGTGCCGCCGCGACGTTCCCCGTTTCGTCGAGGTGCTCGGCGGAACCGACGACGTCGTCGTCGCCTGCACGCAGGAAACGGCGCTGTTCTCCGAGCTGGCGGATGCGAAGCAGGTCGTCGCGCCGCTGCGTTTCGTCAACGTGCGCGAGTTCGCCGGGTGGGGCGAGCAGCGGGCCGACGCCGGCCCGAAGATCGCCGCGTTGGTCGCGATCGCGGCGTCGCGAGGCATCGATCCCGTGCCCGCAGTCGAATACCGGTCGCAGGGGCGCGTGCTCGTCGTCGGACCGGGGCGCGACGCGATCGAATGGGCCGAACGCCTCGCCTCGCACCTGAGCCCGACGGTGCTGATGACCGATTCGCGCGGCGCCGCGCTCCCTGCCGTGCGGGCCTTCCCCGTGCTCTCCGGATCCCTGGTCTCGGTCGACGGCTGGCTCGGCGACTTCGAGGCGCGCTGGACGCAGGACAACCCCATCGACCTCGACGCGTGCGTGCGCTGCGGTGCCTGCGTCGACGCCTGCCCCGAGTCGGCGATCGACGCCGCCCTGCAGGTCGACACCGCGCGGTGCAAGGCGCATCGCGACTGCGTACGCGCCTGCGGCGCGATCGGCGCGATCGACTTCACGCGCAGCGAAAGCGAGCGCAGCGAGCGCTTCGACCTCGTCTTCGACCTGCGCGCCGACTCGATCTTCGATTGCCGCCTGCAGCCCCTCGGCGACACCTGTCGGCGCTGTTCGGTGACCCGGCTCGGCACGCCGATGTTCGAGAGCCATCAGCCGCCGCAAGGATATTTCCACGCCGGACGCGACGAGAAGCAGCGCGCGCGCGTGGCGCTCGAACTCGTCTCGATGGTGGGCGAGTTCGAGAAGCCGAAGTACTTCCGCTACCGCGAGAAGCTGTGCGCGCACGGGCGCAACGGCATCACCGGTTGCACCGCGTGCATCGACGTCTGCTCGACGCGGGCGATCGAATCGGCGGGCAACGGCATTCGCGTCGAGCCGCATCTGTGCATGGGCTGCGGCGGGTGCACGACGGTGTGTCCCTCGGGCGCGATCAGCTACCAGTACCCGACGCCGGCGAGGCTGATGGAGCCGGTTCGGCAGGGGCTCGCCGCGTATCGCGAACGCGGCGGACGCGATGCGCTGATCCTTTTTCACGACGAGGAAGCCGGTCAGTCGTTGCTCGAGGCCCTGGCGCAGACGCCGCGCGGCGCGCGTGGACCTGCGCGCAGCGTGCCGGCCGGTCGCGGCCTTCCCGCGCGCGTGATTCCGGTGGCGGTTCGCCACGTCGGCTCGGTGGGCATCGACGTCGCGCTGGCGGCGATCGCCTACGGAGCAAGCCAGGTCGCAGTGCTCGCGGCGCCGGGCATCGCGCCGCAGTATCGGGAGGCGACGAGCGCGCAGTTCGGGATCGCGCAGGCGCTGGTCGGCGCACTCGGCTACGCGGGGCGGCATTTTCCGGTCGTCGACGCGAGCCGGCCCGGGTGGGCCGATGAACTCTTTGCGCTCGAGCCCGCCGAGACGGTGGCGCAAGCGGCCGCCTTCGGGCTGTCCGAAGACAAGCGCGTATCGATCGAATTCGCGCTCGAGCACCTGGTCGGCCAGGCGCGCCTGCGCGGCCATGCCGTTCCGCAAAGCGTGGGATTACCCGCACGGTCCCCGTTCGGTTCATTGAAAGTCGAAAGAGATAGCTGTACGCTATGTTTAGCGTGCATAGGTGCCTGTCCCGAATCGGCATTGCTCGACAACCCCGATTCTCCGCAGCTGCGCTTCATCGAGCGCAACTGCGTGCAGTGCGGCCTGTGCGTACAGACCTGTCCCGAACAGGCGATCACACTCGAACCGAGGTACGTGTTCAGTGAGGAGACGACCAGGACACCCCGTGTTCTCAACGAGGCGCAGCCCTTCGCCTGCATCTCGTGCGGCAAGCCTTTCGGCACCCGCCAGATGATCGAGAACATGCTGGGCAAGCTCGCGGGCCACGCGATGTTCGGCGGCGAAGCGTCGCGCCGGCTGCAGATGTGCGCCGACTGCCGCGTCGTCGACATCTACACGCGCGCGGACGAAGCGAAGATCCTCGACCTGGACGAGAAGCGACCATGAGCGCGCAGGCACCGGCGCAGTACCAAACGCGCACGGTGTCCCCCGAGGACGTTGCGCGTGCCCGCTGGTACGCCCTGCTGGGGCAGGTCTTCCGCGCGCCTGCTCCGCCCGCCTGGCTGCGCGAGATCGGAGCGCAGGCGAGGGCGCCGGCGGCTGCCGGCAGCGACGACACGCCGCTCGGACGTGCATGGAACACCTTCGCGCTCGCCTGCGCGAACGCCGACCCCGAAGCGGTGCGCGCGGAGTACGAGGAAACCTTCATCGGCGTGGGCAAGGCCGAGGTGTTCCTCTACGCTTCCTGGTATCTCAGCGGTTTCCTGCACGAACGCCCGCTCGTCGAGCTGCGCGAGCACCTCGCGGCGCTCGGCGTCGCGCGACGCAGCGACGTCTCCGAGACCGAAGACCACGTCGCTGCGCTGTGCGAGACGATGGCGTGGCTGATCGTCGCCGCACCCGAGTCGACGCGCACACTGTCCGCGCAGCGCGTCTTCTTCCAGCGTTTCCTTTCGCCGTGGTACGAGGCGCTCGTCGAGGCGATCGAGCACTGCGGCAGCACCGATTTCTACAAGCACGCGGCCCGGCTGCTCGGCGAGTTCCTCGCCATCGAGCGGCAGGCCTTCGAGTTCGATTCGCTCGACTGACTTGCGGAGGAAGGAGCCATGAGCACCAGAAAGCCTGAAGCAGCCAACGGAGTCGCCCGCCGGGGCTTCCTGCTTGGCGCCGGTCTCGCCGGTGCGGCGGGCGCAGCCGCGGTGGCCACGCGCGGTGCGGCGGTCGCCGGCCCGGGGTCGGCCGAGAAGCCGAAGCTCGACGAGCGCGGAGGCGGCGGTTATCACGTCACCGACCACGTCCGGCGCTACTACCGCAGCACGATGATCTAGAGAGAACGAGGAGACGCGACATGCAACTGCAACGGAAATCGGCTGCGACGCCGGCCCCCGGTGCACTCACCGCAAGCCTTGCGCGGGGTGTGCGCTCGGCGCTGTCGGCGACGATGGATCGCCGCTCGTTCCTGAAGCGCTCGGGCATCGGCGTCGGTGCCGGGGCGGCCGCGGGCGCCTTCTCCTTCGGCATGGTCGAGAAGGCCGAGGCGCAATCCGGCGCACCGCGCAACATCGAGGTGCGTCGCACCGTGTGCACGCACTGCTCGGTCGGCTGCTCGATCGACGCCGTCGTCGAGAACGGCGTCTGGGTGCGCCAGGAGCCGGTGTTCGATTCGCCGATCAACCTCGGCGCGCATTGTGCGAAGGGTGCGGCGATCCGCGAGCACGGCCACGGCGAGTACCGGCTGAAGACGCCGATGAAGCTCGTCAACGGCAAGTACCAGCGCATCAGCTGGAAGCAGGCGCTCGACGAGATCACCGAGCGGCTGAAGAAGATCAAGCAGGAGTCCGGACCCGACGCGGTGTTCTGGATCGGCTCGTCGAAGCACAGCAACGAGCAGTCGTACCTGATGCGCAAGATGGTGTCGTTCTTCGGAACGAACAACATGGACCACCAGGCGCGCATCTGTCACTCGACGACCGTCTCCGGGGTGGCGAACACCTGGGGCTACGGGGCGATGACGAACTCGTACAACGACATGCAGAACACGAAGTGCGCGTTCTACATCGGATCGAACGCCGCCGAGGCGCATCCGGTGTCGATGCTGCACATGCTGCATGCGAAGGAGAACGGCGCCAAGCTCATCGTCGCCGACCCGCGGCGCACGCGCACCGCGGCGAAGTCCGATCTCTACATCCGCTTCCGCTCGGGCACCGACATCCCCGTGCTGTTCGGGATGCTGTACCACATCTTCAAGAACGGCTGGGAAGACAAGCAGTACATCAACGACCGCGTCTACGGGATGGACAAGGTTCGCGAGGAAGTGCTCGCGAAGTGGACGCCCGACAAGGTCGAGGAGGCCTCGGGCGTGCCCGAAGCCATCCTCGCGCAGGCGGCCGAGATGATGGCGAAGAACCGGCCGTCCACGCTCGTCTGGTGCATGGGGCAGACGCAGCACTCGATCGGCAACGCGATGGTGCGCGCTTCGTGCATCGTGCAGCTCGCGCTCGGCAACGTCGGCGTGTCCGGCGGCGGCGCGAACATCTTCCGCGGCCACGACAACGTGCAGGGCGCCACCGACATCGGGCCGAACCCCGATTCGCTGCCCGGCTACTACGGCGTCGCCGCGGGCTCGTGGAAGCACTTCGCCGCGGTCTGGGGCGTCGACTACGACTGGATGAAGGCGCAGTTCGCCCCCGGAATGATGGAGAAGGCGGGCCTCACCGTCTCGCGCTGGTGCGACGGCGTGCTCGAGAACAAGGAAGCGCTCGACCAGCCGACCAACCTGCGCGGCGTCATCTACTGGGGACACGCGCCGAACTCGCAGTCGCGCGGGCTCGACATGAAGCGCGCGATGGACAAGCTCGACCTGCTCGTCATCGTCGACCCGTATCCGTCGGCCACCGCGCCGATGGCGGCCATGGGCAGCGATTCGAAGAACGTCAACCCGAATCGCGCCGTCTACCTGCTGCCGGCGGCCACGCAGCTCGAGACCTCGGGTTCGGTCACCGCGTCGAACCGTTCGCTGCAATGGCGCGAGCGCGTCATCGAGCCGCTGTTCGAGTCGATGCCCGATCACACGATCATGCAGGCCTTCGCCGAGCGGCTCGGCTTCGGCGAGCAGCTGTCGAAGAACTACGAGATGATCACCGTGAACAAGCACGGGATCGAGTGGCACGAGCCGACCCCCGAGTCGATCCTGAAGGAGATCAATCGCGGGATCTGGACGATCGGCTATACGGGCCAGTCGCCCGAGCGGCTGAAGCTGCACATGAAGAACCAGCACACCTTCGACGTGAAGACGCTGAAGGCGGTGGGCGGGCCCTGCGACGGCGACTACTACGGACTGCCGTGGCCGTGCTGGGGCAACCCGGAGCTGAAGCACCCGGGCACGCCGAACCTGTACCAGACGACCCGGCACGTGATGGACGGCGGCGGCAACTTCCGCGCCAACTTCGGCGTCGAGCGCGACGGCGTGTCGCTGCTCGCCGCGGAGGGCTCGCATTCGAAGGGCGCCGACATCAAGGGCGGCTACCCCGAGTTCGACCACGTGCTGCTGAAGAAGCTCGGCTGGTGGGACGAGCTCACCGACGACGAGAAGAAGCTCGCCGAAGGCAAGAACTGGAAGACCGACAACTCGGGCGGAATCATCCGCGTGGTCATGAAGAACCACGGCTGCTATCCCTTCGGCAATGCGAAGGCGCGCGCGATCGTCTGGAACTTCCCGGATCCGATTCCGCTGCACCGCGAGCCGATCTACGGAACGCGGCCGGATCTCGTCGAGAAGTACCCGACGCACGACGACAAGAACAAGTTCTGGCGGATGCCCACGCTGTACAAGACGCTGCAGCAGAAGAACGTCGCCGAGAAGATGTACGAGAAGTTCCCGCTGATCCTCTCGTCGGGGCGGCTCGTCGAGTACGAGGGCGGTGGCGACGAGACGCGTTCGAACCCGTGGCTGGCCGAGCTGCAGCAGGAGGCCTTCGTCGAGATCAACCCGAAGGCGGCGAACGACCGCGGCATCCGCCACGACGAGTGGGTGTGGCTGTCGACGCCCACGGGCGCGAAGCTGAAGGTCAAGGCACTCGTCACCGAGCGCGTCGGTCCCGACACCTGCTGGATGCCGTTCCACTTCGCCGGCTGGTGGCAGGGGCGCGACCTGAAGGAGTTCTATCCGGAAGGTGCGGCACCGGTCGTGCGCGGCGAGGCGGTCAACACGGCCACCACCTACGGCTACGACTCGGTGACGATGATGCAGGAGACCAAGACGACGATCTGCCAGGTCGAGAAGTTCGCCTGAAGCGCATCGCGGAACGGATGAAAGGAGACTCTTCATGGCCCGAATGAAGTTCATCTGCGATGCCGAGCGCTGCATCGAGTGCAACAGCTGCGTCACCGCCTGCAAGCAGGAACACGAGATTCCCTGGGGCGTGAACCGGCGCCGCGTCGTCACGCTGAACGACGGCAAGCCCGGCGAGCGCTCGATCTCGGTCGCCTGCATGCACTGCTCGGATGCGCCGTGCATGGCGGTGTGTCCGGTCGACTGCTTCTACCGCACCAGCGAAGGCGTCGTGCTGCACGACAAGGATCTGTGCATCGGCTGCGGCTATTGCTTCTATGCGTGCCCGTTCGGCGCGCCCCAGTTCCCGCAGGCGGGCGCCTTCGGCCTGCGCGGCAAGATGGACAAGTGCACGTTCTGCGCCGGCGGTCCCGAGGCCGACGGATCGGCCGAGGAGTTCGCGAAGTACGGGCGCAACCGTCTCGCCGAAGGAAAGCTTCCGGTGTGCGCCGAGATGTGTTCGACGAAGGCGCTGCTCGGCGGCGACGGCGAGCAGCTCGCGAACATCTATCGGCAGCGCGTGATGGCGCGCGGCAAGGGCGCGGAGCTGTGGGGATGGGGCACCGCATACGGTCCGGGCGGTGCGCAACAGCCGGTCAAGCAGGGGAGCTGAGACATGTCCAAGCTTCGCATCGCGGCGCTCGCCGCCACAGTCGTCGCGTTGTCGGCGACGGTCGGCTGCACGGAGGATCCGCAGCTGCTCGAGGGCCAGAAGATGGGGCACACGGTCACCCGCGACACGCCGAGCTGGCAGGGCGATCCCCTGCAGTTCCAGACGCAGTACACGCGTGGTGACCGCGAGAGCTGGGAGACCGAACTCACGAAGCGGCTGCAGGGACAGAACGAGTACATCCGCATCGGAGGGTAGCCGCCATGAAAGGAACGATGCGTGCGTTGACGCTGCTGTTCGGCCTGTGGTGCTTCGCCGCCTTCGCGCAGCAGCAGGACGAGGTGCCGGCGGAGGTGCCGGCGCCGTCCTCCGCGTCCAAGGCGCTCGAGGAGACCCGCGACGACCCGGCCGCCCGACAGCAGGTCCAGCCGTACAACAATGCGCCGATCTGGCGACAGGTGAACTCGGCGCAGGCGTTCTCGACGCAGTTGCCGAAGTTCGAGGGCGGCGTGCTGATCGAGCCGCGCGGCGAGAACTGGCGCCAGTTGCGCAACGGACCGGTGACGGTCTGGGGCGGCTGGTTCCTGGTCGGCGTGCTGCTCCTCATCGCGGTGTTCTACGTGTACCGCGGTCAGATCCGGCTCCAGGACCCGCCGACCGGTCGCCTGATCGAGCGCTTCACCTTCGTCGAGCGCGCCACGCACTGGCTCAACGCGGCCTGCTTCGTGGTGCTCGCGCTCACCGGCATGCTGATGCTCTTCGGCAAGCACGTCCTGCTGCCGCTCACCGGGTACACGATCTTCTCGATCCTGGGCATCGTCTCGAAGACCACGCACAACTTCGTCGGGCCGTTGTTCGCGGTGACGACGGTCGCGCTGTTCGCGATCTTCGTACGCGACAACTGGATCCGCGGGCACGATCTGCAGTGGCTCGGAAAGGCCGGAGGGCTGCTCTCGAAGCGCGGCGAGCACCCGCCCAGCGGCCGCTTCAACGGCGGCGAGAAGGCGTTCTTCTGGGTCGGCGTCGTCGTGCTCGGCCTGATCGTCTCGGTGTCGGGTTTCGTGCTCAATTTCCCGAACTTCGAGCAGACGCGCGCGACGATGCAGACGGGATGGTTGATCCACGTCGGCGCGGCGCTGCTGTTCATCGCGCTCGTGCTCGGCCACATCTACCTGGGCACGATCGGGATGGAGGGTGCGCTCGAGTCGATGCAGTCGGGCTACGTCGACGAGACCTGGGCACGCGAGCATCACCGCTACTGGTACGACGACGTCCGTTCCGGAAAGGTTCCGGCGCGCCGCTCCGACGAGGGCACCGCGGCGGCCCTGCCCAGTCAGTTCCACGGCTAAGGCGCAAGCGGGCGCCTGCGCGCCCGCTGGTTCCCGCGTTTCGAAAGCTCGAACGGACGCGGCCCCGACGGATCGAAACCGTCGGGGCCGCGTCGCTGTCGGCCGAAGGCCTCTGCCGATTCAGTGCTCGCCGTTCGGGCGCGCCGTCTCCACCTGCTCGAGCGGTTCCACGCTCGCGGCGTTGCGCGGCTTGCGTACGCGGCGGGCGCGCGGCGGCGGAACCTGCTCCGGTTGCGCCGCAGGCTCCGCGCGATGCGTCGTCTCGACCCACTGCAGCCCGACCGATTCGACGATCGATTCCAGTTGATCCTTGGGTAGCGCGGCCGGCGCGGCCGGCGCGATCGGCTCGACGGCTTCCTTCGGCGTGATCCGATCGGGCGCCGGTTCCTTCGGCTCGGCCTCGCCCGACGACTCGACCGCTTCGGCCGACGACTCGGCGGTGGCGGCCGGCGACTCGGCGGTGGCCGACGCGATCACGGACGGCGCAACGGGCGTCTCCTCGACCGGCGACTGCGACGCTTCGATTTCCGCAGGCTCTTCGGCCGGCTTGCGCAGGCTCTCGGGGATCACGCGGGCGGGCGTTTCGTCGAGTGCCGGACTCGGGCTTTCGGCACGCCGGGCGGGCGCCGGAAGCTCCTCGGCGGCCATGGGGCGAGCGGCCTCGACCGCCGGCGTGTCCGCTTCGTCGACGTCGACTTCGGCGTCGGCTTGGGCGTCCACGCGGGAGGTCGGGACGTCGTCCGCCGCCGCGTCGTGCGCGGGAATCGCCTGCGGGGCCTCGAGGCTTTCGTCCGCGTCGCTCGGCTCGAGCGCAGTCGCC
>JBIQJM010000099.1:0-11921 GCA_044507525.1 Burkholderiales bacterium
GATCTCGCAGCGCGCGGCGCGGAACATGTCGTCCATGCCGGCGAAGCGGATCGTGTTCGCGCCTTCCATCATCGTCACCAGGCACGGCAGCTTCGTCTTCAGCACCTGCACGCCTCCCTCGGCGCGCCGGTGCACGACGATCTCGCGTGCGTCGGGGTCGACGCTCTCGATGCGCGACACGTAGGTGAGCTGCTGCAGCCCGAGGCGGCGCGCGATGCCCGGTCCGACCTGCGCGGTGTCGCCGTCGATCGTCTGCTTGCCGCAGAACACCATGTCGATCGGGTGATCGGCGCCGATCGTGCGGATCGCCGACGCCAACGCGTACGACGTGGCGAGCGTGTCGGAACCGGCGAACACGCGGTCGGTGATCAGGACCGCGTCGTCGGCGCCGAAGGACACGCACTTGCGCAGCGCCTCGACGGCCATCTTGGGCCCCATGCTGAGCACGGTGACGCGCGCGCCGAAGCGGTCGCGGATCCGCAGCGCCTCCTCGAGCGAGACGAGGTCGTAGGGGTTGACCACCGCCGGAACCCCCTGGCGCATGATCGTGTTCGTCACCGGGTGGACCCGGATCTGGCTCGAATCGGGGACCTGCTTCACGCAAACGACGATGTGCATCGCGCCGACCTCCGGTATTCCGGTACCGTTTTACCATTATTGGCCGCGCGCGCGATCCCCCACCAGCGGCTGCGGCCCGGCAGCGCTTGATTCACATCAACGGATCGTCAAGGGGCGCGGCGCACGGGAATCGATGTAAGCACCCGCTTTCGAGCGAGGGGCTGCTCGCCCGCCGCGCCGCAGCCGGCTGCGGCTCGGGTACGCGGGTTGCGCGTGGGGTCGATACGCAGCAATACGGAGAAGCCGCCATGCACCCGCACGCCCTCGCCCGCAGCGACGCGCCCGCTACGGGATCGATGCTCAGCCGGATGTCGCCTTCGGCGACGACGATGATCCGCATCGACCATACGCACGTCGTCTCGACCTTCCACCAGTTCCACGCCGAGACCTCCAGGCGCCGCAAGCACGCGATCGTCGAAGCGATCTGCCTGGCGCTCGAGGTGCATGCGCAGATCGAGGAGGAGATCTTCTATCCGGCCCTGCGCGAGGTCGCCCCCGAGAACGAGACGCTCCGGAAGAGCGGGCCCGAGCACGGCGAGATGCGGCGCCTGATCGACCGGCTGCGCGACATGCGCGCCGACGACGCCGAATACGAGCGCACCTTCCACGAGCTGATGCGCGAGGTGATGCACCACGTGGCCGACGAGGAGACGATCCTGCTCCCGCTCGCCGAGCACCGCCTCGCCGATCGCCTCGACGAGCTCGGCGTGCGGATGACGAAGCGGCGCATGGAGCTGTCGAAGCCGAAAGTGCCGGCGATGCTGTGGAACACCGCGCAGGCGATGCCGATGCGCGGCGTCTGGATGACGGCCGGCGCGGTGGCCCTGCTCGCGTTCCTGATGGGGCGCGGCACGGCCGAACGGCCGGGGCACGCGCCGGCGCACGTGCACTGAAGCGAGGCGCCCGTCAGGCGGCGCCTGCGTCGCGCAGACGGACGCGGTCGCCGTCGCGCAGCGCGCGATCGGGATGCAACAGCACGCGGTCGCCCGGCTGCAGGCCGTCGACGATCTCGACCACGAGCCCGCTGCGCCGCCCCGGTTCGACCCGCCGCAGGCGTGCACGATCGTCGTCGTCGATGACGAAGGCCGCCCAGCCGTCGCCTTCGCGGAACAGCGCCGCCGCCGGCGCCTGCAGCACGTCGTCGCCCTGCCACAGCACGAAGCGCGCGAGCACGCGATAGCCGTCGCCGAGCGCGTGCCGCCCGGCGTTCTCGTCCTCGAAATCGACGACGACCCAGACGCGCTGCTCCTCGACGCCGAGCGCCGACACCTTCGTGAACGCGGAGGGTTCGATGCGGCGCACGCGCGCGGCGAGCGCGCCTTCGCCGCCCCAGCGGTCGAGCTCGACCTTCATCCCCGGCTCCAGGCGCACGGCGTCGGGCGAGAGCACGTCGACGATGACCTCGAGGCTGTCGGGATCGCCGAGCGCGACGATCGGCTCGCCGGGCTGCACCGGTCCCGCGCTCTGCCGCGCGCGGGTCAGCACCGTGGCGTCGAGCGGCGAAGCGACGACGATCGGATCGAGCGAGCTCTCGGGTCCCTGCACGTCGAGCACGGCGCGGGCCGTGTCGCGCTCGTGGCGCGCGACGTCGATCGCGAAGCGCGCCGAGCGCAGCAGCGCGGCGGCGCTGCGCGCCTCGGCGATGGCGCGCTCCAGCGCGGCCGCCGAGACGTGGCCGCTGCGGGCGAGCGGACGCAACCGCTCGACCTCGCTCTGGGCGAAATCCGACTGCGCCTGCGCCGCCTGCATCTGCGTGCGGGCCGACTGCAGCGAGGCGTCGGCGCGCGCGAGCTGCGCCGCCGCCCGCGCGTGCTCGCGCGGGTCGAGCGGGGCGGCGAAGGAGGGCGCGATGGCGAACAGGCGCTCGCCGCGCGCGACGCGGTCGCCCGGTTCGAGCAGCACGCGCGCCAGCTGGCCGGCGATCGGCGACGAGAACTCGTAGCGGTCCTTCACGCGCGTGCGCCCCTCCTCCTCGAAGCTGACGCGAAAGGGCGCGCGCAGCACCGCGCTCGCGTCGACGCGCGGCGGCGGGTCGCGGAACCCGTACGCGAGACCGAGCGCGAGCAGCACGCCGATCGCCGCGAGCAAGAGGTTTCGCCGGTTCATCCAGGTGGGCGCCGGCACGGGCGGTTCACTCCGAAGCTTCGAGGGCGTCGAGGAGGTCGAGCCGGCGCAGATTGTGCCCGACCAGCAGCGACGACAGCAGCGATGCGGCGAGGACGACCGCCGCGGCGGTGGCGAAGGCCGAGGCCTCGAGCACGAGCGGGATGCGGAAGAGGTCGGTCTGGATCGCCCGGGTCACGAACCACGCGAATCCCGTACCGAGGGCGAAGCCGAGCGGGATCGCGAGCAACGCGAGCAGCGCCAGCTCGCCGAGCAGCACCCACGCCACCTCGCCCTGCGTGAAGCCGAGCACGCGCAGCGTCGCCAGTTCGCGGCTGCGCTCGGCGAAGGCGATGCGCGCGTTGTTGTAGACCACGGCGAAGGCGATCGACCCGGCGAGGACGATCGAGAAGAGCGCGTAGACGAGCAGCGTCTCGCCCATCAGCTCGTCGAAGGCGTCGATCGCGCGTTCGCGGATCGTCACGTTCGTCACGCGCGGCAGGCGGTCCAGGCGGCTGGTGACCGCGGCGATCGCGTCGGGCGCGACCGCGACGAAGGCACCGTTCACCGACGGCCCTTCGCGCAGCAGGCGGTTCAGCGTCTCGCGCGTCAGGTACGCGCCGACGCCGACGTACTCGGTGACCAGGCCGGCGACCGGGATCTCGAAGCTCGCCCGCCGCCCTTCGAGCACCTGCACCTGCAGGCGATCGCCGGCGCTCACGCCGAGCAGGCGGCCGAGATGGTCGGTGAGCATCACGCCGCCTTCGACGAGCCGGATCGGCGCGAGCCGTTCGTCGAGCACGCGGAACAGCTCGCCGCCGTCGTCATAGCCCTGCAGGCTCGTCCGATACTCGCGATGGCCATGGCGCAGTACGGCCGCAGCGAGCCGGAAGCCCTCGACCCGGCGCACGCCGGGCAGCGCCGCCAGCTCGTGCACCGCGCCGATCGCACGCGCTTCGTCGAAGGACACCGTGAGGTCCTGCCGTTGCGCGACGCGGAACTGCGCATCGAGCATGTGGCCGACGGCGCCCTGCTGCAGCCCTCCGAGCACGAGCAGCGCGACGGCGAGCGCGATGCCGAGCAGCGAGAACGCCGAGCGCAGCGGCTGGCGCTCGAGGTTGCGCAGGACGATCCGCGTCGGCTGGCTGAGGAACCGGCCGATGCCCATGCGCTCGACGAGCGTGCGACGGTAGCGGGCCGGCGGCGCCGGACGCATCGCCTCGGCCGGCTCGAGCCGGAAGGCGGCGGCCACCGCCGACCAGGCGCCGAGCGCGGCGGCCCCGAACGCGATCGCGACCGCGGTCGCCGCCAGTTCCGGACGAACGCGCATGCGCAACCACGGGAAGCGGAAGAACTCCTGATAGAGCGTCGCCAGCCCGTCGGCGAGCCAGGCGCCGGCGAGCACGCCGCCGACGGAACCGATCAGGACCACCGCCAGCACCAGCGACAGGTAGTGCGCGGCGATGGCGCCGTCGGCGTAGCCGAAGGCCTTCAACACGGCGATCTCCGCCCGCTGCGTGCGGATCACGCGCGCCGCGACGACGTTCAGCAGGAACGCGGCGACGCCGAGGAAGATCATCGGCACGAAACGCGCCATCGCGTCGAGCTGCTCGAGCTCCTGGGCGAGGTAGCGGTGCGAAGTCTGCAGCGCACGGTCGTACGCGAGCAGCCCGCCGTGCGGCGCGAGCAGCAGGTCGAAGGCATCGGTGACGCGCGCGGCCGACGCGCCGGGCGACAGCGTCGCGACGACGTTGTTGAACGCACCCTCCATGCCGAATGCGGCGGCGAGCGCCGTCCGGTTCATCCAGAGCACGGCGTACCGCGCATAGTCGGGAAAGAGGTCGCCGGGCCGGATCTGGTAGACGTACTCGGGCGACAGTCCCGTGCCGACGACGGTCAGCGACTGCAGCCGGCCGTTGACGACCATCCCGATCCGCGCGCCGGGGCGCAGCCCGTGCGCCTCGGCGAAGGCTTCGTTGACGACGACCTGGTCGTCGCTCGCCGGATCGGGCAGCTTCCCCTCGCGCAGGAACAGGCGGTTGAGCAGCGGCTGGGCGCCGTCGGGAATCGAGATCGCCAGTCCGGTCACCGGATCCGCGTAGCCGGCAAGCTGCAGGCGGACCGGCGCGCGCACGCGCGTCTCGAGCACGGCGACGCCGTCGACCGCCCGCAGGCGCTCGGCGAGCGACTCGGGCGCACGCTTCAGATCGGCGAAGACGTCGGCGAAACGATGCTCGACGTAGAACTCGTGCTGCGTGCGGCGCAGCGAATCGACGGCGGCCAGCGACATCACGAACATCGCGACCCCGCCGGCGACGACGAAGGCGATCGCGAGCCCCTGTGCCTTCAGCGTCCACAGGTTGCGCAGCAGCTTGCGATGCAGCGCCCGCATCTACCAGTGCAGCGCCTCGGCGGCGAGCTTCGTTTCGTTGACGTGCTCCTCGGCGACGCGCCCGTCGCTCAGCCGGATCACGCGATCGGCCATCCGCGCGATCACCGCGTTGTGCGTGATGACGACGGTCGTCGTCCCCAGCCGGCGATTGACGTCGCCGAGCACGCCGAGCACGCGCACGCCCGTCTTCGAATCGAGCGCACCGGTGGGCTCGTCGCACAGGAGCACCGAAGGGTTCTTCGCGATCGCGCGCGCGATCGCGACCCGCTGCTGCTCGCCGCCGGAGAGCTGGGCCGGGAAATGGTCGGCGCGTTCGGCCAGCCCGACCAGGCGCAGCGCCTCGGCCGGATCCATCGGATCGTCGGCGATCTCGGTGACGATCGCGACGTTCTCGAGCGCCGTGAGGCTGGCGATCAGGTTGTAGAACTGGAACACGAAGCCCGCTTCGCGCCGTCGGAAGCGCGTGCGCTCGGCGCCGTCGGCGCGGCCGAGATCCTGCCCGCGATACAGCACCTCGCCCGAGCTCGCGCGGTCGAGTCCGCCGAGGATGTTCAGCAGCGTCGACTTGCCGCTGCCGGATGCGCCCAGCAGCACGACGAACTCGCCCGCGTACAGGTCGAGGTCGACGCCGCGCAGCGCGTGGATCTCCACCTCCCCCATCCGGTAAGTGCGCGTGAGGCCGCGCACGCGGTAGATCGGGGTAGCGGACGAAGCGGTCATCGGGTGGCTGCAGTCGGATCAGCGGCGAGGATATGCGCAAAACGCAGCCCCGGAGAATCGGTGCCCGAAGTCGCTCGCCGCCTCGCGTTGCGCCTGCGCCTGCGCCTGCGCCGCCGCGGCCTGGCAGCCGCCTGGGTCGTGCTGCTGCTCGCGGCGTTGCCGGCCGCGCCCGGCACCTCGTTCGCGCGCCGGCTGCCCGGCGAGCAGGTCGCCGCGCACCTGGCCGACGTCGCGCTTCGCGAATGGCGGGCATGGGGCCGCACGCGCGTCGACGCGACCGACGGCCGCGCGCGCCTGGTGCACGAGGGCGCGCACGAGGACGACACCGCGCCCTTCGACGCGCAGGCGCGCGTGCACCGCTATTGGGCAATGGGCACCGGCGGCGTGGGCGAAGCCGGTGCACCGCCGCGTCCCGATGCACCGTGGTCGGCCGCGTTCGTCTCGTTCCTGATGCAGCAGATCGGCGTCGGCAGGCCCGCGTTCGTCGGCGACGCCGCGCACGCGCGCTACCTGCGTGCGCTGCTGCGGCACCAGCGCGAAGCCGGCAGCGCGGCGCAGTTCGAGCTCCTGCTCGCCGCCGACGAAGCGCTGCGGGCGGGCGACCTGGTCTGCGGCCCGCGCAACGTCTCGCGCCTGCGCGACCGGATCACGCTGCTGCGCATGGAGACGCTCGACGACCTGGAATTCCTGAGCTCGTCGCACTGCGACGTCGTCGTCGCGATCGACCGCCGCCGGCGCGTGGCGCGCGCCGTCGGCGGCAACGTCTTCGACAGCGTCGCGATGACCGAGCTGCCGCTCACCGCCGACGGCCGCGTGATCCGTACGCTCGCGCGGCCGTGGTTCCTGATCGCGCGCGCGGTCAGGTCCGCGAAAGGTGAATAGCGAAGGGCCCGCGCCGACCGTGGACGGCCCTTTGGGTACCCTTGGCCATTGACTCCACAGCCTTCACTTCCTGAATGACCCAGTACGTCTACACGATGAACCGGGTGGGCAAGGTCGTGCCCCCCAAGCGCGTGATCCTGAAGGACATCTCGCTCAGCTTCTTCCCCGGCGCCAAGATCGGCGTGCTCGGCCTGAACGGCTCGGGCAAGTCGACGCTGCTGCGCATCATGGCCGGCGTCGACCGCGAGTACGAAGGCGAGGCCACGCCGATGCCGGGGTTGCGCATCGGCTACCTGCCGCAGGAGCCGCAGCTCGACCCCGCGCTCGACGTGCGCGGCAACGTCGAGCAGGGCCTCGGCGAGACGATCGCGCTGCTCGACGAGTTCAACGCGATCAGCGAACGTTTCGCCGAGCCGATGGACGACGACGAGATGAACCGGCTGCTCGAGCGGCAGGGCGAGCTGCAGTCGAAGATCGACGCAATCGGCGGATGGGAGATCGAGCGCAGGCTCGAGGTGGCCGCCGATGCGCTGCGGCTGCCCCCGTGGGACGCCGACGTGACCCGGCTCTCCGGCGGCGAACGACGGCGCGTGGCGCTTTGTCGTCTGTTGCTCAGCGAGCCTGACATGCTGCTGCTCGACGAGCCGACGAACCACCTCGACGCGCTCTCCGTGCAGTGGCTCGAGCAGTTCCTCGAGCGCTTCCCGGGCACCGTCATCGCGGTCACGCACGACCGCTACTTCCTCGACAACGTCGCCGGCTGGATCCTCGAACTGGACCGCGGCCACGGCATCCCGTGGCAGGGAAACTACTCGTCGTGGCTCGAGCAGAAGGAGAAGCGGCTCGAGGTCGAGGCGAAACAGGAGTCGGCGCGCATCCGCGCGATGCAGGCCGAGCTCGAGTGGGTACGCGCCAACCCGAAGGCGCGACAGGCGAAGAGCAAGGCGCGCCTGGCCCGCTTCGCGGAGCTGTCCTCGACCGAGACCCAGCGGCGCAACGAGACGAACGAGCTGTTCATCCCGCCCGGACCGCGCCTGGGCGACGTCGTCGTCGAAGCCGAAGGGCTGCGCAAGAGCTTCGGCGACCGGCTGCTGTTCGACGAACTGTCGTTCCGCCTGCCGCCGGGCGGCATCGTCGGCGTGATCGGGCCGAACGGCGCCGGCAAGACGACGCTGTTCCGGATGATCATGGGCGACGAGAAACCGGACGGCGGCGTGCTGCGCATCGGCGACACGGTGAAGGCGGCCTGCGTCGACCAGAGCCGCGACACGCTCGATGCGGCGAAGACCGTGTGGGAGGAGGTGTCGGACGGCCTCGACGACATCGAGGTCGGGGGCTTTCGCACGCCGAGCCGCGCGTGGGTCGCGCGCTTCAACTTCAAGGGCGCCGACCAGCAGAAGAGGATCGGCGAGCTGTCGGGCGGCGAGCGCAACCGCGTGCAGCTCGCGAAGGTGCTGCGCGCAGGCGCGAACCTGCTGCTGCTCGACGAGCCGACGAACGACCTCGACGTCGAGACGCTGCGCGCGCTCGAGCAGGCGCTGCTCGACTTCGCCGGCTGCGCGGTCGTCATCTCGCACGACCGCTGGTTCCTCGACCGCATCGCGACGCACATCCTCTCGTTCGAGGGAGACAGCCGCGTCGTCTGGTTCGAGGGCAACTTCGCCGAGTACCTCGCCGATCGCCGCCGCCGGCTCGGCGAAGACGCCGACACGCCGCACCGGATCCGCTACCGTCCGCTCGCGAGCTGAGGCGCCGCGCGCGGCGACGTTCGCTCCGCGCTCGGCGACGTTCGCTGCACGCGCTCGGCGTCGCGCGCGTCGCACGCGCGGCGACGTCGCGCGCAGACGCGCGGCGTCGCCCGCGAGACGCCGCTCGTCGGGGGATACCCGCATCCGCGTCGTTGTTGTGTCCACCCAGAGCAACGACGCACCGTTACAGGGGACAGCGCAGGCATTACGATTGCTGTTGACCAGCGCATGCGTCGGCTTCGCATTCGCATCACGCGGGGCCGAAGAGCAGAAGTTCATAAGGAGGGACCATGAACCTGTTCGATGCGTATCGAGAGACGTACGCGAAGGCGCGCGACGAGGAGATGTCGCTCCTCGAATACCTCGAGCTCTGCCGCAACGAGCCTCTCGCATACGCCAGCGCAGCGGAGCGGATGCTCGCCGCGATCGGCGATCCCGAGGTCATCGACACGCGCAACGATCCCCGGCTCTCGCGCCTGTTCTCGAACCGGATCATCCGTCGCTACCCCGCCTTCGCGGAGTTCTACGGGATGGACGACGCGATCGGCCAGATCGTCTCGTTTTTCCGCCACGCCGCGCAGGGGCTCGAAGAGCGCAAGCAGGTGCTCTACCTGCTCGGTCCGGTGGGCGGCGGCAAGTCTTCGATCGCCGAGCGCCTGAAGGCGCTGATGGAGAAGTACCCGATCTACGCGCTGAAGGGCTCGCCGGTGAACGAGTCGCCGCTCGGGCTGTTCCATCCCGATCGCGAAGGGCCGATGCTCGAGGCCGAGTACGGCATCCCGCGCCGCTACCTGAACGGCGTGATGAGCCCGTGGGCGGTGAAGCGGCTGTCCGAGTACGACGGCGACATCGCGAAGTTCCGCGTGGTGCGCGTGCAGCCTTCGGTGCTCAAGCAGGTCGCCATCTCCAAGACCGAACCGGGCGACGAGAACAACCAGGACATCTCGTCGCTGGTCGGCAAGGTCGACATCCGCAAGCTCGAGTCGCTGTCGCAGGACGACCCCGACGCCTACAGCTACTCCGGCGGCCTGTGCCTGGCCAACCAGGGCCTGCTCGAGTTCGTCGAGATGTTCAAGGCGCCGATCAAGATGCTGCACCCGTTGCTCACCGCCACGCAGGAGGGCAACTTCAAGGGCACGGAAGGGCTGTCGGCGATCCCCTTCCAGGGGATGATCCTCGCGCACTCGAACGAGAGCGAGTGGCAGGCCTTCCGCAACAACCGCAACAACGAGGCCTTCCTCGATCGCATCTACGTCGTGAAGGTGCCGTACTGCCTGCAGTTCTCCGAGGAAGTGCGCATCTACAAGAAGCTGCTCGCGGGCAGTTCGCTGGCCAGCGCGCCCTGCGCGCCAGGGACGCTCGACATGATGGCGCAGTTCGCCGTGCTCACGCGGCTCAAGGAGCCCGAGAACTCGAGCATCTACGCCAAGCTGCGGGTCTACGACGGCGAGAACCTGAAGGACGTCGAGCCGAACGCGAAGTCCGTGCAGGAATACCGCGACTACGCCGGCATCGACGAAGGGATGGCCGGGCTGTCGACGCGCTTCGCCTACAAGGTGCTGTCGGCGGTGTTCAACCACGACCAGACCGAGATCGCGGCGAACCCGGTGCACCTGATGTACGTGCTCGAGCAGCGGCTGCTGCGCGAGGGGCTGCCGGAGGAAACGCAGCGGCGCTGGCTCGACTTCATGAAGAGCTGGCTCGCGCCGCGCTACGCGGAGTTCATCGGCAAGGAGATCCAGACGGCGTACCTGGAGTCGTACTCCGAGTACGGCCAGAACATCTTCGACCGCTACGTCACCTTCGCCGACTACTGGATCCAGGACGAGGACTACCGCGACCCGGAGACGAACGAGAGCTTCGACCGCTCGCAGCTGAACGCCGAGCTCGAGAAGATCGAGAAGCCGGCCGGCATCGCCAACCCGAAGGACTTCCGCAACGAGATCGTCAACTTCGTGCTGCGCGCTCGCGCCCAGCACGGCGGCGAGAACCCCGCCTGGACGAGCTACGAGAAGCTGCGCGAGGTGATCGAGAAGAAGATGTTCTCGAACACCGAGGAACTGCTGCCGGTGATCTCGTTCAACGCGAAGGCCTCGGCCGAGGACCGCCGCAAGCACGAGAGCTTCGTCGCGCGGATGGTCGACAAGGGCTACACCGAGAAGCAGGTGCGCCTGCTGTGCGAGTGGTACCTGCGGGTGCGCAAGTCACAATAGAGGGAGGGTGGGCGCGATGTCCGTAGTCATCGACCGGCGCCCGAACGACCGCTCCGGCAGTGCCGTGAACCGCGAGCGGTTCATGCGCCGCTACAAGGCGCAGATCCGCCGTGCCGTCACCGACATGGTCGCCGGGCGCTCGATCCGCGATCTCGAACGCGGCGGCAAGGTGTCGATCCCCGTTCGCGACGTCTCCGAACCCACGTTCCGGCACGGCGCCGGCGGCGATTACGAGCACGTGCTGCCCGGCAATCGCCACTTCCAGCCGGGCGACAAGCTGCCGCGCCCGGAGGGCGGGGACGGCGACGGCGGTTCGGGCAGCGAAGGCGGCAGCGGCGAGGGCACCGACGCCTTCGCGTTCTCGCTGTCGCGCGAAGAGTTCATGCAGATCTTCTTCGACGACCTCGAGCTGCCGCGGATGGTGCGCACGACGCTCGGCGAGATCCGCGAACAGTGCCTGCAGCGGGCGGGCTACACGACGAACGGCTCGCCGACCAACCTTTCGGTGAACCGCTCGCTGCGCAACGCGATCGGCCGGCGCATCGCGCTGCGCGGCGGCCTGCGTTCCAGGCTCGCCGGGATCGAATCGCTGCTCGAAGCGGCGCCGCCCGACGCACCCGATCGTACGCGCTGGCTGGAGGAAGCCGGGCAGCTGCAGCGGCGCATCGCGTCGGTCCCGTTCCTCGACGAGATCGACCTGCGCTACCGCTATCGCACGCTCACGCCGAAGCCGGTGAGCCAGGCGGTGATGTTCTGCCTGATGGACGTCTCGGCCTCGATGGACGAGCGCAAGAAGGATCTCGCCAAGCGCTTCTTCGCGCTGCTGCACCTGTTCCTGTCGCGCAAGTACGAGAAGCTGGACATCGTCTTCATCCGCCATACCGACGACGCCGAGGAGGTCGACGAGCAGCGCTTCTTCCACGATCGCAAGACCGGCGGCACCGTCGTGCTGTCGGCGCTCGCGCTGATGCACCAGATCATCGAGGAACGCTATCCGCTCGACGCCTGGAACATCTACGGCGCGCAGGCCTCCGACGGCGATGCCTTCGGCGCCGACCCCGAGAAGAGCCGCGGCTTCCTCGAGAACGCCCTGCTGCCGCTGGTGCGCCACTACGCGTACATCGAGGTCTGCGAGGCCGGGTCGCGCATCTCCACGCTGTCGGCCGCGTACCGGCGCATCCCGAGCGACGCCTTCGCGATGCGCGAGGTGCACGAGAGCCGCGACATCTGGCCGGTGTTCCGCGG
>JBIQJM010000010.1:0-64473 GCA_044507525.1 Burkholderiales bacterium
ACATCGGCGTCGTCGAGTTCATCGACTACGGCGGCAACGACATCCTGTACTACGCCAGCCGCTATCTCGCGCAGGCGCTCGGCGACGAACGCTATGCGTCTCCCGCGATCGTCGACCGCCACATGCGCGAGGGGCGCAACGGCCTGCGCGACGGCAAGGGTTTCTACGACTTCGGCGGTGTCGATCCCGCGCGATACCGTTCGCAGACTGTCGGGCGCATGCTCGACATGCTCGACCACATCGGGCTGCTGCGCCGGCCCGCCAACGACGAATTCGATCGACCGACATCGAAAGGAGGAGCTTCATGAAACGCCGTACCTCGTTCTCCGTCGCCCTCGCGGCCGCCGCCGCGCTCGCCGCCACCGCCGCGCACGCCGAGATCCGCATCGGCGTCTCGCTCGGCACCACCGGGCCGGGCTCGTCGCTCGGCATCCCCTACAAGAACGCGTTCCAGCTGATCCCGAAGACGATCGGCGGCGAACCGGTCACGTACATCATCCTCGACGACGAATCGAAGCCCGACAACGCGGCGAAGAACGCGCGCAAGTTCGTCACCGAGGACAAGGTCGACGCGATCATGGGTTCGAACGGGGTTCCGTCGGCCGTCGCGATGACGCAGGTGGCCGCCGAGACGAAGACGCCGATGATCGCGCTCACGCCGATCCCGCCGCTCGAGGGCGAACGCGCGCAGTGGACCTTCGTCGTGCCGCAGACGACCGAGCTGATGATGAGCGCCGTGGTCGCCGAGATGAAGAAGAACGGCGTCAAGACCGTCGGCTACATCGGCTTCTCCGACACCTGGGGCGATCTCGTCTACAACGCGATGCAGAAGCTCGCGCCCGAGGCCGGCATGAAGGTCGTCACCAACGAGCGCTACGGTCGTGCCGACACCAGCGTCACCGGCCAGGTGCTCAAGGTGATCGCAGCCAAGCCCGACGCGGTCGTGGTCGGCGGATCCGGATCGCCGGCGGCCACGCCGCACGTCGCGCTGCGCGAGCGCGGCTACAAGGGGCCGATCTACCACAACCACGGCACGGTGAACCTCGCGTTCATCCAGAACGGCAAGAAGGCCGTGGAAGGCGCCATCGCCCCCACCGGCGCGCTGATCGTCCCCGAGGACCTGCCCGCCGACTACGCCACGAAGGCGATCTCGCTCGACTTCACGCAGCGCTACGAGAAGGAGTTCGGGCCCGACACGCGCAACGCCTTCGCCGGCTACAGCTACGACGCGACGCTGCTGCTGAACGCCGCCGTGCCCGAGGCGATGAAGAAGGCCAAGCCCGGCACGCCCGAGTTCCGCGCCGCGCTGCGCGACGCGCTCGAGCAGGTCAAGAACGTCGTCGGCACCCACGGCGTCTACAACCTGAGCCCCGAGAACCACAACGGTCTCGACGAGCGCGCCCGCGTGCTCGTGATGGTGAAGGACGGGGAGTGGAAGTTGATGAAGTAAGAGGACGGGAAGGGGGCGACCCCTTCCCGCTTGCCTGCTCTCCCTTCTCTTCGCGACAAGCGAAATGACCTCGGACATCGCCCTCTGGCTGACGCAGGACGGCGTCACCAACGGCGCCATCTACGCGCTGCTCGCACTGGCGCTGCTGCTGGTGTTCGCGGTGACGCGCGTGATCTTCGTCCCGCAGGGCGAGTTCATCTCCTATGCGGCGCTGTCGATGGCGATGCTGCAGCTCGGGCAGGTGCCGGGCACCGTCTGGGTGCTCGTCGGCGGCGGCCTGCTCGCCGCCGCCTTCGACGCGGCAAAGGCGTGGCGCGACCGCGCGCTGCAGCGCATCCCGCGCATCGTCGTGCTCTACGTCGTCGTACCGGCGGCGATGACGGCGATCGCCGTCTGGGCCGCGCCGCGGCAGCTTTCGCCGTGGTGGCAGGCGCTGGTCGTGCTCGGGCTGGTCGTCCCGCTCGGCCCGATCCTGTACCGCGTCGCGTACCAGCCGATCGCCAACGCATCGGTCCTGGTCCTGTTCGTCGCCTCGATGGCGGCGCACTACGTGCTCACCGGACTCGGGCTCGTCTTCTTCGGCGGCGAGGGGCTGCGCGCGAACGCGTTCTCCGAGGCCAGCTTCAGCGCCGGCGTGCTCGACGTGAGCGCGCAGAGCCTCGTCGTCGTCGTGACGAGCCTCGTCGTGATGGCCGCGCTGTGGCTCTTCTTCGAGCGCACGCTGTACGGCAAGGCGCTTCGCGCGACGGCGATCAACCGCGTCGGCGCACGCCTGGTCGGCGTGCGCACCGAACTGTCGGGGAGCCTGAGCTTCCTGCTCGCCGCGTTCATCGGCGCGCTCTCGGGGATCCTGATCGCCCCGATCGCGACCATCTACTACGACACCGGGCTGATGATCGGCCTGAAGGGCTTCGTCGGCGCGATCCTCGGCGGCATGACGAGCTATCCGCTCGCCGCGCTCGGTGCGCTCGGCATCGGCCTGCTCGAATCGTTCTCGTCGTTCTGGGCGAGCGCGCTGAAGGAGACCATCGTCTTCACGATCATCATCCCGGTCCTCGTCTGGCGCTCGCTCACGTCGCGCCATCACGTCGAGGACGAGGAGGAATGATGCGGGCGCAGTGGCCCGTCGGGCTGTTCGTGCTCGCCATCGCGCTGGCGCCGTGGGTCGTGCCCGCGTTCTACGTCACGCTGCTCAACTACATCGGGCTCGCCACGCTCGTCGTGCTCGGGCTCGTGCTGCTCACCGGCATCGCCGGCATCGTCTCCTTCGGGCAGCAGGCCTTCGTCGGCATCGCCGCCTACACGACGGCGCTGCTCACGACGGCCTCCGGCATGTCTCCCTGGCTGACGCTGTTCGCGTCGCTCGCCGTGGTCGGCGCCTTCGGGCTGCTGCTCGGGGCGATCACGCTGCGCCTGTCGGGCCACTACCTGTCGATCGCGACGATCGCCTGGGGCATCGCGATCTACTACGTGTTCGGCAACATGCCCGGGCTCGGCCAGTTCAGCGGCCTCGACGACCTGCCCTCGATCAGCCTGTTCGGCTGGCAGCTCGACACCGCCTCGCGCATCTACTACCTGATCTGGGCGATCACGATCCTGGCGATCGCCGCCGCGCTGAACCTGCTCGATTCGCGCTCCGGGCGCGCACTGCGCGCACTGCGCTTTCGCAGCGTGATGGCCGAGAGCTTCGGCGTCGACACCGCGCGGCTGAAGGTCCTCGTCTTCCTGTACGCGGCGCTGCTCGCCGGCGTCTCCGGCTGGCTGCACGCGCATTTCCTGCGCTTCGTCAGCCCGCACGCCTTCGGCGTGAACGCCGGCATCGACTACCTGTTCATGGCCGTGATCGGCGGCGCGAGCCAGGTGTGGGGCGCGGTGCTCGGCGCCTCGGTGATGACGATGCTGCGCGAGTGGCTGAAGGACCTGCTGCCCGTGGCGATCCAGCGCACCGGGAACTACGAGATCGTCGTCTTCGGCGTGCTGATGCTGCTGCTGCTGCAACGAACGCGCAACGGCATCGCGCCGGCGATCGGCCGCTGGCTGCCCAAGGGCAGGCCGCGCCCGCCGTCGGCCGACGCCGCGCCGCTGCCGCGCCGCGAGCAACCGCAGCCGGGTATGCCGCTGCTCGACGTCGACGCGGTGCGCATCCGCTTCGGCGGGCTGGTCGCGGTCAACCGGATGTCGTTCTCGGTGCGCAGCGGCGAGATCCTCGGGCTGATCGGTCCGAACGGCGCCGGCAAGACGACGATGTTCAACCTGATCACCGGCGTGCTCGCGCCCGAGAGCGGACAGATCCGTTTCCTCGGCGAGCGCATCGACCAGCTCGGGCAGCGCAGGATCGCGCAGCGCGGACTGGCGCGCACCTTCCAGCACGTGAACCTGGTCTCCAACATGTCGGTGCTCGAGAACGTCGCGATCGGCGCGCACCTGCGCGGCGGCAGCGGCACGCTCGCCGCGATGGCGCATCTCGAACGCGGCGAGGAAGAGCGGCTGCGCGCGGAAGCGGCACGCCAGCTGCATCGCGTGGGCCTGGGCGAGCATCTGTTCGATGCGGCCGGCAGCCTCGCGCTCGGCCAGCAGCGCATCGTCGAGATCGCGCGCGCACTCGCCGCCGACCCGGTGCTGCTGCTGCTCGACGAGCCGGCGGCCGGGCTGCGCTACGGCGAGAAGCAGCAACTGGCCGAACTGCTGCGGCGGCTGCGCGCCGAACACATCAGCGTGCTGCTCGTCGAGCACGACATGGATTTCGTGATGGGCCTCGTCGACAGGCTCGTCGTCATGGATTTCGGCGAGAAGCTCGCCGAAGGCGCACCGCAGGCGATCCAGACCGACGCCGCGGTGCTCGAAGCGTACCTGGGAGGAATCGAGTGAGTTCTCCGCTGCTCGAAGTCGACGAGCTGAAAGTCTGCTACGGCAAGGTCGAGGCGCTGCACGGCGTCTCGCTGAGCGTGCAGCAAGGATCGATCGTCACCGTGATCGGCCCGAACGGCGCCGGCAAGTCGACGCTGCTCGGCGCCCTGATGGGCCTGCTGCCCTGCACCGGGCGCGTGCGCTACGCCGGCAACGATCTCGGCGCCGCCGAAGTCGAGTCGCGCGTCGCACGCGGCATATGCCTCGTTCCCGAGCGCCGCGAGCTCTTCGGCGAGCTGTCGGTCGAGGACAACCTGCGGCTGGGCGCCTTCCAGCGCGTGCGCAACGGCGAGCGCGGCGCCGACTCCGATTTCGACGAGGTGTACGCGCGTTTCCCGCGGCTGCTCGAGCGCCGTACGCAGCTCGCCGCGACGCTGTCGGGCGGCGAGCGGCAGATGCTGGCGCTCGGCCGCGCGCTGATGGGCAAGCCGCGCCTGCTGATGCTCGACGAACCCAGCCTGGGCCTGGCGCCGCGCATCGTGCGCGAGATCATGCACATCGTGGCCGACCTGCGCACGACGGGCGTCTCGATCCTGCTCGTCGAGCAGAACGCGCGCGCCGCGCTGCAGGTGGCCGATCACGGCTACGTGCTCGAGACCGGCGACATCGTGCTCGCCGGAACCTCGGCCGAGCTCAGCGGCAATCCCAAGGTCGTCGAGTCGTATCTCGGGCTCGCCGGCCGCGCAAACGAAAGGAAGGAAATCCCCGCATGAACCGTCGTTTCTCGAACCCGCTGCTGGCCGCGCCGGCGCGGGCGATGCCCCGTCACGTCGCGATCATCGGCGCCGGCTCGATCGGCCCCGACATCGGCTACTACCTGAAGAGCGCGCTGCCCGGGCTGAAGCTCACGCTCGTCGATCTCGCGCAACCGGCGCTCGACTCGGCGCTTGCGCGCTTTCGCAGCTACGCGGAGAAGGCGGTGGCGCGCGGGAAGATGAAGCCGCAGGACGCCGAAGCGGTGCTGCAGGACCTGCACGGCACCACCGACTACGACGCGATCGGCGGCTGCGACTGGGTGCTCGAGGCGGCCACCGAGAACCTGGAGCTCAAGCGCCGGATCTTCGCCGACGTGGAAAAGCGCGTCGCCGACGACGCGATCATCACGTCGAACACCAGCTCGCTGCCGGCTGCGCGCATCTTCTCGCAGCTGCGCAATCCGCGCCGCGCCACCGTCACCCATTTCTTCGCGCCGGCCTGGCGCAATCCGGCGGTCGAGGTCATCGACTGGGAGCGCGCCGACCCGGCACTCGTCGAGCACCTGCGCCGCTTCTTCTGCGAGACGGGCAAGCTGCCGCTCGTCACCTCCGATGCGCCCTGCTTCATGCTCGACCGCATCTTCGACAACTGGTGCAACGAGTCGGCGCTGCTGCTCGATCGCGCGAGCGCCGCGCAGATCGACACGGTGGCCGGCGCCTTCGTGCACGCCGGGCCGTTCTTCGTGCTCAACCTCGCCAACGGCAACCCGATCATCGTCGAGACGAACACGCTGCAGGCCGACGAGGAAGGCGAACACTACCGGCCGGCGACGATCTTCGAGTCGGTCGATCGCTGGAAGACCGTCGCGCCCGGCAAGTCGGTGGCGGTCGACGAGAAGACCGCGGCCGACGTGCGCGACCGCCTGCTCGGCGTGCTGTTCTCGCAATCGGTGGACATCCTCGACCGCGCCATCGGCGAGCCGGGCGACCTCGACCTCGGCTGCAGGATCGCGCTCGGCTTCCGCGACGGCCCGCTCACGCTGATGCGCAACGCCGGCGACGCCGAGACGGCGCGCGTGCTCGAGCGTTTCGTCGGCGAACGCCCCGGCATGCCGGGCCCCTCGCGCGCGCTGGCCGACTACCAGCGTTTCGAGCGCCACGTGCTCGTCGACGACGTCGGCGACGTCAAGGTGATCACGCTGCGCCGGCCCGAGGCGCTGAACGCGCTGCACGACGAGATGACCGACGAGATCCTCGAGGTGATCCGCCGCCACGAGGACGACCCGGCGGTCGCCGGCTTCGTGATCGTCGGCTACGGCACGCGCGCGTTCTGCGCCGGCGCCGACATCGGCCGCTTCCCGTCGATGCTCGGCGACGCCGGTGCCGCCGCGCAGTACGCGCGCGACTGCTCGCGGCTGCTCGTGCACCTGGACGCGATGCGCAAGCCGGTGGTCGCCGCGCTGAACGGCATGGCGCTCGGCGGCGGTTTCGAGCTCGCGATGCGCTGCCATTCGCTGGTGGCCGTGCGCGGCGCGTCGATGCAGCTGCCCGAGGTCACGCTCGGCATCGTGCCCGGCATCGGCGCTATGGTCGTGCCGTACCGGCGCTGGCCGGCCGCCGCCCCCGTGTTCCACGCGATGCTGCGCAAGGGCGAGCGGCTCGGCGCGCAGCGCGCGCACGAAATGGGCATCGTCGACGCGCTCGCCGACGACTACCGCGCGCTGATCGCCTGCGCGGTCGACCGCGTGCAGGCCCTCGCCGGCCGCGTGCCGCGGATCGCCGAAGGTGCGATCGACGTGCCGAGCTTCGAAGACAGCGCCGAGCGCGCGGCGAACGGCATGACGCTGAGCGCGACCACCGTCGGCATCATCGAGAAGGCCGTTCGCGACGCGGCCGCCGCGCCGACGCTCGCGCAGGCGCTCGACGTCGGCTACAAGGCCTTCGGCGCGAGCGCCTGCACGGCCGCGGCGCGCGAAGGCATCGCGGCCTTCGGCGAGCGGCGCAGCCCCGACTTCGGAAAGACCGGATGACGCGGCCTCACCACCGAAGCACCGCGCGCCCGCGATGACCGGGCGCACCGAGCCATTCGAGCGCCTCGCCGGCTTGCGCCGGACCGAAGGCGCGGCGCTCGACCCGAAGCGATCCCTCGGCGATGCGTTCGAGCAGCTGCGGCGCCGCCGCGCGGCCGGCCTCCTCGCGCGAGAGCATGTTCAGCGGCAGCAGCGAAACGTCGCGCTGGATGAATTGCGTCAGGTCGAGCGCGACGCGCGAGCCGCCGAGATAGCCGACGAGCACGGCGCGTCCGCCTGCGACCACCGCGGGCAGCAGTGCGGCGAGCGTCGCGCCGCCGACCGTGTCGATCAGCAGCTCGGCCTGGACGCCGGCGGGCGTTCGCGGATCGTCGCGATCGACCACCACCGGCTCGACGCCCTCCTCGAGCTGCGCGACGCGCCCGGGTTTGCCGACGACGCCGAACACCCGCGCGCCCATGCGCCGGGCGAGCTGGCAGGCGACGCTGCCGACTGCGCCGGTGGCGCCGCTCACCAGCACGCGCTCGCCGTCGCGCAGCCGCGCGACGTCGTGCAGCGCCACCCAGGCCGAAGTGCACGGCGAGAAGAAGGTCGCGCCGACCTCGAACGGAACGTCGTCGGGCAGCAGGCCGAGGATCGCATCGGGTACCGAGCGACGCTCGCACCAGCTGCCGTCGCGGCGCGTGCCCAGGCCGCCTCCACGGAACCAGACGCGCGTGCCGGCCGCGAAGCGCGCGCTGCGCTCGACGACGCCGCTGCCTTCGATCCCGGGCACGTACGGGAGCGCGGGCGGATGGAGGAACTCGCCGCGCCAGATCGTGCGGTCGAGATGCCCGACGCTCGCCGCCTCGATGCGCACGACGCTCTCCCCCTGCGTCTCGACCGGCTCGGGCACCGTCTCCAGCCTCGGCGCGGCGCCCCATCCGTGCACCCGAACCGCCTTCATCGCATGCTCCTCCGGATCGTCCCATGAACCTGCAGATCGCCATGCTGCTGTCGCAGGACGGTATCACCAACGGCGCGATCTACGCGCTGCTCGCGCTCGCGCTCGTGCTGCTGTTCGCCGTCACGCGCGTGATCTTCATCCCGCAGGGCGAGTTCGTCTCGATGGGCGCGCTCACGCTGGCGAGCTTCCAGGCGGGCCGCACGCCCGGCACGCTGTGGCTGCTGATCGGCGCCGGCATCGCCGTCGCGATCGTCGACGGCGTCGCCGCCTGGCGCCGCTCGCGCGAAGGCGGCTCGCCCGCGAACCTGCGATCGATCGTCGGATGGAACCTCGCGTACCCGGCGATCGCGGCGCTCGTCCTGTTCGCCATCGACCCGGCGCAGCTCGCGCTGCCGCTGCAGATCACGCTCGCGCTCGCGCTGATCGTTCCGCTCGGGCCGATGATCTACCGGCTCGCGTTCCAGCCGATCGCGCACGGGTCGGTGCTCGTGCTGCTGATCGTCGCCGTCGCCGTGCACCTCGCGCTGGTCGGGCTAGGGCTGCTCTTCTTCGGCGCCGAAGGCACGCGCACGCCGGCCTTCTCCGACGCGCGCTTCGACATCGGCCTGATCGGCGTCAACGGCCAGACGCTGTGGGTGATCGGCGCGTCGATCGCGCTGATCGCGGCGCTCTACGCGTTCTTCGAACGCACGCTGTACGGCAAGGCCCTGCGCGCGACGGCGATCAACCGCGCGGGCGCGCGCCTGATGGGGATCTCGACCGTGCTCGCCGGCAAGCTGTCCTTCGCGCTGGCGGCGCTGATCGGCGCGTTCTCCGGCGTGCTCGTCGCGCCGATCACGACGATCTACTACGACACCGGCTTCCTGTTCGGGTTGAAGGGCTTCGTCGCCGCGATCGTCGGCGGGCTCGCCAGCTATCCGCTCGCCGCGGTCGGCGCGCTGCTCGTCGGGCTGCTCGAGTCGTTCTCGTCGTTCTGGGCGTCGGCATACAAGGAGGTCATCGTCTTCACCGTGATCATCCCGGTGCTGTTGTGGCGCTCGCTGACCTCGCGCGCCACCGGAGACGAGGAATGAGCGCACCCGCCGCCGAATCGCGCGCCCTCCGCAACCGGCCGATCGCGATGCGCAGCCTCGGTCTCGTCGCCTTCGTCGCGCTGCTGGCGCTCGCGCCGCTCGTCCTGCCCGACTTCCACGTCACGCTGCTCGACTACATCGGCCTGTACGCGCTGGTCGCGCTCGGCCTGGTGCTGCTCACGGGCGTCGCCGGTCTCACGTCGTTCGGACAGGCGGCCTTCGTCGGGCTCGGGGCCTATGCGACCGCGTGGCTGACGACGACCCAGCCGCTGCCGTCGTGGATCGCGTGGACCTCCGGCTCGCCGTGGGCGGGGCTCGCGCTCGGCCTCGTGCTGACGGCGCTCGTCGCGTGGATGCTCGGTGCGCTGACGCTGCGCCTGTCGGGCCACTACCTGCCGCTGGGCACGATCGCCTGGGGCATCAGCCTGTATTTCCTCTTCGGCAACCTCGGCTTCCTCGGCGGCCACACCGGACTCACCGCGATCCCCGGCCTCGACGCCTTCGGGATCTCGATCCGCACCGAACGCGACTTCTACTACCTGATCTGGGCGGTGCTGCTCGGCGCCGTCTGGATCACGCGCAACCTGCTCGATTCGCGCGAAGGCCGCGCGATCCGCGCGCTGAAGGGCGGCGCGGTGATGGCCGAGTCGATGGGCATCGACACCGCGCGCTCGAAGATCGTCGCGTTCCTGATCGCGGCGCTGTTCGCGGCGATCTCGGGCTGGATGTACGCGCACATGCAGCGTTTCGTGAACCCGACGCCCTTCGGGCTCGGCTTCGGGATCGAGTACCTGTTCATGGCCGTGATCGGCGGCGCCTCGCACGTCTGGGGCGCGGTCGTCGGCGCGGGCGTCGTCACGATCCTCAAGCAGTGGCTGCAGGACCTGCTGCCGTCGCTGCTCGGGCAGACCGGGAACTTCGAGGTAATCGTCTTCGGCGTGCTGATGGTGCTCGTGCTGCAACGCGCGCCCGACGGCTTGTGGCCGATCCTCGCGCGCCGGTTCGCGCCGCGCGAACGCACCGCGGCGCGCGAGACGCCCCGCGCCGCGCCGCTGCCGCGGCGCACGCTCGCGCCGCGCGGTACGACGCTGCTCGAGGTGCGCGACCTCAGCAAGCGCTACGGCGGCCTGCTCGCCAACAACCGGATGAGCCTCGAGGTGCGCGCGGGCGAGGTGCTCGCGCTGATCGGCCCGAACGGCGCCGGCAAGTCGACGCTCTTCGACTGCCTGTCGGGGGTGAACGTCCCCACCGAAGGCGAAGTGCGTTTCCTCGGCCGGCGCATCGAATCGATGCGCGCGCGGCACATCGCGCGCCTGGGCATGAGCCGCACGTTCCAGCACGTGCGGCTGCTGCCGGCGATGAGCGTGCTCGAGAACGTCGCGATCGGTGCGCATCCGCGCGGCTCGCGCGGCGTCGTCGCCGCCAGCGTGCACGCCGAGCGCGCCGAGGAGCAACGGCTGCTCGCCGAGGCGGCACGGCAGATCGAGCGCGTCGGCCTCGGCGACCGGATGTTCGAGACCGCGGGCAGCCTCGCGCTCGGCCAGCAGCGCCTGGTCGAGATCGCGCGCGCGCTCGCCGCCGATCCCTGCCTGCTGCTGCTCGACGAACCCGCTGCCGGATTGCGCTACCGCGAGAAGCAGGCGCTCGCCGAGCTGCTCGACCGGCTGCGCGCCGACGGAATGGGCGTGCTGCTGGTCGAACACGACATGGAGTTCGTCATGGGCCTGGCCGATCGGGTCGTCGTGATGGAGTTCGGCGAGAAGCTCGCCGAGGGACTGCCCGAGCAGGTGCAGCGCGACCCGGCGGTGCTCGAGGCGTATCTCGGCGGAATCGATTGATGGCCCCGGACGGCGATGCACGCCGACCGGTTTCTGGAGTCGAAGCTCGATCCTGGGGAAGGAGGAAACGATGAAAAGCAGCAAACTGTGGTCCGCGCTCGCCGGCGCGGCAATCCTCGCGTCGTTCACGGCAACGGCGCAGGCGCAGGTGAAGATCGGCGTTCTCACGTCGGCGACCGGGCCGACCGCGTTCGTCGGCATCCCGCAGAAGAACTCGGTGGCGCTGCTGCCGCAGAAGGTCGGTGACCTCACCGTCGAATACGTGTCGTACGACGACGCGAGCGATTCGACGCAGACCGTGCAGCTCACGAAGAAGCTGCTCGGCGAGGACAAGGTCGACGCGATGATCGGCCCGTCGGGTTCGCCCAACGCGATGGCGCTGCTGCAGTTCATGGCCGAGGCGCAGACGCCGATGCTCGCGCCGGTGGGCACGAGCGCCGTCGTGCTGCCGATGGACGACAACAAGCGCTGGGTCTACAAGACGCACCCGAACGACGACGTGATCGCCGACGGCCTCGTCGAGGCGATGAAGGCGCGCGGCGTGAAGACGGTCGGCTTCATCGGCTACAACGATCCGTACGGCCAGAACTGGTACAAGGTCTTCGCGCCGATGGCCGAGAAGGCGGGGATCAAGATCGTCGCCAACGAGAGCTACTCGCGCCAGGACACCAGCGTCACCGGCCAGGCGCTCAAGCTGATCGCGGCGAAGCCCGACGCAGTGATGGTCGCCGGCGTCGCGGCGGGCGCCGCGCTGCCGCACGTGCAGCTCGTCGACTCCGGCTACAAGGGGCCGATCTTCCACACGCACGGCTCGGCCTCGGGCGCGTTCATCCAGATCGGCGGCAAGAAGGTCGAGGGCGCGCTGATCGTCGGCCCGCTGCTGCTCGTGCTCGACGAAGTGTCGGACAGCGTTCCGACGAAGAAGGTCGCGCTCGAATACGTCACGAACTACGAGAAGCAGTTCGGCCAGCGCCCGCCGATCTTCGGCGCCGGCGTCCACGACGCGGGAATGCTGCTGCAGCACGCGATCCCCGAAGCGGCCAAGAAGGGCAAGCCGGGAACGCCCGAGTTCCGCGCCGCGCTGCGCGACGCGCTCGAGAACACCCGCGATCTCGTCACCGCGCAGGGCGTCGTCAACATGTCGGCGCAGGACCATTCCGGCTACGACCAGCGCGGCCGGGTGCTGCTGACGGTCAAGGGCGGAAAGTTCTCGCTGGTGCGCGACTGATCCGCCGTGCGGGGCGTCGCGCGCGACGTCCCGCACGACGGCGCGCGCGGCGCCCGCAGCCGGCCCGCGCGCACGCCCCGTTCCCGCCGAAGTGATCCGCTCCTCGGCGCCGCTCTGGTCGAGCGGCTTTCGTCCGTTCTTCCTGCTCGGCGCCGGCTACGGCGTCGTGCTGATGCTCGCCTGGGCCATCACGCTCGCCGCACCGCACGCGGCGGCGGCCGGCTTCGCCGAGCGATCGTGGCACGCGCACGAGATGCTGTTCGGCTTCGCGATCGCGATCGTCGCCGGTGTCGTGCTCGCCGCGCTGCCGAGCTGGTCGGGTACCGAGGAAGTGCGCGGGCGGGCGCTCGCCATCCTCGTCGCCTGCTGGGTCGCGGGCCGCGTCGCCGCGTGGATCCACCAGCTGTCCGGCTCGTCGTCGCCGTGGCTCGCGGCGCTCGACCTGCTCTTCGTGCCCGCGCTGCTCGTCGTCGTCCTGCCGCAGCTGCTGCGCGTGGCGAACCGGCGCTACCTGCTGCTCGTGCCGGTGCTCGTCGCGCTCCACGCCGCGCAGATCGCCTCGCATCGCATCGACCCCGGCGCCGACGCACGCGCGCTCGGCATCGCGCTGCACGGCACGGTATACGCGATCGTCGTGCTCTACGTGCTCGTCGGCGGATTGCTGACCTCGGTGTTCACCGGCAACGCGCTGCGCGAGAAGGGCCGCGGCGACCAGGCGCCGTTCGTCTTCGCGCTCGACGCGGCCGCGGTCGCGCTCGTCGTGGCGCTCGCCGTGCTCGACCTCGCCGGCGCACCGCCCGCCTGGGTCGGCGCCGCCGCCCTCGCCTGCACGCTCGCGCACGGCTGGCGCGTCGCGCGCTGGAAGGGATGGCGCGCCGCCGACGTCCCGATCGTCCTCGCGATGAACCTCGGCTTCGCCTGGCTCGTCGCCGCCTTCGCGCTGCGCGCCGCAGCCGCGCTCGGGCGCTTCGTCCCGCCGCACGCCTGGGTGCACGCGTTCACGGTGGGCAGCCTGGGGATGATGATGCTCGGGCTGATGACGCGCGTCGTGCTGCGCCACACCGGCCGCCCGCTTCGCGTCGCGCCGTCGATCGTCGTCGCCGGCGCCGCGATGTTCGCGGCGGCGCTGCTGCGGCTCGCGGCGAGCGTGCACGGGCTCGGCAACGGCGCGGTCGCCGCGGCCGCGCTGCTGTGGGCGCTCGCTCTGGCGATCTGGTTCCTGCGCTTCGCGCCTATGCTGCTCGCGCCGAGCCTGCCTCGGACGACGCCTGCGCGTCCGGCTTCGCATAGCGCGCACGGATGAGCTGCGCGACGATCGCCACGGCGATCTCCACCGGCGCGCGGCCGCCCAGGTCGAGCCCGACCGGCGCGTGGATGCGCCCGATCGCATCGCCCAGCCCCGCCTCGGTGAGCCGGGCGACGCGCTTGGCGTGCGTACGCGTGCTGCCCAGCGCGCCGATGTAGAACGCGCGGCTGCGCAGCGCGGCGATCAATGCCGGATCGTCGAGCTTCGGGTCGTGCGACAGCGTGACGACCGCGGTTCGCGCGTCGAGGCCGATGCGCTCGATCGCGCGGTCGGGCCACTCGGTGCTGACGCTGACGCCGGGCAGGCGCTCCGCCGTGGCGAAGGCGCGGCGCGGATCGATCACGTGCACCTCGAAGCCGGCCATCGCCGCGACCGGCGCGAGCGCCTGCGTGATGTGCACGGCGCCGACGACGACGAGTCGCGGCGCGCGCGCGTGACAGCGCACGAACAGCGGCTCGTCGGCGTTCTCGAGCGTGCCGCTGCGGTCGGCGAGCGTGCGGCGACGGATCTCGTCGAGCTGCGCCTCGTCGAGCGCGAGCGTGCCGCGCACTTCGTGTTCGGCGACGAGCGCCTGGCTGCCGTCGCTCAGCCGGGTGACGACGGCGAACGCGCGTCCGGCGGCGCGCTCGGCGAGCATCGAATCGAACAGTTCCGCGTTCATTGCAGCCTTCCCGTGCCTCGCCTGGTGGATTCAACGAGCGATGATTGCACGAACGACACGGGCGTGCCGTGCACGGCGCGATGCAGCGACGGGTCGTGCGGCATCAGTCGCGCGCCTGCAGGCCGTGCAGCAGCAGCGAGTAGAGCTCGCGCACCGCATCGCGGTAGCTCAATCCCGCCCTGGTGAGGAAATCGGGCTCGCCGATCCGGCGCAGCGAGACGCTCATCACTTCGGCCACCAGGTACGCGTCGACGCCGCGAAAGACGGACGAGCGCACGCACTCCTCGATCAGGGCCTGCAGGCCGGCCATGCGCTCGCGCGTGTGCCGCTCCCACATCGCCAGCGCGGGCGGATACGACTGGACGTCGCGCATCACCCTCGTGGAGAGCTTGCGGGCGGCGTCGATGGCGGGGGCGAGGTAGGCCTCGATCGCCCGTTCCGCCGCGAGCCCGTGCGCGCCGCGTTGCCCGGCTTCGCGCAGCCTGCGCAGGTAGCGGTCGAAGACGCGCAGGAACAGCGCCTCCTTGCTCGGCGCCAGTTCGTAGAAGCTGCGGCGCGAGCAGCGCAATCGCTGCGCGAGACGGGCGACGGTGATGTCGCGAAATCCCTCGTCGAGGAAGAGATCCTCGAGCGCGTCGAGCAGGCGCTCCTGTCGGGGCGTGGTCGGGGCAGCACGCGGTCGGTTCGGCACGGCGCGCAGCATATCCCCTTCGGTCGGCCGGAAAAAGGTGGTACCAAATAAAACGCTTTGGTACCATGGCTCGAAAGGACTCGGCGGACGTTCATGGGGCATCGAATCGGAATCGACGTCGGCGGCACGTTCACCGACTACCTGCTTCTCGACGCGAACGGCAGCACGCATTCGCACAAGGTGCTGTCCACGCCCGACGACCCGTCGCGCGCGGTGCTGCAGGGCCTGGGCGAGCTCGCCGAGCGGCAGGCGGTGTCGCTGGAGCGCTTCCTCGGCGAAGTCGACCTCATCGTGCACGGGACCACGGTGACGACCAACGCCGTGCTCACGGGACGCACCGCGCGCACCGGGCTGCTGACGACGCACGGCTTCCGCGATGCGCTGCAGATGCGCCGCGGCGTGCGCGAAGCCTTCTACGACAACAAGTTCACCGCGCCGGCGCCGCTCGTTCCCCGGCGGCTGCGCCTGCCGGTGCGCGGGCGCATCGGCGTCGACGGCGCCGAGATCGAGGCGCTGTCGCCGGGCGACGTCGAGTCGGCCCTCGATCGCTTCGCCGCCCTGCAGGTCGAGGCGGTGGCGATCTGCTTCCTGCACGCCTATGCGAATCCCGCGCACGAGGAAGCGGCTGCGCGGCTCGTCGCGCAGCGCCTGCCCTCGGCGTACCTGTCGGTCTCGAGCCGCGTGCTGCCGCAGTTGCGCTTCTACGAACGCACGAGCACGACGGTGCTCAACGCGGCGGTCGGTCCGATCCTGCGCCGCTACCTCGACAGCCTGCAGCGCCGGCTCGCCGACACCGGCTTCGGCGGCGTGCTGCGCGTGATGCAGTCCAACGGCGGCGTCACCTCCGCGCAGGCGGTCAGCGACCTGGCGGCGTCCACGCTGCTGTCCGGACCGGCCGCGGCGCCCACCGCCGGGCTCGCCGCGATCGAACCCTACGGCGGCGACCGCTTCATCACCGTCGACATGGGCGGGACGAGCTTCGACGCCGCGATGGTCGTCGACGGTGCGCCGTCGATCACGACGAGCGCGTCGGTGAACCGCTTCGCGCTCGCCCTGCCGTCGATGGACATCGCGACGATCGGCGCCGGCGGCGGCTCGATCGGCTGGATCGACCACGGACTGCTGCGCATGGGGCCGGCGAGCGCCGGCGCCGACCCGGGGCCGGCCTGCTACGGACGCGGCGGCCTCGAGGCGACCTGCAGCGACGCGAACCTGCTGCTCGGCTACCTGTCGCCCGATTTCTTCGCCGGCGGCCGCCTGCGGCTCGACGTGCAGGCCTCGCGCGAAGCGATCGAGCGCCGGATCGCGCAACCGCTGGGCATGGACCCGGTGCGCGCCGCCTACGGCATGTACCACGTGATGAACGTGAACATGGCGTCGGCGATCCGCGAGATCTCGGTGCAGAAGGGCTGGGATCCGCGCGAGTTTCCGCTCGTCTGCGCCGGCGGCGCCGGCGCGATCCACGCCGCGATGATCGCGCGCGAGCTCGGCATCCGGCGCGTGCTCGTCCCGCGCGAAGCGTCGATCTTCTGCGCATCGGGCATGCTGCGCAGCGACCTGAAGCACGACTTCGTGCGCAGCCACGCGATCGTGCTCGCCGAGGGCACCGATCCGGCGCCGCTCGTCGGGCTGGCAGAGTCGATGCTCGACGAAGCCGCTTCCGCGCTGGCCGCCGAAGGCATCGCCCCCGAGCGGCGCCGCTTCGTGCTGGCGCTCGACCTGCGCTACCTGGGGCAATACCACGAGGTGTCGGTCGAGATCCCGCTGGCCGCGGTGCGCGCGGGCGACTGGGCCGCCGTGCGCGACGCCTTCCACGATCGGCACGACCGGCTCTACGGCTACGCGCTGCGCGAGGAAGGCACGCCGGTGGAGCTCGTCAGCCTGCGCCTGGCGGCGATCGGCGAGACCGACAAGCCGCAGCAGCGCAGCGAGGCACGCGACGAAGCCGACGCGCGGCACGCGCTGAAGGGCGCGCGCGAAGTCTGGCAGCCCGACGAGGGCGCATTCGCCGCCACCGCGGTCTACGACGGCGACCGGATGCGCCACGGCAACCGCATCGAAGGACCGGCGATCGTCGAGAAGGTGACGACGACCGTCTTCGTTCCGTCGGGCTTCGGCCTCGAGGTCGACCGGCTCGGCGGATTCCTGCTCGAGGATCGTTCCACGGGAGCGAAGCGATGACGCCGGAAGTCGATCCGATCCAGGCCTCGGTGCTGCACCGGCGGCTGAAGTCGATCACCGAGGAAATGGGGCTGACGCTGCTGCGCACGACGCGTTCGCCGATCCTGAACGAAGCGCGCGACTTCGTCACCGGGCTGTACGACGCGCGCGGACGCATGCTCGAGCAGACCGAGTACATCCCGGTGCTCGCGTTCGCGCTGCAGCCGGCCTGCGAGCACATCGTCGCGCACTTCGGCGACGACATCCACGAAGGCGACGTCGTCCTGCACAACGACGTCTTCTCGGGCGGCAACCAGAACAACGACGTTGCCGTCTTCCGCCCGATCTTCCGCGACGGAACGCTCGTCGCGTGGGCGGCCTGCAAGGGGCACCAGGCCGACATCGGCGGCGCGCAGGCCGGCGGCTACAACCCGGAGGCGCGCGAGGTCTGGCAGGAGGCGCTGCGCATCCCGCCGCTGAAGGTGATCGAGCGCGGGAAGCTGCGCCGCGACGTGTGGCGGATGGTCTTCGCGAACATCCGCTATCCGATCGTCGAGGAGGACATCAAGGCGCAGATCGGCGCCACGCGCATCGGCGAGCGCGCGATGCACGAGCTCTTCGAGCGCTTCGACGAGCCGACCTTCGACGCCTGCATCGAGTACCTGTTCGCCGCCTCCGAGCGGATGGTCCGGCGCGAGATCGCCGCGATTCCCGACGGCGCGTACGAAGGCGAGAGCTTCGCGTTCTACGACGGCGTGCGCGAAGGCTCGAAGATGCGCATCGCGCTCACCGTGCGCGTCGCGGGCGACGAGATCGTCTTCGACTTCAGCGGCTCGTCGCCGCAGACGCCGGGCTTCGTCAACGCGCCGTACTCGGCGACGGCCTCGGCGCTGCTGCTCACCTTCCTGATGCTCATCGACCCGCAGGTGCCGCACAACGCCGGCATCCTGCGGCCGATCCGCATCGTGAATCCGGAAGGCTCGTTCCTGAACGCGCGCTTCCCTGCCGCGACCACCTTCGGCAACTCGCTGACCGGCCCGACCTCCGACGCGATCTTCCGCGCGTTCGCGCAGGCGCTGCCGAAGATGGTGACCGCCGGCTGGAACCGGATGATGGGCTTCACGATCACCGGCCGCGACCCGCGGCACGCACGGCCCTACGTCGACATCCTGTTCCTTGCGTTGAAGGGCGGCTCGGGCGCCACCTTCGGCGCCGACGGCTACGACCACATCGGGCTGATCAACTGCGCCGGCGGCATCCTCGCGCAGGACTACGAGATGTTCGAGGTGCACGATCCGCACCGGCTGCTGCGCCACGAATACGCGACCGACTCGGCCGGCGCCGGCCGCTGGCGCGGCGGACTGGGCGTCGAGACCGAGTTCGTCATCGACGGCGACGACGTCACCGGCATCGCGTTCGGCGACGGGATCGAGGAGCGGGCGCGCGCCTTCGGCCTGTTCGGCGGCCGCGCGGGCAGCGTGAACCGCCTCGAGATCGTGCAGCCCGACGGCTCCGTACGCCGTCCGAAAGCCAAGGAGATCGTGCGCGGCATCCCGCGCGGATCGGTGTATCGCCAGCACGCCGGCGGCGGCGGGGGCTACGGCGATCCGCGCGAGCGACCGGTGCAGCAGGTGATCGACGACGTGCTCGACGGCGTGCTCAGCGTCGAGGCGGCCTACAGCGACTACGGCGTCGCCGTCGACCCGGCGACCGGCTGCGTCGACGAGGCGGCGACCGCCGCGCTGCGGAGCGCAGGATGAAGCCGCCGCGCATCGACCACATCGGCATCGTCGTCGACGACCTCGAGGCGTCGATCGTCTCGCTCGGGCGGATGCTGCCGGGCGCGCCGCTCCGGCGGCGCTCGATCCCCGATGCCGGCCTCGAAGTCGCCGAGTTCGCCACGGCGAACGTCGTCGTGGAACTGCTGCAGTACACCGACGACGGCGACGGATTCGGGCGCGCCGTGATGGGCTCGTCGACCGGCGTCAACCACCTGTCGCTCGCGGTCGACGACCTCGACGGCGCGCTCGGCGCGTTGCGCACCGCGGGCATCGAGCCGCCGGCGGGCTTTCCGCGGCGCGGCGCCCACGGACGCATCGCATTCCTGCCGCGCGATCCGGGCACCGGGCTGCTGTTCGAACTGTGCCAACCCGACGAGACGAAGGCCGAGGGATGAGCGGCGACGCGCGGGCGGCCGGCAGCGAGGACACGCGCGCCCGCGGGACGACGGCGCCGGGCGCGGGCGGCAGCGCCCGGGAACGACCGCTGTGGAACGAAGCCGTCGAGGCGATGCCGCGCGACGCGCTGCGCGCGCTGCAGTGGGAACGCCTGCAGCGGCAGATGCAGTACAACTTCGAGCGCTCGCCCTTCCTGCGCGCGAAGTTCGACGCGGTCGGCGCGACGCCGGCCGACGTGCGCGGCTTCGACGACTTCGCGCGCATCCCGGTGACGACGAAGGACGAGCACCGCCGCGCGCAGCAGGAGTCGATCGAGCGGCACGGCGACCCTTTCACGCTCCTCGCCTGCGCGCGCCCCGACGAGATCGTGCGCATCAACGCCACTTCGGGCACGACCGGCACGCCGACGCTGTACACGCTCACCGCGCACGACGTCGCCGTCGTCAACGAGATGCACGCGCGCAAGTACTGGCGCGCCGGCATCCGTCCCGGCCACGTGATGCTGCAGGCGCTGTCGCTGAGCATGTTCACCGGCGGGCTGCCGCTGTCGCAGGGAATCATGCACCTGGGCGCCTGCGTCGTCCCCGTGGGCATCGAAGGCGGCACGCAGCGGGTCCTCGACATCGCGCGCATCACGCGGCCGCAGGCGATCGTCGCGACGCCCTCCTTCGGCCGCTACCTGATCGAGGAGGCGCCGCGCCTCACCGGACGGCCCGCACGCGAGCTGGGCCTGCGCTGGTTCTTCTGCGCGGGCGAAGGCGGCGGCAGCGATCCGGCGATCCGCAGCGCACTCGCCGAGGGATTCGGCGCGAAGGTCTACGACCACACCGGCGGCGGGCACGCGTTCCACGGCATCTCGTGCGAAGCGGTCGACGAAGGCTGCGTAGGCATGCACTTCGTCTCCGAGGACCACTGCCTGCTCGAGCTCGTCGACCCGTCGACGAAGGCGCCGATCGCGCTCGCGCACCGGGCGATCGGCGAGATGGTGTTCACCTTCCTCGACTGGCGCGGCGGGCCGTTCATGCGCTACGCGCTCGGCGACCTGCTGCAGGTGTACACCGAACCGTGCCGCTGCGGACGGCCCGGGATCCGGTTCGCGATCGTCGGCCGCACCGACGACATGCTGACCGTGAAGGGCGTGAACGTCTATCCGCAGGCGATCGCCAACGAGATCTTCCGGCTGTACCCGCGCGTGACCGGCGCCTTCCGCATCGTGCTCGACGGGCCCGGTCCCGGGGTGGAGCCGCCGCTGCGCATCCGGCTGGAGCACGCGGGGCTCGAAGGCGCAGCGCTGGCGACGCTCGAACGGGAACTGCTCGAGCGCTTCCGCGACGCGCTGCGCATCCGGCCGGCGTTCGAATGGCTCTCACCAGGAACGCTGCCGCGCGAAGCAGCGAAGACCCGATACATCGAGATCGAGCGGGACGAACCCGCGAAGCGAGGAGACGACGATGGACATGCGACTGCGCGGTCGTAGCGCGCTGATCACCGGGGGATCGAAGGGAATCGGCTTCAGCATCGCGAGCATGCTCGCCGACGAGGGCTGCCACGTGCATCTCGTCGCGCGCTCGGCGCAGGAGCTGGAGAACGCGCGCGACCGGATCCGCGAACGCGCCGACGTGCAGGTGCAGCTGCATCCGATCGACCTGGCGCAGCGCGGGACCGCCGCCGAGCTCGCACGGCGCTGCGGCGACGTCGACATCCTCGTCAACAACGCCGGCTCGACGCCGCGCGGCACGCTCGAGGAGATCGACGACGATCGCCTGCGCGCCGCCTTCGACCTGAAGGTCTTCGGCTACATCGACATGTGCCGCCACTTCTTCCCGCGGATGAAGGCGCGGCGCAGCGGCGTCATCGTCAACATCCTCGGCAACGGCGGCGAGCGACTCGATTCGGGCTACATCGCCGGCGCCGCCTGCAACGCGTCGCTGATGGCGTTCACGCGCGCACTGGGCGGCACGAGCGCCGACTTCGGCGTGCGCGTCGTCGGCGTGAACCCGGGCCCGGTCGCCACCGAGCGGCTCGTCGGGCTGATGCGCAAGGAAGCGGGAACGCGCCTGGGCGACGCCGAACGCTGGAGCGAACTGGGGAAGAACTTCCCCTTCGGGCGCGCCGCCACCGTGGAGGAAATCGCCGCGACGGTCGTGCTGCTCGCCTCGGATCATTCGTCGTACACCACCGGGACGATCGTGACGATCGACGGCGGCATGACGAACCGGGGATCGCTGATCTGAGGGCAACCGAGCTCTGTCCCGAACTCCAACCGAGGAAATGGCGATGCAGCGAAGAACGGCTTTGAAAGGCGCCCTGGGCGCCACCGCGCTGTCGGCCTTGCCGCTGCGCTTTCCGCGCGCGCAGGGCACGGTGAAGGTGGGAGTGATGTCTCCCACGACGGGGATCCTCGCCGCAGCGGGCCAGGCGGCCCAGCGCGGATTCGAGCTCGCGCTCGAGACGCTGGGGCAGAAGTCGGGCCCGCCCATCGAGCTGCTCTTCGTCGACACCGAATCGAGAGCCGAGACGGGCCGGGTCGCGGCGGAGAAGCTGATTCGCGACGGCGCGGTCGTGCTCGTCGGGGCGATCGACTCCGGCGCGACGATCTCCGCTTCGCAGGTAGCCGAGTCGGCGAAGGTACCGCTGGTGGTGAACGTCGGCGCAGCTCCGCAGATCACCGAACGCGGGTACACGCAGATCTTCCGCAACTTCATGCCGAGCACCGACCTGATCGCCCAGGCCGTGGAACGGATCAAGGAGCTGTTCGAGACCAGCAGCACGCAGCCCGCCACGGCGGTGATGCTCTACGTGAACGACACCTTCGGGCAGACGGCTTCGAAAGCGGTCTCGAGCCTGTGGGCCAAGCTCGGCATCCCGGTCCGGATACTCGACCAGATCGGCTACGACGCGCGTGCCCGCGATCTGTCGATCGAGGTGGCGAAGGCCAAGGCGGCGAATCCGGACCTGGTCCTCACCGTGAATCGCGTCAACGACGGCATCCTGATCGTGCAGGAGATGGTGAAGCAGGACTTCAGCCCCACGGCGATCATCAGCCCCGGCAGCCCGGGATCCTACGAGAAGCCCTTCACGGACACCCTCGGCAAGTACTCGAACGACTACCTGAACGCAGTGCCCTGGTACGACGTGAAGAATCCGCGCACGAGCGAGGTCATCGAGGCGTTCCGCAGGAAGCATCCGGACCAGCGCTTCGAACTGAACACCGCGTTCTCGTTCGAAGCGCTGGAGATCGTCGCCGACGCGCTCGCCCGGGCCGCTTCGCCGACGCCTGCGGCCATCCATGCCGCGCTGCGCGCCACCGACATCGAGGACCACATCACGACCGGAGGTCCGATCCGCTTCGACGCGAAGGGCCAGAACACCAACATCCGCAGCGCCCTGCTCCAGAACCGCGACCAGGCCCCCATCGTCGTCGGCCCCCCTTCGCTCGCGGTTGCGCAGCCGCGCTTTCCAATGGTGCCTTTCAGGCAACGATAGTTGCAGGGGCTCTACGCAAACGTCGTCACCGGAGGGTTGATGATCGGCGCCGTCTACGCGCTGATCGCCTCCGGCCTGACGATCATCTTCGGCGTCATGCGCATCGTGAACTTCGCGCATGGCGAGATGGTGGTGCTCGGCATGTACTTCGGCTATGCGTGCTGGGCATGGCTGGGTCTGACGCCCCTGCAGGCGCTGCCGCTGTCGATCGCCTTCTCCTTCGCACTCGGCTACCTGCTGCAGCGATTCGTCGTGAGCGACTTCATGCACCGGCCGCAGCACGCGCAGTTCATCCTGTTCATCGGGCTCGCCCTGGTCATCACCGGCATCCACGCCGTTGCCTTCGGGCCCGACCAGCGCGGCATCAGCGGAACGGGCGCCTTCGAGGCGATCACGGTGGGCGCGCTGCGTCTCGACCTCGCGCGCCTGCAGGCGGCGATCGCGGCGCTCTGCCTGATCGGCGCGCTCACCGTGTTCCTGCGCTACACCGCGCTGGGCACTTCGATCCGCGCCGCCGCCGACAACCCCGTCGGTGCCGCGGCGGTCGGCCTGCGAATCCCGAGGGCATACGCCGTCACGGCCGGCATCGGAGTCGCATGCGCGGGCGCCGCGGGGACGCTCGTCTCGCCGATGTTCGCGGCACAGCCCTACATCGGCGGCGAGTTCACGCTGCTCGCCTTCATCACCGTCATCGTCGGCGGCCTCGGCAGCCTGCCGGGTGCGCTGGTCGGCGGCCTGCTGATCGGCGTGGCGGAAAGCCTGGCGGCGGTCCTGATCAGCCCGTCGATGAAATCGATGCTCTCGTACGCGCTGCTGATGCTGGTGATCCTCGTGCGTCCCCAGGGAATCTTCGGCAGCACGAGGCGCTGACGTGTCGAGACGGGAGATCGGACTCACCGCGCTCTTCTTCGCCACACTCGGCCTCGCCCCGCTGTTCGCCGATTCGTACGTTCTTTCGTTGCTCGCGCTGGTCTTCCTCTACGCCTACCTGGGCCAGGCGTGGAACCTGATGATGGGCTACGCAGGACAGCTCTCGCTCGGGCACGCGCTGTTCTTCGGCGTCGGCGCCTACGCGGCGGCGCTGCTCACCGATCGATACGCGTTGAACGCGTGGCTCGCCGTCGGCAGCGGCGCTGCGATCGCGGCGGCGATCGGTGCGACGATCGCAGCGCTCGGATTCCGGTTCAGCGTGCGCGGCATCTACTTCGCGCTCCTCACGATCGCCGCGGCGGAATTCACGCGCATCTTCTTCGACAACTGGGACTTCGTCGGCGCCTCGGCCGGCTACTTCCTGATGGTGGCCGGGGAGGTGCACCCGCTCGTCTCGCTGCGCGGCAGCACCACGTTCTACTACCTGGCGTTCCTGCTTCTGGCCGCACTCGCGCTGGTCGGGTGCACGGCGCTGACGCGATCGCGCTACGGCTACTACTGGCGCGCGATCCGCGAGGACGAGGACTGTGCACGCGCGCTCGCCGTTCCGGCGTTCCGCATGAAGCTGCTCGTCGTCGCGATCAGCGCCGCGATGACGAGCGTCGGAGGCTCGCTGTTCGCGTTCATGACCGCGAACCTGTTCCCGGATTCGGTGATGGGCATGCGCATGTCGATCGACATCATCATCGCGCCGATCATCGGGGGCCTGGGGACCTTGTTCGGTCCTTTCGTCGGTGCGCTGTTCGTCGTGCCGGTGCTGGAACTGTCGAACCACCTGGCGCGCGAAACCGGCGTCTTCGGCCTGAGCACGCTGATCTACGGGCTGCTCGTCGTCCTCACGGTCCGCTTCCTGCCCGACGGCGTGTGGCCGCCGCTCGCGCGGCTGATCACCGGGCGTTCGCGGTGATGGCCGGGCTGCTCGAGGTGCAGGGCCTGACGCGGCGCTTCTCGGGCCTCGTCGCGGTACGCGACGTGAGCTTCGAGATCGCGGCAGGTTCCATCACGGCGCTGATCGGGCCGAACGGTGCGGGCAAGACGACCTGCTTCAACCTGGTGACCGGGTCGATCCCGCCGAGTTCGGGCCGGATCCGCTTCGACGGACGCGACGTCACGGGATTCGCTCCGGAACGGCTGTGTGCGGCCGGAATGGCGCGGACCTTCCAGGTCGTGCGCCCGCTCGCCGACATGACGGTGCTGGACAACGTGATCGTGGGGGCGTTGTCGCGCTACACGCGCGTCGGACAGGCGCGCGAGCTCGCGATGGAGGCGCTGGACGCGGTGGGCCTGGAGCCGAAGGCCGCCTGGCCGGCGAGATCGCTCACGCTGCCCGACCTGAAGATGCTCGAGTTCGCACGCGCCCTTGCGACGCGGCCGCGAATCCTCCTGCTCGACGAGGTCATGGCCGGCTTGCGGCCCACCGAGGCGGACCGGATCGTCGCCGTGCTGCGACGGCTCAACGCCGAGGGGCTGACGCTGCTGCTGGTCGAGCACGTGATGCGGATCGTGATGGCGCTGGCGCAGCACGTCATCGTGCTGCACCACGGCGAGAAGATCTGCGAAGGGACACCGGCCGAGGTGACGAACGACGCGCGCGTCATCGAGAGCTACCTGGGCAGGCGTCGACGCCATGACTGAGGGGCCGACGCTGCGGGTGGAGGGGCTCGAGGTGCGCTACGGCGAGGCGCAGGCGCTCGCCTCGGTCACGCTCGCGGCGCGCGCGGGACAGATCACCTCGATCATCGGCGCGAACGGAGCGGGGAAGACGACGCTCATCCGGGCGATCGCGGGCATGCTGCGGCCGCGCAAGGGCACCGTCCTCTTTCGCGGCGAAGCGATCACCGGGCTGGACAGTGCCGAGATCTGCGAGCGCGGCATCGGACAGGTGCCCGAGGGCCGGCAGATCTTCCCGACCCTCACGGTGCAGGACAACCTGCGCGTGGGCGGGCTGCTGCGGCGGGCACGTGCACACGCGCGGCGCAACGAGGAACGCGTCTACGGGATGTTTCCGCGGCTCGCCGAACGCCGCCGGCAGCAGGCGGGGACGCTCTCGGGCGGCGAGCAGCAGATGCTCGCGATCGGCCGCTGCCTGATGGCCGATCCCGCCCTGATCATGCTCGACGAACCTTCGCTCGGGCTGTCGCCGGTGATGACCGAGCAGATGTTCGACATCGTCCTGGAACTGCACCGCCAGGGATTGACGGTACTCCTCGTCGAGCAGAACGTCGCCGACTCGATCGCGATCTCCTCGGAGAGCTACGTTCTCGAGAACGGGCGCGTCGCCGTGCACGGTTCGGGCACCGAACTGCTCGACGACGAACGGATCAGGACCTCCTACCTGGGGCTCTAGATGAAGTTACGCATATCGATCAACGGAAACACGGTCGAACGCGACGTCCCGGAACGCATGCTGCTTTCCGACTTCATCCGGCACGAGCTGCGCTTGACCGGGACGCGCGTCGGCTGCGAGATGGGCGCCTGCGGCGCGTGCACGGTCAACGTCGACGGCGATTCGGTTCGTTCCTGCCTGATCTTCGCGGCGCAGGTGGATGGCAGCGAGGTGCGCACCGTCGAATCGCTCGCCGAGGGCGATGCGCTGTCGGAGGTCCAGGAGGCGTTCCGCCGCCACAACGCGCTGCAGTGCGGGTTCTGCACCTCCGGGATCCTGATGACGGTGGCCGCTGCCCGGGAGCGCGGAGAACTGCCGCGCACCGAGGCGGCAGTGCGCGCGTTCCTGTCCGGGAACATCTGCCGCTGCACCGGATACCAGGGCATCGTCGACGCCGTACTGGAGCTCGCCTCGTGAAGCCGGGCAACTTCAGCCTTCATCGGCCGGCGAGCCTCGACGAGGCACTCGAAGTGCTGGAGGCGCACGCGAACGACGCCAAGGTCCTGGCGGGCGGCCAGTCCCTCGTGCCGGTGATGAACTTCCGCCTCGCCACGCCTGCAGTCGTCGTCGACCTGAATCGCATCACCGACCTGTCCGGCATCCGGATCGAAGACGGGTGGGTTCGCATCGGTGCGATGACGCGGCAGAAGGAACTGCTGTCGGATCCGCTCGTCGGCAGCCACGTGCCGCTGCTCGCGCTCGCGGCAGGCCACATCGGCCACGTGCAGACGCGGAACCGGGGAACGGTGGGCGGCAGCCTGGCCCATGCGGACCCGTCGGCGGAGATTCCGCTGGTCGCCGCGACGCTCGACGCCGAGGTCACGCTGCGCAACCGGCAGGGGGAGCGCAGGCTGCGGGCCGGGGAGTTCTTCGTCGACGTGTTGACGACGGCGCTCGAGCCGAACGAACTCGTCACCGAGATCCGGTTCCGGCCCGCCGCGCAGGGCACGCAGGTCGCCTTTCACGAGTTCGCCCGCCGGCACGGCGACTTCGCGATCGCCGCCGCTGCCGCGCAGTCGGCACCGGGCGAAGGCATCTGCGCCGGACTCGGCGGCGTCGACAGGACCCCGGTTTCCTGCTTCCGTTCGCTGCGCACGGACCGCGCCGGAATCGACGGCGTCGTGGCCGATGCGGTCGCACGCGTCGAGCCGCAGTCGGACACGACCGCGAGCGCCGCCTACCGGCGCAAGCTGGCCGCCGCGGCGCTTTCCCGCTGCCTCGAGGAACTGGTGCTGCGATGAACGGACGAAAGGAAGATCCCCGGCTGCTGACGGGACGTGCCCGATTCACCGACGACGTGCATCTCGATCGCATGGTGCATGCCGCGTTCGTGCGCAGCCCGCTGCCGCACGCGGAGATCGTCGCGGTCCACACCGCGGAGGCGCTGCAGGCAGGCGCGCTTCTCGTGCTGACCGCCAGCGATCTGCCTTTCGTCGACCGGTCCTTCGTTCTGCGCTACTCGCACCCGAGCATCCGCGGGGGCCTGGCGAGCTTCCTGGCCCCGGATCGCGTGCGCTACGTGGGCGAGCCGGTCGCGCTGGTCGTCGCGAGGGACCGCTACGAGGCCGAGGATCTCGCCGCGAAAGTCGACGTCGAATACCGCGACCTGCCGGCGGTGGCGAGTCCCGAGGAAGCGCTCGCCGACGAAGCGACGACGCTGCACGATGCGTGGCCGCGCAACGTGGCAGCGCAGTTCGTCCATGCCATCGGCGACGCCGACGCGGCCTTCGCCCGTCTGCCTCGTCGCCTGGGCGCCCGCTTCAGGCACGGCAGACAGGTACCGCTGCCCCTGGAGACCCGGGGTTGTGTCGCGCAATGGGATTCCGGCCGCGAAACGCTGACCGTATGGATCTCGACGCAGACGCACTACAGCGTTCGCGAGAACCTGGCGTCGATCCTCGGAATCCCGGAGGACCGCGTTCGCATCGTCGCGGAACACGTCGGCGGAGGTTTCGGCTCGAAGTCCCGAACGTACCCCGAGGAAATCGTCGTCGCCCAGGCCAGTCGTGTACTGGGCAGTCCGGTGAAGTGGATCGAGGATCGCCTCGAGGGAATGCTCGCGACGGCGCACTCGAGGGACATCACGACGGAACTGGAGATCGCCTGCGACGACGAAGGCCGGATCGGGGCGCTGCGCTCCCGGCTCGTCGTCGACATCGGCGCCTACGTGTTCACCAGCGGCATCATCACTGCCGAGGTCGCAGCCGCGCACTGTACCGGCCCGTACCGGATTCCCGACGTGCACGTCGACGTGCAGTGCGTGGGCACGAACAAGACTCCGATCGCAACGTACCGGGGCGCGGGACAACCGGAAGCCACCTTTCCGCTCGAGGTGATGCTCGACTTGCTGGCACGCGAGCTCGGACTGTCCGCCGTCGAGATCCGCCGGCGCAATCTCGTCCGACCCGACGAACTGCCCTATCGACTGACGATTCCCTATGGCGGACCCCGGTGCGCCTTCGATGGCGGCGACTTCCCCGCGATGCTGGAACGCGCGGCGACGAACAGCGGGTTCGATCAGGACGTCCGGATCCTGGAGAGCGGCGAACGCGTCGCCTGGGGCCTGGCGTTCGGGATGGAGAGTTCCGGGCTCGTGAACGGGGAATCGGCACGCGTGCGCATCGATACGACCGGCACGCTGACCGTCTGGTCGGGGATGTCGTCGCAGGGCCAGGGACAGTTCACCTCCTACGCCCAGGTCTGCGCGGAGGGCCTCGGCGTCCCGCTGCAGAAGGTCGACGTGCGACTGGGCGACACCGACCTGCTGCCCTTCGGTCGGGGTGCCTTCGCGAGCAGGGGCGCAGTGGTCGGAGCGAACGCGGTCGCCGCCGCAACCGCACGGCTGCGGGATCGCGTGCTCGGTTGCGCGGCGCGGCTGCTCGATTGCGACGCGAAGTCGCTGACGATCGTCGACGGCGCGGTGATCCGCGACGGTGCACGCACGGGACTCGTCCTCGCGGACATCGCGCGCGCAGTGCTGCCCGGTGGCCGTCTCTTCGAAGGCGGCAGCGCCCTCCAGGAGGAATGCATCTACGACACCGGAAACGTGCTGACCTTCGGCGTGTCGGTGCACGCGGCCCAGGTGGCAGTGTCGCCGACCACCGGATTCGTTCGTGTCCTCGACTACTACGTCGTGCACGACGCGGGCCGCGCACTGAACCAGGCGATCGTCGAAGGCCAGGTCGTCGGGGGCGTCGTGGAAGGCATCGGCGGAACGCTGTACGCCGAGATGGTGCACGACGCGCACGGTCAGCCGCTCACCGGGACGCTGGCCGAATACCTGGTCATGACGGCTCCCGAAGCGCCGCGCATCCGGCTCGAACACGCCGATTGCCCGGCCACGACCAACCCGCTCGGCGTGCGCGGCATCGGCGAAGGCGGGACGATCGCGGCGGCCCCTGCGATCGTCAATGCGGTGATTCGCGCGATCGATCCGCAGGGGCGACTGCCGCTGGAGCCGCTGTTCCGCCTGCCGCTGCATCCGGAGCGCGTGCTGGCCGCTTTCGAAGCGAGTGCTTCGCCGGGCGGCGCGAGCGGGTGAAGGGTTCGGTCGCGCATCGGTGATCGCGCAGGCGCTCGCGAGCGGCGCCTGCGCGGTGTACGAGCGAACGCGGCAGGCGGCGGCGCCGGCGAGCGCATGCACCAGAAACACACCACGCACGCACCCTGATCGTGCAGCGCAGCGCGGCGAATCCTCTCCTCGCGCGGCCACACCTTCGCCGAGACGCCGACACGGTGCTTCCGGCGCCCCCACATCGGTCCGGCACGCATATTGCATTGCAATAACCGCGGGCGCGAAGCCGCGTCCGCTCCCCTGTGGAGATTCACTCGACGACCCTCGGGTCGACCCAGCGAGAACCGATGACGATGAAGCCGAGACTGGTAGTTGTGGGCAACGGCATGGCCGGCATCCGCACGCTCGAAGAGCTGCTGAAGCTGGTGCCGGAGATGTACGAGATCACCGTGTTCGGCGCCGAGCCGCATCCGAACTACAACCGCATCCTGCTCTCGCCCGTGCTGGCCGGCGAGCAGCAGTTCGACGAGATCGTGCTCAACCCGTTGTCCTGGTACGCCGACAACGGCATCACCCTGCATCTCGGCAAGGAGGTCACGCGGATCGACCGTGCCCGCCGCAACGTGATCGCCGCCGACGGCACGCAGGCCGGCTACGACCGGCTGCTGCTGGCCACGGGCTCGCTGCCCTTCATCCTGCCGATCCCGGGCAAGGACCTGAAGGGAGTGATCGGCTACCGCGACATCCACGACACGCAGGTGATGATCGACACCGCGAGAGTGAAGAAGCGCGCGGTGGTGATCGGCGGCGGCCTGCTCGGCCTGGAGGCGGCCAACGGGCTGAAGCTGCGCGGCATGGACGTGACCGTCGTGCACCTCGGCGGCTGGCTGCTGGACCGCCAGCTCGATCCGGTGGCCGGCGAACTGCTGGAACAGTCGCTGGCCGCGCGCGGTCTCGACTTCCGGCTCGATACGTCGACCACCGGGATCGTCGGCAACGACGCCGGCGAGGTCGTCGCGGTGCGCTTCTCCGACGGCGAGGAGATCCCGGCGGACCTGGTGGTGATGGCCGCCGGCATCCGTCCCAACACCGCGCTCGCGCAGGCCGCCGGCATCCACTGCGATCGCGGCATCGTCGTCAACGACACCATGCAGACCTACGATCCGCGCGTGTACGCGGTGGGCGAGTGCGCCAGCCACCGGGGCGTCGCGTACGGCCTGGTCGCACCGCTGTTCGAGCAGGCGAAGATCTGCGCCAACCACCTGTCCCACTACGGCATCGGCATCTACAAGGGTTCGACCGTCTCGACCAAGCTCAAGGTCACCGGCATCGACCTGTTCTCGGCCGGCGAGTTCATGGGCGACGAGGGCACCGAGGAGATCGTGCTCTCCGACCCGTCCGGCGGCCGCTACAGGAAGCTGGTGATCAAGGACGACCGGCTGGTCGGCGCCTGCCTGTACGGCGATACCGGCGACGCCGCCTGGTACTTCCAGCAGATCAAGGACGCCAGCGTCATCGGCGACCGGCGCGGCACTCTCGCCTTCGGCGAAACCGCGCCGGGCGGCGGCACCGGCGGCCAGGACCGTGCCGCCACGATGGCCGACTCCGACGAGGTCTGCGGCTGCAACGGCGTGACCAAGGGCACGATCATCAAGGCGGTGCGCGAGAAGGGCCTGTTCACCGTGGACGAGGTCAAGAAGCACACGAAGGCCGCCAGCTCCTGCGGTTCGTGCGCCGGGCTGGTCGAGCAGATCCTGATGAACTGCCTGGGTTCCAACTTCCAGGAAACGCCCAGGACGAAGGCGGTCTGCGACTGCACTTCGCTGACCCACGGCGAGGTGCGCCAGGCGATCCGCCGGCATCACCTGGTCAGCCACGCGCAGGCCTACGCCTTCATGGAATGGCGCACGCCCGACGGCTGCGCCACCTGTCGCCCGGCGATCAACTACTACCTGCTCTCGACCTGGCCGCGCGAAGCGGTGGACGACCCGCAGAGCCGCTTCGTCAACGAACGCGCGCACGCCAACATCCAGAAGGACGGCACCTTCTCGGTGATTCCGCAGATCAAGGGCGGCGTGACCAACGCCGCCGAACTGCGCCGCATCGCCGACGTCGCCGACAAGTACGCGATCCCGATGGTCAAGATCACCGGCGGCCAGCGCATCGACCTGCTCGGCGTGAAGAAGGAGGACCTGGTCGACGTGTGGAAGGACCTCGGCATGCCCTCCGGCCACGCCTACGGGAAGTCGATCCGCACGGTGAAGACCTGCGTGGGCCGCGAGTTCTGCCGCTTCGGCACGCAGGACAGCACGGGCCTGGGCATCGAACTGGAGACGATGCTCGCCAACATGTGGAGCCCGCACAAGGTCAAGCTGGCCGTCTCGGGCTGCCCGCGCAACTGCGCCGAGTCGGGCATCAAGGACGTCGGCATCATCGCGGTCGACTCGGGATGGGAGATCCACGTCGGCGGCAACGGCGGCATCAAGACCGAGGTCGCGCGCTTCCTGGTCAAGGTGAAGACCGCCGACGAGGTGAAGGAATACACCGGCGCCTTCCTGCAGCTGTACCGCGAGGAGGCCTACTACCTCGAACGCACGGTGCACTACATCGAGCGCGTCGGCCTCGACTACGTCAAGCGCAAGGTCATCGACGACGACGCCGGCCGGCGCGCGCTGTTCGAACGCCTGCTGTACGCGCTCGAGGGGCTGCCCGACCCGTGGGCCGCGCGCATCGCCGGCGCGCACAAGCACGAGTACGCCGCGCTCACGCTGACCCGGTCGGCATCCGGCGAGCGGGTCGCCGCGACGCTGGAGGATCGGCCATGACCGGCACCGACAGCTGGGTGCGCGTGTGCACGATCGACGAGATCCCCGTGCTCGGCGCGCGCGTCCTGCAGTACGACGGCGGCAACATCGCGCTGTTCCGCCCCGCCGCCGATCGCGTGTTCGCGCTGGCCGACCGCTGCCCGCACAGGGGCGGACCGCTGTCGCAGGGCATCGTCAGCGGCGATACCGTGACCTGCCCGCTGCACGGCTGGATCATCCGGCTCGACAGCGGCCAGGCCTGCGCGCCCGACGTCGGCTGCGCGCGCAGCCATGCGGTAGAGCTGCGCGACGGCATCGTCTGGCTGTCGCTGTCGCAGACCGCGACCGCAGGCGAAGCCACGGCATGACGGACGGCACGCGCGCCATCGACGGCGCGGTCGAGCGACGCAGCACGCCTTCGACCTGCTGCTACTGCGGCGTCGGCTGCGGCGTGCTGGTCCACAGCGAGCGCGACGCACGCGGCAGCGAGCGCATCACCGCAGTGGAAGGCGATCCGGCGCACCCGGCGAACTTCGGCCGCCTGTGCAGCAAGGGTCGCGCACTGGCCGACAGCGCGCGCAGCCTGCACGGCCGTGTCCTGCGCCCGGAGCTGCGCGCCACGCGCGAGGACGTCCGCCGGCCGGTCGACTGGAACTTCGCCCTGGACACCGTGGCCGAGCGGCTGGCACGCATCGTCGAGCGCGACGGCCCGGACGCGGTCGCCTTCTACCTCTCCGGCCAGTTGCTGACCGAGGACTACTACGTCTTCAACAAGCTGGCGAAAGGCCTGATCGGCACCAACAACATCGACACCAACTCGCGCCTGTGCATGTCCAGCGCGGTCACGGCCTACGAGCTGGCCTTCGGCGCCGACGGCCCGCCGACCTGCTACGACGACCTCGAGCACGCGAAGACGGTGCTGTTCGCCGGAAGCAATGCCGCCTGCGCGCACCCTGTGCTGCTGCGCCGGCTGCAGGATGCGAAGGCACGCGACCCCTCCGTTCGCTGGATCGTCGTCGATCCGCGTCGCACCGACACCGCGGCGATGGCCGACCTGCACCTGCCGATCCAGCCGGGCACCGACGTGGCGCTGTTCAACGGCATGCTGCACCACCTGGTCTGGGAAGGACTGCTGGACGACGCGTTCATCGCCGCGCATACGACGGGATTCGCCGAACTGAAATCGCTGCTGCGCGAGTACACACCGCGCATGTCGGCGGAGATCTGCGGCATCCCCGCCGACGACCTGGTGGCCGCCGCCGAATGCTTCGGCCGCAGCCCCGCGGCACTGTCGCTGTACTGCATGGGACTGAACCAGTCCGCGCACGGCACCGACAAGAACCTGGCCCTGATCCAGCTGCACCTGGCCACGCGCCAGCTCGGCCGGCCCGGCGCCGGGCCGTTCTCGCTGACCGGGCAACCGAACGCGATGGGCGGGCGCGAAGTCGGCGGCATGGCGACGATGCTGGCCGCGCACCGCAGGATCACCGATGCGACGCATCGGGCCGAGGTGGAAGCACTGTGGAAGCTTGCGCCGGGCACGCTGTCGCCCCGTCCCGGGCTGACGGCGGTGGAGCTGTTCGAAGGCCTGCGCTGCGGAAAGGTCAAGGCGGTGTGGATCGCCTGCACCAATCCCGCGCACTCGATGCCCGACATCGGCCCGGTGCGCGAGGCCCTGCGACGCGCCGAGTACGTCATCGTGCAGGAGGCGTTCCGCGACACCGACACCGTGCCCTTCGCCGACGCGCTGCTGCCGGCGACGACCTGGGGCGAGAAGGACGGCACGGTCACCAATTCCGAACGCCGCATCTCGCGCGTGCGCGCGGCGGTCGCAGCGCCGGGCGAGGCGAAGCACGACTGGTGGATCGCGCGCGAAGTGGCGCGCCGGATCGAGGCGCAACGGGCCGCGCCGGGCCCCGCGCCGCTGTTCGAGGCGGATGCGCCCGCGGCGATCTTCGACGAGCACCGCGCGCTCACCGTCGGTCGCGACCTCGACATCGGCGGCATCGACTACGCGCGCCTGGAAGACGAAGGCCCGCAGCAATGGCCGTTCCCCGCCGGGCGAGGTCGCGCACAGGCGCGACGCTACGAGGACGGCGTGTTCGCCACCGCGGACGGCCGTGCGCGTTTCCACCCGACACCGTACGAGCCCGTCGCCGAGCAGGCGTCCGCGCGCTTTCCGCTGCGGCTGCTCACCGGCCGCCTGCGCGATCAGTGGCACGGCATGTCGCGCACCGGTCGCGTGCCGCGGCTGTTCGCGCACAGTCCCGAGCCCGGACTGCGCATGCGTGCACAGGATGCCGCGCGCCGCGGCCTGAAGGCCGGCGAGCTGGTGCGCGTGACCAGCAGGCGCGGCGAACTGGTGCTGCCGCTGGAGCTGTCCGACGAGGTCGCTTCGGGCACCGTGTTCGCCGCGATGCACTGGAGCGGACAACACCTGTCCAGCGGCGGCATCAACGAAGTCAGCCAGCCGGCGATCGATGCGCGCTCGCGCCAGCCCGAGCTCAAGCACGCGGCGGTGCGCGTGGACAAGACGGACTTCGGCTGGCACCTGCTCGCCGCGCGCCGCGGCGACGCGCTCGCCATGCGCAGCGCACTGCAGCCGCTGCTCGCGGACTGCGGCTACGCCGGCATCTCGCTGCAGGCGGTTGCCGATGCCGACGCAGCCGAAGACATCGCATGGATCGTGCTGCGCGCGGCCGCGACCGAGACCATGCCGGCGCACTGGCTGGCCGCGCTGGACGAGGCGCTCTCGCTCACGGCCGGCGCGGACACGCTCGAGTACCGCGACGCCGGCCGCGGCCTGCTCAGGCGCGTGGCCTGGCGAAGCGCGGGCAGCGACAGCTTCGTCGACGGCCTGCTGTGGAGCGACGCGCAACCCGGCGGCGAGGCGCTGCTGCGCGCTGCGCTTTCGGGCGATCCCTGGCGCCGTCCGCGGCTCGCCGCGTTCTCGGCGCTGGCCGAAGTCGCGCGCGACCCGGTGATCTGCGTCTGCCGCCGCGTCACCGAATCGGCGATCCGCGCCGAAGTCCGCAACGGTGCCGACGTGGCCGCGCTCGAGCGACGCCTGGGCTGCGGCAGCGTCTGCGGCTCCTGCCTGCCACAGCTCGCGCGGCTCGCCCATCCGGCGACCGGCGCAGGACACCCGTGAAGCTTCCGGAGACATCGATGGCGACGCCCACGACCACCACCTCTCCCCGCCGCATCCCGGAAGAAGTCGTACTGCTGTCCGCCGGGCCGGGCGCTCTCGAACTGCTCACGCTCGGGGCGGTGCGCGCACTGGCCGCGGCCGAGGTGCTGCTGCTCGACGAGCTGGTCAACCCCGACATCGTCGAGCTCGCCCCGCAAGCCCGCGTGGTCCGCGTCGGCAAGCGCGGCGGAAGTCGCGCCACGCCGCAGGCCTTCATCTGCCGGTTGATGCGCCGCTACGCGCTGCAAGGCCTGCGCGTGGTGCGCGTGAAAGGGGGCGACGCGCTGCTGTTCGGCCGCGCCGGCGAAGAGATCGCCTTCCTGCGCACGGCCGGCGTGCCGGTGAAGATCATCAACGGCGTCAGCGCCGCCTTCGCCGCCGCAGCCTCGCTGGGCGTCTCGCTCACCCACCGCGACCACTGTCACGGCATCAGCTTCGTCACCGCGCACACCGCCGACCACGGCGATCCCGACTGGGCCGCGCTGTGCGGGAGCGGCACCACGCTGGCGATCTACATGGGCATGCGCCGGATCGAGTCGATCGCGCAGAAGCTGCTGCGGCACCTGCCCGGCGACACTCCGGCCGCGGTCGTGCAGGCAGCCAGCCAGGCGGGCGAACTCCGCCGGCTATCCACGCTGCGCGCACTGGCGGCAGGCGCGCTCGACCTCGCTGCGGGTGTCCCCGGCGTGATCCTCGTCGGCCCGGCGATCGGCGAAGCCCTGCCGCTGGCGCAACACGACGACACCGCGCAGGCCGTCGCCTGCGCGGGTTGAGTTCATCGGATCGGGAATCGATCGTCCGACTCGAAACGCCGCATGCACGTGCGCCGATGCGGGCTATCCGGCGCACACCGGCAGCGCGTCGACGAAGTCGGCGACGATCCGGGCGAATTCGCCCGGCATCTGGTCGGGCAGCGGCACCATGCCTCCCGGAACCTCGAGCAGGCGGCTGCCCGCGATCGCGTCGGCGACCGGCCGTGCGCGCGGCCACGCGTGCGGATCGTCGGTGGGCGCGACGACGAGCGCCGGACAGCCGATGCGCGGCAGGCGCTCTTCCATCCGGTAGCGCGCGACCACGGTGTGTCCGTGCGACGCACGCGGACCCGCCTTGATCGCGTCGGCGACGAAGCGCTCGAGCAGGTCGATGTCGCCGGCCGGATACCACGGCTGCCGGATGCGCCACAGCTCGCCGAGATGCGCGCCGTCGGCACGCCGCTCGACGTGGTCGACCGCCGGCGGGCCGGTGTGCGAGGCCCGGTACGCGGCATCGACGAAGGGCGGCGCCGACAGCACGGCGGCCTGCACCCGCCGCGCATGTTGCGCCGCCAGCTCGATCGCGATCGCTGCGCCGGTGTGATGCCCGACGACCACCGTGCGATCGATGTCGAGCGCATCGAGCAGCTGCACGACGACTTCGGCCCATCGCTCGATCGAATCGTCGGCGAGCGGCGGACGCGAGGAGTCGCCGAAACCGATCGTGTCGATCGCGATTGCACGAAAGCGCCGGCCGAGCAAAGGCAGCACGTCGCGGAACTCGTCCCAGGAACGAGGCGTCTGGTGCAGCAGCACGACCGGCGGGCCGACCCCGCAGCTCGCGCAGTGGATCGTGCCGGCGGGCACGTCGACGAAGCGCCGTTCGATGCGCGGTGTCGGGGCAGCTTCCTTCTCGGATCGATTCATCGGAGCTCGGGCGTGTCGGTGGCAGTCGTCCGTGACTGCGGGAAGGCGGGGCGACCCGCGCATATGATCCCTCACGATTGCGCAGAGTACGATCTGCCGCTCCGAGAACGGGGTCCCCCGCATGTCCGACACGAACGCCCTCACCCGCTACCCCAGCGTGGTCCACATGCTCGACGACGCCGCCCGGCTCGCGCCCGACGGCGAAGCGCTCGTCTGCGGCGACGAGCGCCTCGGCTACGCCGGATACCTGCGCTGCGTCGCCGGCTTCGCGCACGAGCTGCTCGGGCTCGGGGCGCGCGGCCGCCGCGTGGCGATCGTGCTCGGCAATTCGATCGACACCTGCATCGCGCTCTTCGGCGTGCACGCCGCGCGCGCGCAGGCGGTGCCGATGAACCCGCTGTACACCGAACACGAATTGCGTCCGCTGTTCGCCGACGCGCAACTGCACGCGGTCGTCTACGCGCAGGAGCACGCGCCGCGCATCGAAGCGCTGGCCGACGAGTTCGGCATCGAGCACCGGATCCGCATCGGCGGCGACGGCCGTCGCCTGCTGCAGTGGCGCGACGACGCGCGCCTGCGGCTGCCCGAACCACTGCCGGGCGCCAACGAGCTCGCGACGCTGCAGTACACCGGCGGCACCACCGGACGCTCGAAGGGCGTGAACCTGCGCCACGGCGCGGTCGCCACCAACGTCCTGCAGCGCGAAGCACTGCTGCCCACGCACGCCGGCGCCGAGCGGCTGCTGTGCGTGATGCCGCTGTTCCACGTCTATGCCGTCTCGATGTGCCTGCACAACATGGCGCTGGCGCGCGGAACGCTGGTGCTGCTGCCGCGCTACACGCCGGAGGCGGTGCTCGACGCGCTCGCGCGCGAACGCATCACGATCTTCGCCGGCAGCCCCACGCTGTTCACCGGGCTGCTGAACCACGCCGCGTTCACGCGCGAAGCCTTCGCCGCGCTGCGGCTCTCGTACTCGGGATCGGCGGCGCTGCCCGAGGAGTTGCTGCGCCGCTGGGAGCAAGCCACCGGAACGCCGGTGCTCGAAGGCTACGGACAAACCGAAGCGGGCCCGGTGGTCAGCTTCAACCCCGTGGACGGCGTTCGGAAGCCGGGCTCGGTCGGACTGCCCCTTCCGCTCACCGAGGTCCAGATCGTCGACGCCGACGACGCGACGCGCGTGCTCGGCGTGGGCGAGAAAGGAGAGATCCGCGTTCGCGGCCCGCAGCTGATGAGCGGCTACCGCAACCTCCCCGAGGTCACGGCCGAGACGCTGCGCGACGGCTGGCTGCACACGGGCGACATCGGCGAGCTCGACGCCGACGGTTACCTGTTCATCCGGGACCGCAAGAAGGAGATGGCGAAGGTCTCCGGCTACAACGTGTTCCCGCGCGAGATCGAGGAGGTGCTGTACCTGCATCCCGCGGTGGCCGAGGCGGCGGCGGTCGGCGTTCCCGATGCCTATCGGGGAGAGATCGTGCGCGCGTACGTCGCGCTCGCGCCGGGTCGCACGGTCAGCGCCGACGAACTCGTCGAGCACTGCCGCGGCCGGCTCGCGCCGTACAAGATCCCCGCGCAGGTCGTGCTCGTCGACGCGCTGCCGAAGACGGTCGTCGGCAAGATCGACAAGAACCGGCTGCGCGAGACCTAGGGCCGACCGTTCAGCCCACGCGCTCGACGTATACCTGTACCTTTCCGCCGCAGGCGAGCCCGACCTCCCACGCCTGCTCGTCGCTCACGCCGAACTCCAGCATGCGCGGCTTGCCGTCGGCGATGACCTCGAGCGCCCCGGAGATCACCGCGCCCTCGACGCAGCCGCCGGAGACCGAGCCGAGGAAGCCCCCGCCCTGCTCGACGGCCAGCAGGCTTCCTTCGGCCCGCGGCGACGAGCCCCAGGTGCGCACGACGGTGGCGAGCGCGACGCCCTTTCCCGCCGCGCGCCATGCGCGCATCGCCTCGAAGAGCTCGTCGTCGCTCGCGTGCGCCGCCGGCGCGCGCTTCGGCCCCGACGACGGGCAGTTCGGCGACCGTCCCTGCGCTGCGGCCCCGCCCGCCGATGCACCGCTCGCCGACCGCGCGTCCGTCTGCGCATCGCTGCGCCGCGCGAGCCGGCTTCCCTTGCCCATCGCCTTCGCATGCTCGCCGAGCGCCGCGACCAGCTCGTCGATTCCCTCGCCGGAGGTCGCCACCGTACGCAGCACCGGCACCGCCCATTCCGGCCGCCGACGCAGCCGCGACAGCGCGCGCATGTCGTCGTAGGTGCGTTTCGCCGCCGGCGCGTCGGCCTTGTTGACGAGAAGGACGTCGGCGATCTCGAGGATGCCCGCCTTGATCGACTGCACCTCGTCGCCGAGTCCCGGCGGGCAGACGACGACCTTCGTGTCCGCGAACTCGCGGATCTCGACTTCCGACTGCCCGGTGCCGACGGTCTCGACCAGCACGACGTCGAAGCCGGCCGCGTCGAACAGGTCGATGACGCGGCCGGCCGCGCGCGACAGTCCGCCCAGGTGCCCGCGCGACGACAGCGAGCGCACGAAGACGTCGTCGTGCGAGGCCGCGTCGCCCATGCGCACGCGGTCGCCGAGGATCGCTCCGCCGCTCACCGGACTCGACGGATCGACCGCGACGACGGCGACCGAGCGCCCGCGCGCGACGAGCGCGCCGAGCAAGGCGTCGATGAGCGTCGACTTCCCGGCGCCGGGCGCGCCGGTGATGCCGACGACGTGCGCGCGTCCGAGGTGCGAGGCGAGGCTCGCATGCAGTTCGTCGGCGCCCGGGCGATCGTTCTCGAACATCGTCACGGCGCGCGCGAGCGCCGGACGCGAGCGACCGAGGATTGCCGGCAGGGAGACGGTTTCGTCCAACTTCGTTCCTCCTTCGATATCCCGCAATGATCGTCGACGCGCGCCGCGGCGCCAAACCGGCGGCGGCGACGCCCGCCGGCGAAGCGCGAGCGCCGGTCGCGGCACCGCCATGAGACCGCTATGAAACACCCGCCGACGACGCTTCCTCGCCGGCCCGGCGCAACGGCCGCTGGCGAAAGGCCAGCGCCGCGCCCAGCGCGAGTGCGAGCGCCGAGAAGCCGAGGCCGCGCTGCAGGCCGCCCGCGGCGTCGGCGATCCAGCCGACGACGGTCGGCCCGACGATCTGTCCGAACGCGAAGACGATCGTGAACGCGGCGATGCCGCCCGCCCACAGCGCCGCGGGAAGGTTGTGACGAACGAGCGCGGTCGTCGAAGCGACGAGCGACAGGAAGACGCAACCGAAGAGCGCACCCGAGACGAACACCGCGACCGGATGCGCGCTGAGCACCGGCAGCACGGTGGCGACCGCGAGCAGCGCGTTGAGCAGCCCGAGCGCCTCGCCGCCGCGCGCCCGCTGCAGCAGCCCCGCCCACAGCCACGACGACGCGACGACGCCGACGCCGAGCAGCACGAAGAAGGCGATCGTCTGCCCGTGTCCGAGCCCCTGCTCGCGCAGCAGCGCGATGACGAAGGTCATGTAGCCGATGTAGCCGATGCCGAACATGAAGTAGCCGGCGAGCCCGAAGGAGAACGGCCGCCATTCGAAGCCGGCGCGCCCCGGCTCGCGAGGCGCGGGCCTGGCGGCGAGCGGACGCGTCGGCGCGGACATCGCGTAGGTCGACAGCGCGGAAGCAGCGCCGAGCGCGATCCACGCCCGCTGCCATGCGTGCGTTCCGTCGAGCGCGAGCAGCGGCGGGACGAGCAGCGCCGACGCGACGATGCCCAGGCCGGTGCCGCCGTAATAGATTCCGAGCAGCAGCCCCGCGCGCGCGGGGTGCGCAGCCGCCAGGCGCGCCGCGAGCACGCCGCCCGAGACGAACAGCGCCGCACTCGCAATGCCGGTGAGCAGGCGCAACGCGTAGAGCGGCGCGTCGGCGAACACGACTCCGTGCGCGGCGAGCAGCACCGAGGCGGCGACGCCGCCGGCGAGCAGGATCGCACGCGCATCGTGCTTCGCGAGCCAGCGCGGCGCGAGCAACGCGCCGATCAGGTAGCCGGCCGCGTTGACCGTGTTCATCGCGCCCGCCGTCAGGTAGCTCCATCCGAGGTCGTCGCGCATCGGCTGCAGCAGCAGCGCGTACGAGAAGCGCCCCAGCCCGAGAGCGATCGCCGAACCGAGGGCGAGCGCGAACGCGACGCGCAGCGCGTGCGCGGCGTCGCGCGCGTCGGCGGATTCGATCAACGGAGGCGCTTCGATGCGAAGGCGATCAGGACAGCCGGATCTCGCCGTCGAAGCGCACCTGCAGCTTCAGCCCCGCGACCTCGAGCGTCATCGTCGCCGGAAAGGAATCGGCGTCGCCGATGCGGCCGTCGGCGCGCGCCTGCGCGACCGCCTGCTCGATCTCCTGCTGCGAGCGCACGCCGACCGTGCGCAGGAACTTGCGGATGCTCTGCTGCAGCGCTTCTTCGTCCATTTCGCTCTCCGTTGCGGGAACGGGCGCAGGGGCGCTCGAACCGGGATACGAGTCGAATCGTACTTCGATGCGCCGCGTCGCGTCGCCGGCGGGGCATGCGCCGCGCATACAGCGCGAGGCGCCGCGCGCGATCGACGCAGGCGCGACTCATCAGGGCGGCGCCGTGCGATAGTGCCGCGCGAGCATCCCCGCGATCGCGCACGACGCGATGCGCGTCTCGCGCGAATCGGCGCGGCTGGTGAGCACGATCGGCACCTTCGCGCCGAGCACGATGCCGGCGCTCGATGCGTCGCCCATGTGCTCGAGCTGCTTGGCGAGCATGTTGCCGCTCTCGAGATCCGGCGCCACGAGCACGTCGGCCTGCCCGGCCACCGGCGAGACGATTCCCTTGATGCGCGCCGCCGACGGCGAGACCGCGTTGTCGAAGGCGAGCGGACCGTCGAGCACGCCGCCCGCGATCTGTCCGCGATCGGCCATCTTGCACAGCGCCGCCGCGTCGAGCGTCGCCGGCATCGCGGGGCTGACCGTCTCGACCGCGGCGAGGATCGCCACGCGCGGCTGCTCGACGCCGATCACGTGCGCGAGGTCGATCGCGTTGCGCACGATGTCGGCCTTGGCCTCGAGTCCGGGCGCGATGTTGATCGCGGCGTCGGTGATGACGAAGGGACGCGGATACGCGGGCGTCTGCATCAGGTAGCAGTGACTGATGCGCCGCTTCGTGCGCAGCCCGCCGGCGGACGAGACGACCGCGGCCATCAGTTCGTCGGTGTGCAGGCTGCCCTTCATCAGCGCCTCGACCTCGCCGCGTGCGGCGAGCTCGACCGCGCGTGCCGCCGCCGCATGACTGTGCGCGACCGCCTCGATGCGCACGCCCGCGAGGTCGACGCCGGCTTCGCGTGCCGCGGCTTCGAGCCGCGCGGGCGGCGCGACCAGCACCGGGTCGATCAGGCCCGCGTCGCGCGCATCGAGCGCCGCCGACAGGCTCAGCGGATCGCAGGGGTGCACGACGGCGACGCGGATCGGATCGAAGGCGGCGACATGGTCGAGCAGGCGCTGCAAGCCGCCGCTGCCGGCGGACAGCCGCACCTCGGGCAGCGCCGCGCGCGAGTACTCGATGCGCTCGTCGGGCGCGACGACCTCGGCCTCGCCGTCGACGACGACCGCGCCCGCCTGGTTCACCGCGCGGCATTGCAGCGTCACGCGGCGCGTGGCCGCATCGCGGGCGACGACCTCGACGCTGATCGCGAGCGTGTCGCCGACGCGCACGGGCGCGGCGAAGCGCAGCGTCTGGCCGAGATAGGTGCTGCCGGGCCCGGGCAGCCGCGTGCCGACGAGTCCCGGAAAGAGCGCGCCCGCCCACATTCCGTGCGACAGCACCGAATGGAAGCGGCTCGACGCGGCGATCGACGGATCGAGCGGCAGCGCGCTCTCGTCGCCGGAGAGCACGGCGTACAGCTGGATGTCCTGCGCGGTGAGCGTGCGCTCCAGGCTCTCGCGGTCGCCGACCGAGATCTCGTCGAAGGTGCGGTTGCGCAGGATTCCCATCGTCATCGGCCCGTTCTCCTTGCGGGTTGCAGCGCCCCGGACAAGCGGACGCCGCCGGCTTCGAGGCGCGCGACGTCGAGCCGGTCGTACGCCTGCACGACCGGAGCGGGGGGCGTCGACGCCGCAGACGATCCGGAGCACCGGGCACAGGAAACGGCCCGGCTCTTCCAGAAACGTCCGACGCCTGGCCCGGCCGCGCAGACCGGGCGGCGTAGCCTCGATGGGCGTCCGTCGGCGTCTGCGACCCGGTTGGAATGTAGCGGAAACACGTGGTTCCCGCCGCGGAACGCCCGCACCGAGCGCCGCGGCGAAAGCCGGCCGCTCAGCGCCCCTCGCCGGAAGATTCGTGCTTGCGGGAACCGGATCCGGAACCGGATCCAGCTGCGGGAAAGATTGGTGGAGCGGAGGAGGATCGAACTCCCGACCTTCGCATTGCGAACGCGACGCTCTCCCAGCTGAGCTACCGCCCCGAAGAGCGCGGATTATACACGCATGCGAAGCGCGTCCGCACCGCGCGTCACTGCAGCTTGGACAACTCCGAGCGGAACTCGCGCAGCACCTGCTCGGGCCGTTCGAGGCCCTTGGCGCGCGCCTCGGCGATCCACTTCAGTTCGATGGGCGAAGTGCGCGCGCGCACCGCCTCGACGAAGGCGCGGTCGGCGAAGTTCGCGCGTACGTCGCTCGCCTGCATCGCCGCCAGCGCGCGCCGGTCGACGTCGTCCCAGGCCTGCCCGAACATGCGCGCCGCATGCTCGCCGGACAGGCGCGCGATCGCCGCCTGGTCGGCGGCGTCGAGCCGGTTCCAGGTGGCCTGGTTCATCACGAACGCGAAGCTGGTGTTGTAGAGGCCGCCGGGAAAGACGACCCGATAGCGGATGAGCTTCTCGAGGCGCAGCGAGTCGATGGTCTCGGCCGGGCCGAACAGGCCGTCGATCGCGCCCGAGGCGAGCAGTTCCTGCGCTTCGGCCGACGGCTTGAGCACGATGTTGACGCCGATCGCCTTGCCGACGCTCGCGACCATGCCGCCGTCGCCGCGCAATTTCAGTCCCTGCAGGTCGGCGAGCGATTCGATCGGCTTCTTCAGCGTGTACAGCTGTCCGGGCCCGTGCGTGAACACGGCGATCACCTTCAGCCCGCGATGCTCGTTGAGCCGCACCAGGTGGCGGTCGAAGATGCGCTGGTAGGCGATCGAGTTCGCCTCGGCCGAATCGCCCGAGAACGGCATCTCGGCGAGCTGCGACAGCGTGTAGCGGTCCGGCGTGTAGCCGTGCACCGAATAGGAGACGTCGGCCAGCCCCTCGCGCACGGCATCGAAGGTTCCCGGCGGCGGCGACACCGGCTTCGGAAGGAGCTTGCAGACGACCCTGCGCGAAGTGGCCTTCGCGACTTCGTCGCACCACTTGCTCACCGTCTGCGTCAGCACGTGCGTGGCAGGCATCCAGCTCGACACGTTCAGTGTCACCTGCTCTGCGGCCATCGATCCGGTGGCCACGAAAAGCGCGATCGCGGCTGCCCCTGTGCGCCAGTTCGCGACGCCCATTTCTCGTTCTTCACTCCCGTTCGCGTGCGCCTCGTTGCGAGCGCCGCACCGCCGCAGAAGTATAAGTGTGCCCCCTGTCCGACCGCGGCGAACCGGGGCATCCCGGCGGTGGGGGATTACCCGGGGGTGCGAACGCGCAGCGAACGCTTCGGCTCGATGGAGCGCTCGAAGACGCGCAGGTCGACGTCGGGCACGAAGAGCTCGATGAAGCTCAGTGCGAAGCCGCGCAGAAATGCGTCTCGCCGTACCGCCAGCTTGACCGAGTTCATTCCGAACAGCGCGCCGGCCGGCATCATCGCCAGGCCGCGATCCTGCCTCGGGTCGTAGGCGAGGCCGGTGACGATGCCGACGCCGAGCCCGACGTCGACGTAGGTCTTGATGACGTCGGAATCGATCGCCGACAGCACGATGTCGGGGCGCAGTCCCGCGTCGGCGAAGGCGCGATCGATGCGCCGGCGCCCGGCGAACTCCTCGACGTAGGTGATCAGCGGATGGCGCGCGAGCGCATGCAGCGACGGCGGCTGGCCGGCGAGCGGATGCTTCTTCGGGACGATGACGACGTGCTCCCACTCGAAGGCGGGGATCGAAACCAGTTCGTCGGCGTCCTGCGGCACCTCGGTGGCGATCGCGAAGTCGACTTCGCGCGCGAGCAGCAGTTGGGTGATCTGGCTGGGGCTGCCCTGCAGCAGGGTGAGGCGCACCGCCGGGTAGCGCCGGCGGAACTCGCGGACGACGTTCGGCAGTGCGTAGCGCGCCTGCGTATGCGTCGTCGCGACGCGCAGTTCGCCGTCGTCGCGCGCCCGGTAGTCGGCGGTGACGCGCTCGATGCCGTCGATCTCGGCGAGCACGCGTTCGGCGCGCTCGAGCACCGCGCGCCCGGGCTCGGTGAAGCCGAGGATGCGCTTTCCGTGGCGCACGAAGACGTCGACGCCGAGTTCGGCCTCGAGCTCGAGGATGCCGCGCGAGAGCGCGGGCTGCGAGGTTCCGATCGCCTGCGCGGCGCGCGTGAGGCTGAAGCCGTGGCGCGCGGTTTCGCGCAGGAAGCGGAGCTGCTGCAGGTTCATCGGGAAGCGCGCAAGGGATCGCCGCCGGCCCGGGTCAGGGCGCGCGGCATGCAAGGTCGGGGAAATAGCGATCGCAAAAATAGCACGCGTCGCCGGGCAGCCAGCGCGGCACGGCATAGAAGCGGCGACGCACCTCGTCGAGCACGCGGTCGCGATAGACGTCGTAGCGAAAGCCGCGGCCGTCGATCAGGTGGAAGTCGGCGCCGCGGATATTGACCGTCGTGCGCGTCGTTCGATCGAAGTAGGCGTCGAATTCGTCGAGGCGATCGCCGCGCCTGCGCACGATCAGGATGTCCTTGCCGTCGAGCGCACGGAAGTCGGTGAGGATGTCGTCGTGCCGGGCGTGGCTGGTGCCGGGCCCGAACACGATCACGTGCTCGCCGAGCGCGTGCCCGATCGTCACCGCCGGCGAATAGCCGTCGGAGGCGATCGTGTGCGTATCGCGCCAGGGACCGAGCGCCGCCGCGAGCTCGTCGTTGTGCACCGTCATCACGAGCCCCGGGTAGCTCTTCCAGTCGCGGAAGGTCTCGATCGGCAGCGCCGCGAGCACGCCGATGACGATCCAGTGCAGCAGCGCGAACAACGACGCGAAGGCGAGCGCGCGCGCCATCGATCGCGCGCTCGCCGTCAGCGCGAACCACAGCACCGCCGGAAAGACGAAGCTGGCGAGCCAGTGCAGGCCGATCGTCTTGACGAGCGAAAGGACCGCGAAGATGGCGAGCGGAACCAGCGCGAGGAAGCGCAGCGCCCGGCGCTCGCGCGCCGCCGCTTCGCCGCCGACGCGCGGGGCGCCGCGAACGCCGCGCAGCAGCCGCCACGCCACCGGCGGCGTGAGCACGTACGCGACGCCGAGCGCGTACAGCAGCGGCGTCTCCCACGACAGGCCGGCGCCGCCGTGCCGGTTGACGAGATTGAACATCACGTTCGGCCAGCAGTTCTGCACGTTCCAGGCGATCTGGATCGCGGCCGCCGGCAGCGAGCCGAGGACGATCCACGCCAGGCCGCGCAGCGATGCGGGCGTCGGGCGCCAGACCGAGTGCACGAACAGCGCGATCGCGAGCAGGCCGGCGAAGTACTTCGACAGCAGCGCGCCCGACAGCGCGATGCCGGCGAAGAGGAAGTCCGCCGTTCGCCCGCTCGCCTGCGCGCGCAGGTAGAGCGCGACGGTGAGCGCGGCGAACAGCATCAGCGGGATGTCGGTGGTGATCGCGACGTTCCACGCGTTCAGCGGGACCAGCAGCAGCAGCGTGGCCGCCGACCAGGCGAGCGTCTCGTCCCGGCGCCGCATCAGCGCCCATCCGGTCCACGCGACCAGCGGCGGCACGGCCAGCGCCGGCAGGCGCAGCACGATGCTGCTGTCGGAGACCCGGTCGAGCAGCGCGAGCCACCAGCCGATCATCGGCGGGTGGTCGTAGAAGCCCCAGTCGGGATTGCGCCCCCATTGCACGAAATAGGCTTCGTCGCTCGTCATCGGCAGCGCGGCGGCGAACCACGCGCGCAGGGCGGTGAGCACGAGCAGTGCGATCCAGAAGCTGCGGCGCGCGCGATCGGCATCGCCGAACGCGCGTTCGAACATCGATGTCATTGCTGCGGGTCGCCGCGCACGGGCACGGCGGAGTCGGACGGAAACGACGGCACGCGAGCGGCCCGCCGTGGTCCAAGAAAAAGGGCGCACATCGCTGTGCGCCCCGAAAACGGCAGTGACTGCCGCCGAAACGGCAGGGACCGCTGCCAGTACGGCAGCGTTCGCTGCCCCTCCTCCTCCTCGAATGGGGGCCATCCTAATCGACCCCCCGGCGCTCGTCCACGCCTTTTGCGACATCGGGAATCCGGGATTTCCCGGAGTCCGCGGACCGATCGTCGGCCGGAGGGCGCCGCCGGACGCGAAGGCGAAGCGCGAGGGGCAGCCCGGCTCGCCGGCCGGAAAGGATCGCGCGCAGGGCATGCCGGCGCTCACCGCGTACGGTCCACCCAGGCGAGCATGCCGAGCGCGAGCACGAAGGCGGCGATGCTGGGAATGCTCACCGAGACGAGCGCCGGCCAGGTGTGCAGCAGGCCCAGGTGCGAGAACAGGCCGTTCAGGAAATGGAAGGCGATCCCGAGCATCACGCCGGCGAAGACCTTGTAGCCGATGCCCCCGGCGCGCGCCTGCAGGTATCCGAAGGGCAGCGCGAGCGCCATCATCACGATGACGGCCAGCGGATAGACGATCTTTTTCCACAGCGCGATCTCGTACTGCACGGCATTCTGCCGGTTCTCCCGCAGATGGCGCACGTAGCGGTACAGCGCGATCGCGGACATCCGGTCGGGCTGCACCAGCAGCACGCCGAGCAGCGCCGGCGTGATCTCGCTCTGCCAGGCGCGTTGCGCCTCGTTCGTCTGCGAGGTGCGCACGAGCGGCACGTCGCCCGGCAGTTCCGCGTCGGCGAAGCGCGTCGACTCGACCTCCTCGAGCCGCCACGCGCCCGAGGCCTCGTAGTGCGCCGCACGCGCCTCGACGAGCTCGTACAGGCGCATCTGCGGATCGAACTCGAAGACGCGCACGTCGCGCAGGCTTCCGTCGGGCAGCAGCTCGCCGACGTTGACGAAGCGCAGCCGCTCCACGGCGCCCTCCGTGTCGCGCACCGAATCCTTCAGCCACAGTCCCGAACGGAACTGTCCGCCCGCCGACGCGCCGATCGAGGTCAGGCGCAGCTTCTGTGCCAGGGCGTCCGCGGGCGGCGCGAGTCCTTCGCCGACCAGCGCGGTGAGCAGGGCGAACACGAGACCGATCATCGCGATCGTCGACAGCGCCTGGCGACGGCCGAGGCCGGCGGCGCGCATCGCCGTGAACTCCGAGTTCGACGCGAACTGCGCGAGCGCGTAGATCGTGCCGATCAGCGCGGCGATCGGCATCAGCTCGTAGACGTGCGCCGGGAGCCCGAGCAGCACGAAGGCCACCGCGTGCGGAAGCCGATAGCCGCCGCGGCCGATGTCGTCGAGCTCGTTGATGAAATCGAAGAAGGCGAAGAGCGCGAGAAAGCCGAAGAGCACGAAGGCGACGGCCGCGCCGATCTGCAGGCCCAGGTAGCGGCGCAGGATCCTCATCGCCGGGTGCACCCGGTGGCCGGCGCCGCGCGGCGCCGCGCGCTCGGCGGCCTCGTGGAGCGGCTCATGCGCGCGCCGCGCGCCAGCGCGCGAAACGGCGCCGCGGCAGCGTCGTGCGGCGGCGGAACAACCAGACGACCAGCGCGAGCATCACCGCGTGCAGCACCCAGACGCCTACGCCGAACGACAGGCGCTCGCGCCCGATCCACGACTGGAACACGGTGAGCAGGTTGTTGTAGACGAGGTAGATCAGCAGCGCCGCCAGCAGGTTCACCGAACGCCCGGCACGCGGGTTGATCGAAGCGAGCGGAATCGCGAGCAGCGCCATCAGCAGCGTCGACACCGGCAGGCTGATGCGCCAGGCGAGTTCGCCGAGATTGCGCGGCGTCGGATCCGCGAGGAGCTCGCGCGTCGGCTTGAACTTCGCGCGATCCGCGGCGATGACCGCTTCGCGCGGTTCGAGCCGCAGCCCGTAGCGCCCGAACTCCATCAGCCGGAAGTCGGCCTGCCCGCGCGTGCCGTCGTAGCGGCGGCCGTCCTCGAGCACGAGGAAACGGCTGCCGTCGGTCCGGTTCTCGATGCTGCCGCTGCGCGAGACGACGACCGAGAGCGAATCGCCGCGCGCCTGGGTGACGAACACGTTGCGCACCTCGGTCTCGTCCTCGTTCAGCGACTCGACGAAGAACACGCGATTGGCGGAGACCGATTCGCGAAAGCGCCCGGGGGCCACCTGCGAGACGTCCTCGCGCTGCGCGAAGCGCTGCTGGTATTCGTTCGCCTGCCGGTTCGCCCACGGCGCGAGGAAGAAGGCGACGACCGTCACGAGCAGCGCGACCGGGACGGCGACGCCGAGCACCGGACGGATCCACGCGGTGAGGCTCATGCCGCTGGCGAACCAGATCACCATCTCCGAATCGCGGAAGGCGCGCGTGAGCGACATCAGCACGGCCACGTACACGGTGAGCACGAGCAGCACCGGCAGCACGTTGATGGCATTGAAGGCGATGAGCGGCAGTACGCTCGCCGTGTCGACGCGGTCGCTCGCCGCGCGACCGAGGAACCGGATCAGCGACGTCGTCAGCATGATGACGAACAGCGTCGCGAACACGACCCCGGCGAGGTTCAGCAGGTCTCGTCGCAGTGCTTTCTCGAACAGCATCGCGGGACGACCCTCGTATAATCCGCCGGTCGACTCTCGAGAAGAAAGACGAAGCGATGCAATTTAGCACAACGACTTCCGCCGCCGCACGCTCGCGCGCAGGCTGCGCGCTGATTCCGGTGCTCGACGGCCGGCTGTGCGGCGGCGCTGCGCAGGCGATCGACGAGGCGAACGGCGGCCGCCTTTCGCGCCTGCTCGACTCGGGCGATCTCGCGAAGAAGGCCGGCTCCACCCTGTCGGCGCATCTGGACGGCGGCATCGCGCGCGTGGTGCTCGCATCCTTCGGCGACGGCGAGGAAGCGAACGAGAAGGCCTATCTCGACGCCGTGCGCGCCGCGTACAAGGCGGCCGGCCAGTTCGCCGCCGACGACGCGCTGTCGCTGCTGCACGACGTGCCGGTCGCCGGGCGCGCGCTCGCGTGGAAGCTGCGCGTGCAGGTGCTCGCCGGCCGCGACCTCGGATACCGCTTCGATTCCATGAAGAGCGAGCCCGATCCGAAGCCGCGGCGCCCGAAGCGCGTCGCGCTCGCGATCGAGCGCGCGGGCGCGAACGGCGTCGCGCGCGAGGTCGAACGCGCCGTCGCCATCGCCAACGGCGTCGACCTCGCGAAGGACCTCGGCAACCTGCCGTCGAACGTCTGCACGCCCGGCTACCTCGCCGACACGGCGAAGAAGATGGCCCGCGAGCTCGGCCTCAAGTGCGAGGTGCTCGACCAGAAGCAGATGCAGGCGCTGAAGATGGGCGCGCTGCTCGCCGTCGCGCGCGGCTCCGAGCAGCCGCCCAGGCTGATCGTGCTGCGCTACCAGGGCGCGCGCGCCAAGCAGCCGCCGGTCGTGCTCGTCGGCAAGGGCATCACCTTCGACACCGGCGGCATCTCGCTGAAGCCGGCGCCCGAGATGGACGAGATGAAGTTCGACATGTGCGGCGCGGCGTCGGTGCTCGGTACGATGCGCGCCGTGGCCGAGATGAAGGCGAAGATCAACCTCGTCGTCATCGTGCCCACCACCGAGAACATGCCGAGCGGCCGCGCCACGAAGCCCGGCGACATCGTCACCACGATGTCGGGCAAGACGGTCGAGATCCTCAACACCGACGCCGAGGGTCGCCTGATCCTCTGCGATGCGCTCGAATTCGCGAAGCGCTTCTCTCCGGCCGCGGTGGTCGACGTCGCCACGCTCACCGGCGCCTGCGTCATCGCGCTCGGCCACCATCACTCGGGGCTGTTCTCGCCGAACGACGCGCTGGCGGGCGAGCTGCAGGCGGCCGGCGCCGAGGTGGCCGACACCTGCTGGCGCATGCCGCTCGACGAGGCCTACCAGGAGCAGCTGAAGTCGCCCTTCGCCGACATCGCCAACATCGGCGGACGGCCAGCCGGTTCCATCACCGCCGCCTGCTTCCTCGCGCGCTTCACGAAGGACTACGACTGGGCGCACCTCGACATCGCCGGCACCGCCTGGCGCTCGGGCGCGAACAAGGGCGCGAGCGGGCGGCCGGTTCCGCTGCTCACGCGCTTCGTGCTCGCACGCGCGGAAGGCGGCGCGAACTGAAACCCTGCCCGCCGGCATGACGCGCGTCGACTTCCACTTCAACGCGCCCGACAAGCTCGCCTACGGCTGCCGGCTGGTACGCAAGGTCTATCGCGCCCGGCGCCCGGTGCTCGTCTGGTGCGACGACGAGGCGCGGCTCGATGCCTTCGACCGCCTGCTGTGGGCCGATCCGCCGGCCGACTTCGTTCCGCACGTGCGCGCCGGCGACCCGCTCGCGCCACGCACGCCGATCGTGCTCGCGCACACCGCCGTCGACACCGACGCGCACGACGTGCTGGTGAACCTGGGCAGGCTGCGGCCGCCGATGTTCGCGCGCTTCGAGCGCCTCATCGAGATCGTCGGCATCGACGAGGACGACCGCAGCGCCGCGCGCGAGCGCTGGCGCTTCTATCGCGATCGCGGCCATCCCATGACGCGGCACGACGTCGCCGGCACGAGCGCGGCCTGATGGACAGCGACGACGAACTGCAGCGCCTGGTCGCGCAACTTCGCGCCGCCGCCGACACGACTGCCGATGCGGGCGACGACGCGATCCCGGTGCTCGACGAGATCGTCGAGCTGCCGCGATACGACGCCGCCGAGCTGCCGCATGCGCTCACCGACGTCGACTGGGGGCAGCTCGCGTTGCGCGTGCAGGAGAACGTGCTCGAGCGGCTGCTCGGTCGCTCCGAGGCACTGATCGACGACGAGATGCAGGCCGGGCTCGACGCGGTGCTCGCGCGCGCGACCGAATCGCTCGCCGCCGAGTTGCGCCTGACGCTCGGGCAGCTCGTGCGCGACCTGGTCGCGCGCGCCGTGACCGACGAACTCACCCGCGTGCACGACGAGATCGCCGGAGCGCGCCCTTTCGTCGACCGCTGAATCGATCGCGATACGCCATCCACACGCCATGACCACTGCCCGACCCTCGGACCGTCCGTCCCCCGCCGCTTCCGACGAGGCCGGCGCACCCGCCGCGGCGAGCGAACTCGCCAAGAGCTTCGAGCCCGCCGCCATCGAAGCGCTCTGGTATCCGCTGTGGGAGTCGCGCGGCTACTTCGCCGCCGGCGACACCGAAGGCGCGCCGTCGTTCTCGATCCAGTTGCCGCCGCCGAACGTCACCGGAACGCTGCACATGGGGCACGCGTTCAACCAGACGGTGATGGACGCGCTCACGCGCTACCACCGGATGCGCGGCGACAACACGCTGTGGCTGCCGGGCACCGACCACGCCGGCATCGCGACGCAGATCGTCGTCGAGCGCCAGCTCGATGCGCAGCGCATCACGCGACACGACCTCGGGCGCGAGAAGTTCGTCGAACGCGTCTGGGAATGGAAGCACGAGTCGGGCTCGACGATCACGCGCCAGATGCGCCGCATGGGCGCCTCCACCGACTGGTCGCTCGAGTACTTCACGATGGACCCGAAGCTCTCGGAGGTCGTGCGCGAGGTCTTCGTCGGCCTGCACGAGCAGGGGCTCATCTACCGCGGCAAGCGCCTGGTGAACTGGGACCCCGACCTGCTCACCGCGGTCTCCGACCTCGAGGTCGTCAGCGAGGAGGAGGAAGGCCAGCTCTGGCACATCCGCTACCCGCTCGCCGACGGCAGCGGCACGGTCACCGTGGCGACGACGCGTCCGGAGACGATGCTCGGCGATACCGCGGTGATGGTGCACCCCGACGACGAGCGCTATGCGGCGCTGGTCGGCAGGACGGTTCGCCTGCCGCTGTCGGGCCTGGCCGACGATCCCTGCTTCGACGGCACCTCGCTGTCGCTCGAGGCGATCGCGGCGCGCGGTGCCGAGCGCGGCTGGCGCGAGATCCCGATCATCGCCGACGCCTACGTCGACCGCGAGTTCGGCACCGGCGCGGTGAAGGTCACGCCGGCGCACGACTTCAACGACTACGCGGTGGGACAGCGCCACGACCTGCCGATCCTCGGCGTGCTCACGCTCGACGGGCGCATCGACGACAGCGCGTCGCCGCGCTATCGCGGGCACGACCGCTTCGAAGCACGCCGCATGATCGTCGACGACCTCCGTACGCTCGGACTGCTCGAGTCGGTGAAGGCGCACCGGATGGTCGTGCCGCGCGGCGACCGCACCAACGCGGTCATCGAGCCGATGCTCACCGACCAGTGGTTCGTCGCGATGACCAAGGCGTCGCCGGAGGATTCGCTGCTCGCCGGCGGCAGCATCGCGCAGCGTTCGCTCGAGGCGGTCGCCGACGGGCGCATCCGCTTCGTGCCCGAGAGCTGGAAGGCGACCTACGATCACTGGCTGACGAACATCCAGGACTGGTGCATCTCGCGCCAGCTGTGGTGGGGCCACCGGATCCCGGCCTGGTACAAGGCCGACGCCGACGGCCTGCCGGTGCACGACGGCACGGTGTTCGTCGCGCGCAACGAGGACGAAGCGCAGGCGAAGGCGCGCGCCGCGGGCTGGAGCGGCCTGCTCGTGCAGGATTCCGACGTGCTCGACACCTGGTTCTCGTCGGCGCTCGTGCCCTTCTCGACGCTGGTCGACCCGGACGAGCCCTTCCGCGACGGAAGGCCGAATCTCCTGCCCTCCCTCGAGCGCTTCCTGCCGTCGTCGGTGCTCGTCACCGGCTTCGACATCATCTTCTTCTGGGTGGCGCGCATGGTCATGATGACGCTCGCGTTCACCGGCAAGGTGCCCTTTCGCGACGTCTACGTGCACGCGCTGGTGCGCGACGCCGAAGGCCAGAAGATGTCGAAGAGCAAGGGCAACACGCTCGATCCGATCGACCTGGTCGACGGCATCGCGCTCGAGGCGCTCGTCGCCAAGCGCACCACCGGGCTGATGAACCCGAAGCAGGCAGCGGCGATCGAGAAGCGCACGCGCAAGGAGTATCCGAACGGCATTCCCGCCTTCGGCGCCGACGCGCTGCGATTCACGTTCGCGTCGCTCGCCGGCCCGGGGCGGAACATCAACTTCGACCTGGGCCGCTGCGAGGGCTACCGCAACTTCTGCAACAAGCTGTGGAACGCCACCCGCTTCGTGCTGATGAACTGCGCAGGCAGGGACAACGGATTCGCCGCGCACACCGCCGAGCAGTGCGCACCGGGCGGCTACCTGCATTTCGGCACGCTGGAACGGTGGATCGTCTCGCAGCTGCAGCGCACCGAGGCGGAGGTGGAACGCCATTTCGACGACTACCGCTTCGACCTGGCGGCACGCGCGATCTACGAGTTCGTCTGGAACGAATACTGCGACTGGTACCTCGAGCTCGCCAAGGTGCAGCTGCAGGGCGACGACGAGGCGCGTGCGCGCGCGACACGCCGCACGCTGCTGCGCGTGCTGGAAACCGTGCTGCGCCTGGCGCATCCGGTCATCCCCTTCGTCACCGAGGAGCTGTGGCAGAAGGTCGCGCCGCTGGCGATGCGCTACGGCGAACGCGGCGAGCAGCAGCTCGCCGGCGCCGCGCTCGAGCGCGCGATGGCCGAGCGGCGCTGGTCGATCATGACGCAGCCGTACCCGAAGGCCGACGCGGCGCGCATCGACGAATCGGCAGAGGCCTGGGTGGTCGAGCTGAAGTCGCTGATCGACGCCTGCCGTGCGCTGCGCGGCGAGATGGGCATCTCGCCGGCGCAGAAGCTGCCGCTCGTCGCGGCCGGCGACGGCGAACGGCTCGCGGCCTTCGCACCGTACCTGCGCGCGCTCGCGCGGCTCGACGCGGTCGAGATCGTCGACGCGCTGCCGTCGGGATCGATCGCCCCGGTGCAGGTCGTCGGCGAGACGCGGCTGATGCTGAAGGTGGAGGTCGACGTCGACGCCGAGCGACAACGCCTGGACAAGGAGATCGCGCGCATCGAAGGCGAGATCGGCAAGGCGCAGGCGAAGCTCGCGAATGCGAGTTTCGTCGACCGCGCGCCCGCGGCGGTCGTGGAGCAGGAACGCGAGCGGCTGTCGGCGTTCAGCGCAACCCGCGCGAAGCTGCAGGAGCAGCGGGCACGGCTCGGCTAAGGCAGAGCCGACCGTCGGACGCCGACGCGGACGTCAACGAGCAGGCCGACGCCGAGCCGATAGCCGCAGGCGGCCGCCCGGCGACGCGAGCGGCGCGGCTTCAGCGCCGCTTCAGCCAGAACGTCCACTCGCGCCCGTCCTCGTCGGTGCGCAGCAGCTCGTGCCCGGTCTGGCGCGCGAAGGCTTCGAAGTCGCGCTTCGAGCCGGGGTCGGTGGACATCACCTTGAGCACCTGGCCGCTCGGCAGGTCGGTCAGTGCCTTCTTCGCGCGCAGGATCGGCAACGGGCAGTTCAGCCCGCGCGCGTCGACCTCGCGGTCGAATTGCTGTACGGGTTCGGTCATCGGGCGCTCTCTGGGGAAAACCGCAAAGGGGAATGCGTCGAGTCTAGCAGCGCGGGCCGACGCTCGTTCTCAGCCTGCGTCGCCGGTGCGCCGCGGCAGGTCGACGAACTCGACGGGCAGGCCGCGGGCGCGCATCCAGTCGGCCACCGCCAGCCCGGTGCCCGCGCGCCAGGGCTTGAGCCGCTCGGGCGCGACCATCCGGTATTCGACGAGCTCCTCCGACAGCGTCACCCGGCCGGTGGCGATCGTGTGATACGCGATGATCAGCTCGTTCTTGCGCGCGAAGTCGTAGACGCCGATCAGGCTCAGGCTCTGCACGTCGAGGTCGGTCTCCTCCTTGATCTCGCGTGCGATCCCCTGCTCGGGCGTCTCGCCGGCCTCGAGAAAGCCGGTGATCAGCGCGAAGGTCTTCGGCGGCCACGCCGCGTTGCGCGCGAGCAGGATCTCGTCGCCCACCTGCACGAGCGCGGCGACGACCGGCGCCGGGTTGTTCCAGTGCGTGAAGCCGCATCCGCGGCAGGTGCTGCGCTCGCGCCCGGAGAGCAATCCGGAGACGAGCGGCTGCGCGCAGCGCGGGCAGTAGCGGTAGTCGGGATGCAGCATGCCGGTCAGCGCTGCACCGCGGCCGCCAGCGCCTCGAAGCCGGGGTACCGGTCGCGCGCGATCACGTACTTGCGTGCGTGGCGACCCCAGGCCTCGCCGCGCGCAACGGCGTCGGCGAATCCCGCGCGGTCGACGATCGTCGTGCCGCCCAGCAGCGTGACGCCGCGCGCGAACAGCTCGTCGGGAACGCAGCCGCCGCCGGGGCCGACGAGGGCGAGCCAGCGCGCGCCGCGCGCCGCGCCCAGCACGCGGTCGAGCGTGTCGTTGAGCAGCACCGTCGTCGTGCTCAGCACCTTCCCGCAGCCGGCGAGCTCGGCGGGGTCGAGCGTCACGCGCCAGCCGTCGTGGTCGCCCGCCAGCCGGCTCTGCAGCTCGAGCACGACGAGCGAGGCGCCGGCGTCGACGATGCGCGGCACCAGCGGGCCGAACAGGCCGACCATGCCGATGCGCTCGCCCGGCTGCGGATCGAGCGAGCCGATCGAATCGGTCGCCGTGTCGAGCGCGTAGCCGGATTCGCGAAAGAAGCGCTGCGAGATCGCGTTGATCGCGGCGAAGCCGAGCGTGCGGCGCACCGGATCGTCGTCGAGGTATGCGCGCGCGAGCTCGAGCGCGGGCCGGCCGCGCAGCGCTGCGGCGGGATCGCCGTCGCGCAGCCGCGCGAAGGTGTCGCCGAGCAGCAGGAACGACAGGCCGATCGATCCGTCGTCGAGCTCGACGCCGCAGAACTCCGATTCGCGCGAGCCTTCCTCGGCGGCGAGCGGAAGATGCACCGCGGCCACGCGCGGCAACGGGCCGAGCGCCGCGATCGCGTCGATGCGGGCGAGCAGTTCGTGCGCGAAGGCGCGCCGGCTCTTCGGTGCCGCGTCGGGCGCAGGTCCCGCCATGCGTTCAGGCCCGCTCGCGCACCCAGTCGGCGACACCCGCCAGCGCCGCCGGCAGCCGCGCCGGCTCGTTGCCGCCCGCCTGCGCCATCTCGGGCCGCCCGCCGCCCTTGCCGCCGACCTGCTGCGCGACGAAGTTGACCAGCTCGCCGGCCTTGACCTTCGCGGTGGCGTTCGGGGTGACGCCCGCGATGAGGCTCACTTTCGCGCCGTCGATCGCGGCCAGCACGATCGCGGCGCGCTGCAGCCGGTCCTTCAGGCGGTCCATCGTCTCGCGCAGCGTCTTCGCGTCGGCGCCGTCGAGCGTGGCCGCCAGCACCTTGATGCCGTCGACCTCCACCGCCTGCTCGGCGAGGTCCTCGCCGTGCGAGCTGGCGAGCTTCGACTTCAGGCGCGCGATCTCCTTCTCGAGCGTGCGCACGTGTTCGAGCGACTGGCCGATGCGCGCGACCAGCTCGCCCGGCGCGACCTTGAGCATCGAGGCCGCTTCCTTCGTCCGCGCGTCGAGCGCCTGCACCCAGGCCACCGCGTTCTCGCCGGTGATCGCCTCGATGCGGCGCACGCCGGCGGCGACGCCGCCCTCGGCGACCACCTTGAACAGGCCGATGTCGCCGGTGCGGGAGACGTGCGTTCCGCCGCACAGCTCGCGCGAGCTGCCGATGTCGAGCACGCGCACCTCGTCGCCGTATTTCTCGCCGAACAGCGCCATCGCCCCCCCGCGCACCGCGTCGTCGAAAGGCATGACGCGCGCCTGCGTCGGCTCGTTCTGCAGCACCTCGCGATTGACGATCGTCTCGATGCGCCGGATCTCGTCGTCGGACAACGGTGCGTTGTGCGCGAAGTCGAAGCGCGTGCGGTCGGCGTCGACGAGCGATCCGCGCTGCTGCACGTGCGTGCCCAGCACCTCGCGCAACGCCTTGTGCATCAGGTGCGTGGCCGAGTGGTTGCGCATCGTGCTCGCGCGGCGCGCGGCGTCGACCGACGCGTCGAGCCGGTCTCCGATCGCGAGCGCGCCCGCCTTCAGCGTGCCGTGATGCCCGAAGACCTCGGCGCGGATCTTCTGCGTGTCGTCGACCTCGAAGCGCACCGCGCCGTCCTTCGACGCGAGCACGCCCGAGTCGCCGACCTGCCCGCCGGACTCCGCATAGAACGGCGTGCGATCGAGGACGACGACGCCGTGGTCGCCCGCCGACATCCGCTTCACCGACGTTCCGCCGACGTACAGCGCGACGACACGCGCGTCGGCGACGTCGAGCAGGTCGTAGCCGTGGAAGGACGTCCGCTCGCCCTCGTAGTCGAGCGCCGCCTCGGCGCGGAACTTGCCGGCCGCGCGCGCCTGCCGGCGCTGGCGCTCCATCGCCTGCTCGAAGCCCGCCTCGTCGACGGCCACGCCGCGCTCCCTGCAGACGTCGGCGGTGAGGTCGAGCGGAAAGCCGTAGGTGTCGTAGAGCTTGAACGCGGTCTCGCCGTCGAGCCGCTCGGGTCGCCCGGCGAGCGCGGCGTCGAGGATCGCCATGCCGTTCTCGAGCGTCTCGCCGAAGCGCTCCTCCTCCTGCGCGAGCACCTGCGCGACGCGTTCGCGCGCGGCGCGCAGCTCGGGATACGCGTCGCCCATCACGCGATCGAGGTCGTCGACGAGCCGGTGGAAGAACGGTTCGCGCCGCCCGAGCTTGTAGCCGTGGCGCAGCGCGCGACGCACGATCCGGCGCAGCACGTAGCCGCGGCCCTCGTTGCCGGGAATCACGCCGTCGACGATCAGGAACGCGCAGGCGCGGATGTGGTCGGCGACGACGCGCAGCGACGGGTTCGCGAGATCGGCGCTGCCCGTCTCGCGCGCGGCGGCGCGGATGAGATCCTGGAACAGGTCGATCTCGTAGTTGCTGTGCACGTGCTGCAGCACGGCAGCGATGCGTTCGAGCCCCATGCCGGTGTCGACGCAGGGACGCGGCAGCGGGCTGAGCTTGCCGGCCGCGTCGCGGTCGAACTGCATGAAGACGAGGTTCCAGACCTCGATGTAGCGATCGCCCTCGGCGTCGGGCGACCCGGGCGGGCCGCCGGCGATGCCGGGACCGTGGTCGTAGAAGATCTCGCTGCAGGGGCCGCAGGGGCCGGTGTCGGCCATCTGCCAGAAGTTGTCGGACGCGTAGCGCGCGCCCTTGTTGTCGCCGATGCGGACGATGCGCTCGCGCGGGACGCCGATCTCCTCGGCCCAGATGCGGTACGCGTCGTCGTCTTCCTGGTAGACCGTGACCCACAGCCGCTCGGCGGGCAGCGCGTACACCTTCGTGAGCAGCTCCCACGCGTAGCCGATCGCCTCGCGCTTGAAGTAGTCGCCGAACGAGAAGTTGCCGAGCATCTCGAAGAACGTGTGATGCCGGGCGGTGTAGCCGACGTTCTCGAGGTCGTTGTGCTTGCCGCCGGCGCGCAGGCTGCGCTGCGCGCTCGCCGCGCGCGTGTACGGGCGCGTCTCGCGCCCGGTGAACACGTCCTTGAACTGCACCATCCCGCTGTTGGTGAACAACAGCGTCGGGTCGTTCGTCGGCACGAGCGAACTCGACGGAACGACCGTGTGTCCGTTCGACTCGAAGAACTTGAGGAACTTTTCGCGGATTTCGGCCGACGTCATTTGGCGGAGCGGCGGATTTTTGGGGGAACCGGATATTTTACCTTGGGGCGTCGCGGTCATCAGGGCGCTTCGCACGCCCGCGGTACTCTTCCACCTTGCCCTGCCCATTTCACCTCCGATGAACTCCGCGCTCGACGGCATCCGCGTCCTCGACCTCTCCCGCGTGCTCGCCGGGCCCTGGTGCTCGCAGAACCTCGCCGACCTCGGCGCGGACGTGATCAAGATCGAGCGCCCGGGCGCCGGGGACGACACGCGCAGCTGGGGCCCGCCGTTCCTGAAGGACCGCGACGGCAACGACACCAGCGACGCCGCCTACTACCTCGCGGCCAACCGCAACAAGCGCTCGGTGACGATCGACCTCGCCTGCGAAGCGGGCCAGCGCGCCGTGCGCGCGCTCGCCGCGCGCAGCGACGTCGTGCTCGAGAACTACAAGGTCGGCCAGCTCGCCCGATACGGGCTCGACTACGAGAGCCTGCGCGCGGTGAATCCGCGCCTCGTCTACTGCTCGGTCACCGGCTTCGGGCAGACCGGCCCGTGGAAGCACCGCCCGGGCTACGACTTCATCATCCAGGGACTCGGCGGCTTCATGTCGATCACCGGCGAAGCCGACGACCGCCCGGGCGGTGGCCCGCAGAAGGCCGGCGTCGCGGTCTCCGACCTGATGACCGGGATGTTCGCCACGCAGGCGGTGCTGGCCGCGCTCCTGTATCGCGAAAGGACCGGCGAGGGCCAGTACATCGACATCGCGCTGCTCGACGTGCAGGTCGCGATGCTCGCCAACATGAACACGAACTATCTCGCCAGCGGCACGCCGCCGAGACGCTGGGGCAACGCGCATCCGAACATCGTCCCGTACCAGGCGTTTCGCACCGCCGACCGGTGGATCATCGTCGCGGTCGGCAACGACGAGCAGTACCGGCGCTTCTGCGCGCTCGCCGGCCGGCCGGATCTCTTCGACGACCCGCGCTTCGCGACCAACCGGGAGCGGGTGCGCAACCGCGAGACGCTCGTGCCGCTGCTCGCGGAGGTCCTGGCCGGGCGCCCCGCCGATGCCTGGCTGGAGGGGCTCGAGGCCGCCGGCGTTCCCTGCGGACCGATCAACGACCTGGCGCAGGTGTTCGAGAACGAGCAGGTGCGCGCGCGCGGCATGCGCATCGAGCTCGAGCGCGACGACGCGGGGGCGATCCCCCTGGTCGCGAGCCCGATGAAGATGAGCGCCACGCCGCCGTCGTACCGGATCGCACCGCCCCGGGTCGGCGAGCACACGGCCGAGGTGCTGCGCGAGCTGCTCGGCTACGACGACGAGGCCGTCCGCGCGGTGCAGGGTCGGTAGAGCGGCACCGGCCGGCACCCTCGGTCGTATCATCGGTCGTCCCGCTCGGCACGCCGGTCGCCCCGCTCGACCCGGATCGCGCCGGCAGCTGCATCGCCCGGCGTCCGCCCGCCGTACCGCCGCCATCCGTCCATCCCTTCGCAGGAGCCCCCGATGTCCCGTCTTCCTTCGTCGCTTCGACGCCGCCTGGTCGCATTTCCCGCCGCTGCCGCGCTGCCGCTGCTCGCCGCCGTCGCCGGCCTCGGTATCCTGCCGGGCAGCGCATCGGCGCAGTCGTGGCCGGAGCGCCCGATCCGCTTCGTCGTGCCCTATCCGCCGGGCGGGCCGCTGGACCTGGTCGCGCGCGCGCTGGCCGAGAAGCTAGACGCACCGCTCGGCCAGCGGGTCGTCGTCGAAAACAAGCCGGGCGCCGGCGGGAACATCGGCGCCGACCTGGTGGCGAAGTCGAAGCCCGACGGCTATTCGATCGTGGTCGGCGCGGTCGCGACGCACGCGATCAATCCGCATCTCTACGCGAAGATGCCCTACGACGCGAACGCCGACTTCGCGCCGATCACGCGGATCGCGAGCGTGCCGAACGTGCTGGTGATGACTCCGGCGACCGCCGCGAAGCTCGGCGTCGAGAACGTCGACGACCTCGTCGCCTACGCGAAGCGCCACCCCGGCAAGCTGAACTACGCGTCGGGGAGCAACGGCAGCGCCGGCCACCTCGCCGGCGAGCTGCTCGAATCGATGGCCGGCATCGCGATGGTGCACATCCCGTACAAGGGCGCGGCGGCTGCGCAACTGAGCCTGATGACGGGCGAGACCGATTTCATGTTCGACAACCTCGCGTCGGCGACGCCGCAGATCCGCGCCGGCAAGCTGAAGGCCTTCGCCGTCACGACGAGCCAGCGCACCGACTTCTTCCCCGAGTTGCCGACGATGTCGGAGAGCGGACTGAAAGGCTTCGACATCGACACCTGGTTCGGCGTGTTCGCGCCTGCCGGCACGCCGCAACCGGTGGTCGATCGACTGCACGACGAATTCGCTCGCGCGCTCTCGAGCCCCGACATCGTCGAGCGTCTGTCGAAGATGGGCGCGAAGCCTGCGCCGATGGCGCCGCAGGCCTTCGCCGACTTCATTCGCGCCGAGCAGCAGAAGTACGAGAGGATCGTCAAGGCGTCCGGCGCACGCATCGACTGATCGCCCGGCGCGCCGGCGGCTGCGGGCGAGCGGCGTGCCGGCGACCCGGCCGGTCCCTGCGGCCGGCCGACGCTTCGACGCGCCGCCCTGCGCCGCTACCGGGCTCGTTCGCGACGCATGCCCGCGAGCCCGAGCAGTCCGAGCGCGAACAGCGCCCCCGTGGCCGGCAGCGGAACCCGGCCGAAGGCGTGGTTGTCGGTCTCGAAGGCGTACTGCGTCGACGACAGCCGCACGCCGGTGAAGCGCGGGAGGTCGACGAAGTTGAAATAGGCCGCGATGCCCTGGTTCCCGTTCGGCGCCGTGCCGATGAGCGCCGCCGCCTGCGAGCCGGTGAAGGCGAAGACTTCCTCGTCGCCGTTCCAGAAGCTCAGCCTGTTGTGGTCGTCGATCGAGCCCCAGTACAGGCCGTAGTAGTTGTACGACCCGCCGAGCGAGATGACGGCCGTTCCGGAACTCTGCGCGTAGGGCACCGTGAGGTACCACGAGCCGTTCGCGTCCGATCCGGTGTTCGGCGGTGCCGCGTAGTGGTTGACGACCGAACCGCGGACGACCTCGTAGTCGCCGGTGATCCAGCCGGCGGGCAGCGCCGATTCGAAATCGACCGTCGTCACCCCCGGCACTGCGGAATACACCCCGCTCGATCCGCCCGAGGTACCGCCGACCGTGACGGTGGCGGCGAATGCCGACGAGGCGATCGCGGACGAGACCCCGAGAACCGCGCAGACCGCTGCGATGCGAGCTTTCATTGTTCGTTGCTCCCCTGACCGTATGACGATCGGGAAAGCAATGACGATGCCAGTACGGTTTTCCTGCAGTGCATCAACGACTTGCCCGGATCGCTCCGGCGGGATCCGCGGCACGGGAACCGCTTCGTAAAGACGGCTGACGTGACTTTGTTCCGCTTCGGGGGAACGAGCCGTGCCGGACCCGGCCGACGCGAGGATCCGCGCGAATCCTTTATCGTTCCGCTTCGACCCCGACACCGCGTCACCCGGCACGACGGGACGGCGCACCGCAACGGAGAACGCGCAGATGGATCAACGGCAATACGAACCCGTCGCCCCGCACAGGGTCGCCTTCCTCGGGCTCGGCGTGATGGGCTATCCGATGGCGGGCCACCTGAAGCGTGCGGGCCACGCGGTGACGGTCTACAACCGCACCGCGGCCAAGGCCGAGCAATGGGTCGGCGAGCACGCGCCCGCCGGCGGCGGCACGAGTGCGCCGACGCCGCGCCAGGCCGCGCACGACGCCGACATCGTGTTCGCCTGCGTCGGCAACGACGACGACCTGCGCTCGATCGTCCTCGGCGAGCACGGCGCGCTGGCCGGAATGAAGCCGGGCGCGGTCTTCGTCGACCACACGACGGCCTCGGCGGCGGTCGCGCGCGAGCTGCACGCCGCCGCCGCGGCACGCGGGCTGCAGTTCGTCGACGCGCCGGTCTCGGGCGGCCAGGCGGGCGCGGTGAACGGTGCGCTCACCGTGATGTGCGGCGGCGAGCCCGAGGTCTTCGCCCGCGTGCAGCCCGTGATCATGGCCTTCGCGCGCGCGTGCACGCTGATCGGCGGGCCCGGCGCGGGTCAGCTCGCGAAGATGGTCAACCAGATCTGCATCGCCGGGCTCGTGCAGGGGCTCTCCGAAGGCATCGCCTTCGGCCTGGCGGCCGGCCTCGACATGAAGCTCGTGCTCGACGTGATCGGCAAGGGCGCGGCGCAGTCGTGGCAGATGGACAACCGCGGCACGACGATGATCGAGGACCGCTTCGACTTCGGCTTCGCCGTCGACTGGATGCGCAAGGACCTCGGCCTGTGCCTCGACGAAGCGAAGCGCAACGGCGCCTCGCTGCCGGTCGCCGCGCTCGTCGACCAGTTCTACGGCGACGTGCAGCGCATGGGCGGCGCGCGCTGGGACACGTCCAGCCTGATCCGGCGCCTTCGCGACGCCGGCTGATCCTTTCACCTCCGAACAGGAAGACGAACGATGGCCTACCAGACCACCGCCTCCGGGCTGCAG
>JBIQJM010000100.1:0-11640 GCA_044507525.1 Burkholderiales bacterium
GCGCTGATGAAGGGAAAGATGAACAGCTACGGCAAGACGTGGCACGTCTGGAACACCGGCGGCCTCGACCAAGACGCCGATCCGCTGCCGCTCGGCGAGCCCCGGCTCGCGTGGTCGTTCAACCGCGACGGCGAGGCGAAGCCGGGATTGATCGAAGCGCGCGACCGCCGGCTCGGCGTCAGCACCGCGCGCACGCGCGAGAAACGCGGCGAGTTGCGCGAGTCGGCGCGCCCGCAGCACGGCGTCGACGTCCTGAAAGGGGCATTCGACCGGCCGGTGCACGACATACCGGGCGTCGTGGAAGCAGCCAGGTGAGCCCGCGCGGCGGCGATTGAACGGCGGCCGGCAAGCCCCTAGAATCCGCCGCACAGGCAGTCGCGCCTGCCGAGCCCACGGCGCGACGTTGCCGATCCGTCCAGCCCGCGAGCGCCGATGACACCGCGCCGAAGGTCGACTCCCTCCCAGGCGGTGGCGGAGATCACCATCGGCAGCGCCTTGCCGGAAATCGCCGCAGTCGCGCAGTGCTGCCGTGACTTCGCGCAGCACGCGCGCATCGACGCGGATGCGCTCGCCGACCTGCAGGTCGCTCTCGACGAAGTGCTGTCCAACGCGATCCGTCATGCGTTGCCCGATGGCGGCTCGCACCCGATCGACGTACGCTTTCGGCTGTCCGCATCGGCGGTGGAGGTGACGGTCGAATACGCGGGCCCGGCCTTCGACCCGGCCAGCGCAGCGCCGCCCGAGCTTCGCTCGCCGCTTTCCGAGCGCAGCGAGGGGGGCCTGGGCATCCACTTCGTTCGGCAGTTGATGGACGAGACCCGTTATCGCCGCGTCGGCGAGCGGAATCGGCTCACGCTGATCCGCAGGCTGGCGAGACGCACTGGAGCCGGATCCGATGGAACTGCGTGAGGAGCGACTCGGGCGAATCGCGCTGCTCGTGCCGAGCGGGCGAATCGACAGCAGCACGGCGCCGCTGCTCGGCGAGCGGATCGGCGAGACGCTCGGCGGGCCGATCGGCGCGCTGGTGCTCGACCTCAGCGCGCTCGAGTACATCAGCAGCGCCGGCTTTCGCACGCTGCTCGTCGCCAATCGCCACGCGCAGGCGAACGCGGTCGCGCTGCACCTGTGCGGTCTCTCCGACAAGGTGCAGCAGCTGTTCGACCTCGCCGGGTTCCTCGACCTGTTCGCGATCCATCCGCAGAAGTCCGAAGCGATCGCCGCAGCGTCCGGCGACGCCGCGCCCGTCTAGTGGCCGGCCACCGGCCCGGGTTCTGGGGGCCGCTGTCCTCGCCCCCGCCGTCGCTCGTGCTGTTGTCGGGGCTGCAGCACATCGTCGCGGCGACGTCGCTGCTGGCCTACCCGCTGTTGATCGCACGCGCCGCCGGCGTCGAGGCTTCGGCGGCGGCGGCGTTCGTGAGCCTCACGCTCTTCGCCAGCGGCGTGGGAGCGCTGCTGCAGGGCCACCGCTTCGGCCCGGTGGGCTCGGGCTTCCTGTGCTGGCCGAACCCGACGATCCTGTATCTCGCTCCGTCGATCGCAGCGGCGCAGATGGGCGGACTGTCGCTGGTGGTCGGCATGACGCTCGTCGCGGCGCTGGTCCAGATCGCACTCGCACCGCTGATGCACCGGCTCCGGCCGGTGTTCCCGCCGGAGATCGCCGGCATCGTCGTGCTGCTGGTGGGGATCACCAGCGGCGCGATCGGCGTTCGCATGATCGCGGGCGCGGCGCCGGCCGCGACGACACCGGTCGGGTCGATCCTCGCCGCGCTGGTCGCGCTGGCCGTGATGGTGGCACTGAACGTGTGGGGCCGCGGCTCGCTGCGCATCGCCTGCGTGCTGCTCGGCACCGCGGCCGGCCTGCTCGCTTCGCTGCACCTCGGCCTGCCGGGCGAGATCCCTTCGGCAGGCGCGCTGCAGGGCTCGTTCTTCACGTGGCCGCTCGGCCTGCACCCCGGCTGGTCCTTCGAAGCCGCGCTCCTCGTTCCCTTCGTGATCAGCGCGCTCGCCGCCTCGATCAAGACGGCCGGCAACGTCGTCATCCTGCAGAACGCCTGCGAGCCGCGATGGGTCCGCGCCGATCTGCGCGCCGTCGGCGGCGGCGTACTGGCGGACGGGCTGGGGACGATGCTGTCGGCCACGATCGGCGGCATGGGGCTGAACACCGCGTCCACCGCTTCGGGCCTGGCCGTGGCCACCGGCATGCACAGCCGGCGCGTCACGCTGGTGATCGCCGTCGTCTGCGTGCTGTTCAGCCTGAGCCCCATGCTCGGGCTGCTGCTGATGCAGGTACCGTCCGGCGTGCTCGGCGCGACGCTGGTCTTCTCCGCGACCTACATGATCGTCCAGGGGGTGCAGATCGTCACTTCGCGGATGCTCGATGCGCGGCGCACGCTGCTGATCGGGATGGGCCTGCTCGCCGGGCTGTCGGTCGAACTCGCACCCGCGATGGTCGAGGCATTGCCGCCCGCGATACGCGCGATGCTCGGCACGCCGCTCGTCTTCGGCACCATCGTGGCGCTCGCGTTGAACCTGGTGTTCCGCATCGGCGCCACGCGCACGGGCCGGTTCCGCATCGAACCGCCGCCCGCCGACAGCGCCCGCATCGAAGAACGCCTGCGCGAACTCGGCGCCGCCTGGGGTGCACGCGGCGACGTCATCGATCGTGTCGCCTTCGGCGTCGCGCAGGCGGCGGAGGTGCTCTACGACACCGGCGGTGCCGACGGCCCGATCGAGGTCTCGGCTTCCTTCGACGAGTTCAACGTGCGGGTGCGGATGAGCTGGCAGGGGCATCCGCTCGAGCTTCCCGAGCGGCGTCCGAGCGCCGACGAGGTCATCGCTTCCGACGAGGGAGCACGCCGGCTCGCCGGCTTCCTGGTGAAGCGCGTCGCCGATCGTGTCTCGTGCGACGAACGCGACGGACGCCCGACGCTGCGGCTGCACTTCGATCACTGACGAAGGCGCCGGCGCGACCGGGCGGCCCGCCCCTCAGAAGGCGAAGCAGACGATCGACAGGTCGTCGTCGCAGGCGCCGCCCGCCTGCCCGGACACCTGGGCGATCAACCGGTCGATGCCGTCGGCGACGGGCTGCGTCCCGAGCGACGAGACGAGGTCGACGAAGGCGGCGAAGGGCAGCATCGATCCGTCGGCGCGGCGAATCTCGAAGGCGCCGTCGCTGAAGAGGTAGAGCCGGCTTCGTTCGGGAACGATCGTCGACGCCGCGTGCCAGGCGGCGTCGGCGACGGTGCCGATCGGCGGTCCGCGCGCCGCCAGCACCTCGGCGCGCGCGCGGTGAAGCGCCGTCTTCGGCGCCGGCGTCGAGGCGCCGCGACGCTCCGCCGGGTCTTCCGGATGCACGAGCAAGGCCGGCGGATGCCCGGCCGCCGCATAGGCAAGGCTGCGGCGGTCGACCGAGTACACCCCGTACCACAGCGTGAAGAAGAGATCGTTGTGCGCGGCCATCGGATAGAGGCGGTTCAGTCCCTGCAACACCTTCGCCGGGTCGCGCGGGTCGACGTCGACCAGCGAGCCGCTGCGCAAGGTGTTCAGCACGCCCACCGACAGCAGCGACGGACCGATGCCGTGGCCGCAGACGTCGAGCAGGTACAGCGCGAAATGCGCCTCGTCGATCCAGTGGTATCCGAAGGCGTCGCCGCCCAGCTGTGCCGACGGAACGAAGCGCCAGTCGATCTCGAAGGGCGAACGCATCGGCAGCGGCAGGATCGACCGCACGTAGGCCGCCGCGTCGGCGAGCTCGAGCGAGAGCCGGTCGTGCACGCGCTGCAGCGCGGCGCGCGAGGCCTCGATCTCGCGCTGCGCATCGCGCAGGGCCGCGTTCGCCGCCGCGAGTTCGCGATTGAGCCGCGCCTCGCGCTCCTGCAGCAGCGTCGTGTCGTACGCCTTCTGTTGCATCCGGCGCGCGTCGTCGCGTTCGGCGGTGACGTCGAGCAGGACCACCCACGAATGGCCGTCGAGCGCGTGCAGGTGGATGTCGGTCGCACGGCCGGCGACGAGCTCCACCGAACGCAGCAGGCACGGCGACTCGGCGAGCGGCAGGAACCCGTCGAGGAACACGACCTGCTCGCCGACGGGCGCACCGAAGCGCAAGCCGGCCAGGTCGTAGTGCGACAGGTGCCCGCCCGCATCGACGAGCGCGAGCGCCGAATCGATGCGCAACCAGGCGAGCGAGCGCTTCGCCGAGAGCTCGGTCCGGAGCGCCTGCGCGACTGCGGCCGGCAGCGCGTCCATCGTCTCAGCGCATCACGCGCTCGGCCAACTCGCGAAACGCGTCTTCGACGCCCTCGCCCGTCTTCGCACTCGTCGTACGGATCGACCACCCGCCCGCGGACAACGCGGCGATCTCGTCCTGCGGTACCTGCCAGTCGTCGGCGAGGTCGTGCTTGTTCAGCAGCACGACGAAGGGCAACCGGCCCAGTTCGGCCTCGACGCGCTGCTGCAGCGAGCGCGCCACGTCGAGCGTGACGCGCCTCGTGCCGTCGGCGACGACCAGGTACGCGGCGCTGCCGCGCAGGTAGCTCGGGCGGATCGTCGACACCTCGTCCTCGCCGGCGAGGTCCCAGAGGATCAGGTCGAGCGTGCGTCCGCCGAGCTCGATCGACTTCTTGTCGATCTTGACGCCGACCGTGGTCAGGTAGGCATCGGAGAAGACGCCCGTGACGTAGCGCCGCACCAGGCTCGTCTTGCCGACCGAGAAGGCGCCGAGCATGCAGATCTTCCGTTGCAGCATGGTTCGATCGCCGTCCGCGCCCTATTCGATCGACACCCGGAACGAGACGCGCCGGTTGCGCGAGCGTTCGTCGGCCGAGTCCTCGGCGCTCAGCGGCTCGAGCGGCCCGGCACCCCGCACGGTGATCGTCTCGGGCGATACGCCGCGCTTGATCAGCAGCGCGCGCACGACCTCCGCGCGCGCCACGCTCAGCGAGAGATTCGTCGTGCCCTTGCCGGTGGAGTCGGAGTGCCCGGTGACCGTGACGCGCGGACTCACGCGCAGCTCGGCCGAGCGCGCGACCAGTTGCCCGATCTCGTCGGCCGCGGCATCGAGCGTCGCTTCGAAGGCGCCGGCCGGCATCACTTCATTGACGTCGAAATGCAGCGTGCGCGCTTCGATCGCCTCGCGCAAACGTTCCAGCGTCGCGTCGACGAGTTCGTGGACCGCGCCGAGGTCGAGGGGCGGCGAGCCGGGCGGCAACGCGCCGGCGAAGGCGCGCGCCTTCTGCAGCCAGGCGGCCGACGCGGTCCCGCTCGCGACGATCGAATCGCCGGAGGTGCTCAGCAGGATCGTCGGAGGCGGCGCCAGGCTCGCCTGCAGGCGGCGCAACACGAAGGGCGCGTTCATCGCCTGGTACGGCTGCCAGTGCGCCGAAACCCGCGCGGGGTCGACGCCCGAAGCGCGCAGCAGCTGCTGCGGATCGGCCGCGAGCGGATCGCGCAGCCCGCTCAGGCGCCATCCGTCGCCGGCCTCGCGCGCCTCGGCGACGACGATGCCGGGTTCGGAGCGCAGGCGCTCGACGTAGCGCGCCCACAGCCCGGCCTCGTGGCGCGACCGTTGCCACGCGTCGACGGCGAACCCGGACGCGACGAGCAGCACCAGTGCGAGCAGCCACGGGACGCCGGAAGAGCGGGCGCGCGGTTCGAGCTGGCGCAGCCGCACGCATTCGTCGAGCGTGGCAGCGACGTCGGCGAAGGCCGCGCTGTCGCCGTCGAAATCCTCCAGCGCCTGCCTGCGTTCGTCGTGGATGCGCGCGAGCACGTCGCGCAGCGTGTCGTGCAGCGCCTGCGGCGGATTGCCGCGCAGGACGGCGACCAGCGACGCCGACGGCCCCTGCTCGCACCACAGCAGCAGCTCGCCGTGGCGCACGGCGTCGAGCGCGCCGTCGCTGCCCGCGAAGGAGTCGCGCACGAAGTCCTGGATCGCGACGAGCATCGACGAGACGAGCTGTGGATCCTGGCTGCCGGCATCGGCGGCCGTGGCCTGCGCGATCAGCAGCCCGGTGTGCCGATGGATCAGGAAGACGTGCTCGACGCGGAAGACCAGCGTCTGCTCGAGAACGACCTGCGCGAACGGTACGCCGGTGCGCCACGCGCGCAGCCTCCAGCGCAGGCCGCGCAGCGTGAAGACGTGCTTCAGCGATGCGTTCAGCGACTGGAGCTTGCCGTCGAGGGTCTCGGCGATCGACTTGCGGATCGCCGGCACGATCACCGGGAAGAGGATGTCGATCAGCGTGCGCGGGTCGTTGCGGATCGAGCGCTGCGCGGCGCGCTCGACGGTGGGCGTCAGCACGTCGGCCAGTCGCTCGTCGCGCGCGGCCGCCTGCGCGGCGGCGCTGGGCAGCGCACGGCCCACCGCGCCGGCGAATCGCTCCGGGTCGTCGATGCTCTCGCGCAGGCGTTCGAGCGTCTCGATCTCGCGACCCATCAGCAGCGCGCGCAACTCCTCGAGCGGCGCGCGCTGCGCGATCGCCGCCTCGCGATCGAGCCGCGCCTGCGCCTCGTCCGCGTTGCGCGCCGCTTCGAGGAGCACCTTCGCCAGCGCATCGCGGTCGATGCCGCGCTCGCTCGCCGATTCGCTCAGGAGCCACCCGAGCGTTCGCTCGGAAGCGCTCATCGCGCGCCGGCGTCAGCTCGACTGCCAGGCGCGCGCCGGATCGATGCCCTTTCCGTTGCCGACCCCCTTCAGGCTCGCCTCGTGACTCAGGCACTTCGCGACTTCGGCGAACAGGCCGGCGAGCAGGTTGCGATCGGTCTTCACGTTGCCCAGCTCGCCGAGCATGCGCTCGAAGCCTTCGCGCGTGTCGTCGTTGCGCCGCCTGCCCTCTTCGCGCAGCGTCTGCGCCGACTGCGCGATGCGATCGGCGAGCTCGCGCTCGATCTGCCCGAGCTGCTCCGAGAGCTGGCGCACGCGCTTCTCCAGCGCCTGCGTGGTCTCGCGCAGGTTGCGCTCGATTTCCTTGTCGGCCTCGGCGCGCGCGTCGGATTCCTCGCGCAACTGCCCGGCGAGCGACTCGACCTGCTTCTTGGCGTTCGCCTCCGCCGCGGCGAGGCCGCGCGCGCTTTCCGACTCGACCTCCTTCAGCCGCTGCAGGAAGCGCTCCTCGAGATTGCCGAAGCGGCGGTCATAGTCCTGCATCTGGTTGCCGAACAACAGGTCGCGGATCTTGTCCACGCTCACCGCCTCCGCACTCGACGCGGTGGGCAGGATCGGGATCGCTTCGTATCCGGCCGCGGTCGGAGGGGTTGCATCGACCGCATCTTTCGGGTTCTTCATGATCGTCTCCTCGCCGGTCGGCAAGAAGGCGACTATGCCACCCGGCATTTCGCGCAAACCGAGCAACCATCCTGCGATCGACAGCACTTCGGCCGGCTCGAGGGCTTCGACGCCGCTGCCCAGCGGCCGCCGAAGCGACGAGCAGCCATCGCCGGGTCGATCGCCTCGCCCGAGGCGATGCGCCGCTCAGCGTCGGTTCGTCGACATCGACCCGGCAGGGATGCGCGCGGCACTGCCGCGTGCAATCGCGCCCGCGAGCCCCGCGGCGGGCGCTTCGGCGACACCCGGCCGCGGCGCCGGCGCTTCGGCGAGGGGCGCCAGCGGCGCGGCCGGAACCAGCACGCGCCACGGATAGCCGGGGTGCGCGCAGCCGATCGCCGCGGCGGCCCCGGCCAACAACTGCACGCAGGCCGTGCGCGTGAACTGGAAGCGCAAGAAGTGCACACCGCTCGGCCGCGCGCAATGACGGTCGGGCTGGTCGTCGTTCGCCGAAGCGAACACGCAGGACTGCCCGCGCACCTGCACGTACAGGCGATGCGCAGCCTCGCTCAGCATCGGCATCTCTCGCGCGCGCTCGGCAGGCGCATCGCCGGGCCGAGCTGCACCGTTCGGGTCGCTGCAGGTCGACCGCGGCGCCGGGAAGGCGCAGATCCGGAACCCCGGTCGCCGCGCCTTCGCCTTCACATGTGGTCGATCATCACCTGCCCGAAACCCGAGCACGAGACCTGCGTCGCGCCTTCCAGCAGGCGCGCGAAGTCGTAGGTGACCTGCTTCGAGAGGATCGACTTCTCCATCGACGAGATGATGCGATCGGCGGCTTCGGTCCAGCCCATGTGCCGCAGCATCATCTCGGCCGACAGGATCTCCGAGCCGGGGTTGACGTAGTCCTTGCCGGCGTACTTCGGCGCGGTGCCGTGCGTCGCCTCGAACATCGCGACCGAATCGGACAGGTTGGCGCCGGGCGCGATGCCGATGCCGCCGACCTGCGCGGCCAGCGCGTCGGAGATGTAGTCGCCGTTCAGGTTCAGCGTGGCGATCACGCTGTACTCGGCAGGTCGCAGCAGGATCTGCTGCAGGAAGGCGTCGGCGATCACGTCCTTGATCACGATCTGCCCGCCGGTCTTCGGGTTGCGGATCGTCATCCACGGGCCGCCGTCGAGCAGCTGCGCACCGAACTCGCGCTGCGCGAGCGCGTAGCCCCAGTCGCGGAACGCGCCCTCGGTGTACTTCATGATGTTGCCCTTGTGCACCAGCGTGACCGAGGGCTTGTCGTTGTCGATCGCGTACTGGATCGACTTGCGCACCAGCCGCTCGGTACCTTCGCTCGACACCGGCTTGATGCCGATGCCCGAGGTCTCGGGAAAGCGGATCTTGGTCACGCCCAGTTCGTTCTGCAGGAAGGCGATCAGCTTCCTCGCCTTCTCCGATTTCGCCTCGTACTCGATGCCGGCGTAGATGTCCTCCGAGTTCTCGCGGAAGATGACCATGTCGGTCTTCTGCGGTTCCTTCACCGGCGACGGCACGCCCTGGAACCAGCGCACCGGGCGCAGGCACACGTAGAGGTCGAGCTCCTGGCGCAGCGCGACGTTCAGCGAACGGATGCCGCCGCCCACCGGCGTCGTCAGCGGTCCCTTGATCGAGACGACGTAGTCCTTGAGGATCTTCAGCGTCTCCTCGGGCAGCCAGACGTCGGGGCCGTAGACGCGCGTGGATTTCTCCCCGGCGTAGATCTCCATCCAGTGGATGCGGCGCTTGCCGCCGTAGGCCTTCTCGACCGCCGCGTCGACGACGCGCAGCATCACCGGCGTGATGTCGACGCCGGTGCCGTCGCCTTCGATGTACGGAATGATCGGGTTCTCGGGAACCTGCAGGGAGAAATCGGGATTGACCGTGATCTTGGCGCCGTTCGACGGGATCTTTACGTGTTCGTACATGAAGCGGGTTCCTCGGAGTCGAAGCCTGTGGACGCGACGCCTTGCCTGCGTCCCGAACCCGACGATTATGCCGCAGCGGCCCGCCCGTCGCGCGCCGGCGCGGCTTGCGGCACCATCACGGCATGCGAAAACCTGCCCTCGCCCTCGCCGCCGCGATCGCCTTCGTCGTCGCGGCCCTCGCGCCGTACGAATCCGCACGCGCCCAGCCGAAGCACCCGCAGCCGAAACTGCCCACCGTACGCATCGAGGCCGGCATCCACGTCATTCGGGCGGAGTTGGCCGACAACGATCGCACGCGGGCGATCGGCCTGATGGGCCGCGAATCGCTCGGACCGAACGAAGGAATGCTGTTCGTCTTCGACGCGAAGGCGGTGCACTGCTTCTGGATGCGCAACACGCCGCTGCCGCTGTCGATCGCGTTCCTCGACGACGACGGCAGCATCGTCGACATCGCGCAGATGGCGCCGCGCAGCGACGACGGGCATTGCCCCAGCCGCCCCGTGCGCTTCGCGCTCGAGATGGAACAGGGGTGGTTCGCGAAACGCGGCCTGCGCGAGGGCACGCGCCTGGCGCTGCCGGCGAAGCTCACCGGCAGGCGCTGAAACCGGCGCCGCCGCGCGGCGCGGCGCGGGTGCTCAGGCCTCGCGCCGGCGCGTAACCAGTCCGTAGATCCAGAGCACGATCAGCGCGCCGATCACGGATGCGAGGAATCCGGCACCCTGGCCGGCCTGGTACCAGCCGACCGCCTGGCCGATCCACGTCGCGACGAAGGCGCCGACGATGCCGAGGATCATCGTGACGATGATTCCGCCCCCCTGGCGCCCGGGCATCACGAATTTCGCGACGGCACCGACGATCAACCCGATGATCAAAGTCCAAAGCCAGCCCATGGTCCGCTCCTGTCGTTGGCATACGCAAGGCAACGGCGCAGGCAAGGCGCGTGCCCGCGGGCGTCGCGAAGACGCCGCGGGCAGGGGGCTACCGACGATCAGCCGAAGTTCTTCGCGGCGAAATCCCAGTTCGCCAGGCTGGCGAGGAAGGTCTCGACGAACTTCGGACGGGCGTTGCGGTAGTCGATGTAGTAGGCGTGCTCCCAGACGTCGATCGTCAGCAGCGCCTGGTCGCTCGTCGTGAGCGGCGTGCCGGCGTTGCTGGTGTTCACGATGTCGACCGAGCCGTCGCCCTTCTTGACCAGCCAGGTCCAGCCGGAGCCGAAATTGCCGACGGCGCTCTTGCTGAAGGCTTCGCGGAACGCGTCGAAGGAGCTCCACTTCCGGTTGATCGCGTCGGCGAGCGCACCCGAAGGCTGGCCGCCGCCGCCCGGCTTCATGCACGACCAGAAGAACGTGTGGTTCCACACCTGCGCCGCGTTGTTGAACACGCCACCCGACGACTTGCGGACGATGTCCTCGAGGCCCAGGTTCTCGAACTCGGTGCCCTTGATCAGGTTGTTCAGGTTGGTGACGTACGCCTGGTGGTGCTTGCCGTAGTGGTACTCGAGCGTTTCCTTCGACACGTGCGGCGCGAGCGCATCCATTGCGTAGGGAAGGGGGGGCAGCTTGTGCTCCATGCGTGTTCTCCTTGTAGTCGTTCGGATCGCGCGAGCCGCGCGAGGCGATCTCCGATTCTAGGACGACGGCACAGTACCCGCACTGCGCGGCATGCCCACGCCGGACTTTCAGCCGCCGCCCGGGTCGCCGTCTTCGTCCGCCGGCGCGGCCGCCCGTGCCTCGACCGCCCGAACCGCCACGTGAACGCGGCCGTCGACCAGCGTCACCCTCAGCGCGTCCCCGCACGCGACGCGTTCGGTGGAGGCGACGACGTGGCCCTGCGCGTCGTGCACGATTGCGTAGCCGCGCTCGAGCACGGCGCGCGGGCTGACGAGTTCGAGCGCGGACGCGCCGCGGGACGAACGCTCGTCGAGCCGCGCCAGGCGCAGCGTCGTCGCGCGGTGCAATGCGCGCGCGGCATGCGCGAGGCGCTGCTCGGCGAGATCGGTACGCGGTGCGCGCACCGCCGAGCACAGCCGGTCGAGGCGCATCGCGCGCTGCTGCAGCGACAGCCGGCCGAAGGCGACGATGCGTTGCGACAGCGCGTGCAGGCGATGCGAACGCGCCTGCCACTGCGCCGACGGCGAACGCAACAGGCGCGCTGCCGTGTCCAGGCGCTGCTCGATCGACTCGATGCGACGCCACCACGCACGCTCGACGCGCGCGGCCGCACGCAGCACCCGCTCGCCGAGCTCGCGCCGATCGGGCACCGCTGCCGCGGCGGCGCCGGTAGGCGTGGGCGCACGCTCGTCGGCGACGAAATCGGCGATCGTGAAATCGGTTTCGTGACCGACGCCGCTCACCACGGGAATCGGCGAAGCCGCGATCGCGCGCGCGAGCGTCTCGTCGTTGAAGGCCCACAGGTCCTCGATCG
>JBIQJM010000101.1:0-5048 GCA_044507525.1 Burkholderiales bacterium
ACGCCGCCGGTGGGCAAGTCCGCGGCGCAGCACTTCGAATCGCCCCCGCTCAACCTCCCCTCAACCCCAGCCACAGCCCGAGCGGCACGAACACCACCGCCGCCAGGTTCCCCAGCAGCACGATCGCCGCGACCTTGTCCGGCTCCTGGTCGAACTGCTCGGCGATCAGGTAGCACAGCACCGCCGGCGGCAGCGCGGCGAACAGGTACATCTGCGCGCGCTGCTCGGCGTCGAAGGCGAACCAGCCGTCGAGCAGCCACGCGACCGCGATGCCGGCGAGCGGGCAGACCGCCGCGCCGACGAGTCCGATGCGCCAGCCCTTGAAGCTCACGTCGAGCATGCGCACGCCGAGCGTGAAGAGCATCAGCGGGATGCAGGCGGCGCCCAGCATCTGCAGCGACGTGAACAGGCTCTCCGGGATCGCGACGCGCGTCGCGGCGAGCGCGATTCCGCCCAGCATGCCGAGCATCATCGGGCTCGACAGGAGCTTCAGCGATGCGCTCGCGCCGGCGCCGCGACCGCTGCCGACGATGCGGATGCCCGCGGTGAAATAGACGAGGCTGCCGGCCATGAACAGCGCCACCGCCGCCGACAGGCCGCTCGGCCCGAAGGCCAGCACGGCGAGCGGCAGCCCCATGTTGCCGCAGTTGTTGTACATCATCGCCGGCACGAAGCTGCGCACGTCGTAGTGCAGCAGGCGCGCGACGGGCCAGGCGAGCACGCCCGAGCCGAGCGAGATCAGTGCGCCCGCGGCCATCAGTCCGGTGTTGTTCGCGAGGTCGAAGTCCTTCGATGCGAAGGCGGTGAGCACCAGCAGCGGGCACAGCACGTCGATGTTGATGCGATTCAGCGGGACCATCTCGGCGCGCACCGATTCGCCGCGCCAGCGGCCGTAGCCGTAGCCGAGCGCGATCGTGATGAACACCGGCAGGATGATGGTGAGGATGCGTTCGACGAGCATGCGGGGATCGTGGGGAGGTCGTTCGGGCGCTTGTCGCCCGCCCCGCGCCGTCGGAGCCGGTCGCCTTCGGCGGGCCGGCGCAGATTCTCGCTCGCCGGCCGATCGATCCGGTCGACAGGCAGTCCTGCCGGATCTGCTCGCCGATCGTCGCCGAAAAATATCAGGTCCCGGCCATCGTCGTCGACGACCGGGACCGGGCAGCGTCGCCGGGAGCCGGCGGCGCTGCCCGCTGCCCGCTCAGGCCAGCTTGTCCAGCGTGCCCGATTCCTCCGCGAGCAGGTAGTAGAAGGTGACGCGGCTCTTGCGCGGCGTGCCTTTCATCTTCTCGATCACCTTCTTCATCGCGGCGTCGGCCTGCTCGGCGCTCAGGCCGAGTTTGCGCGCCGCGAAGCCGTCGCGAACCGTCGCCAGCTCGGTGGTGCTCGTCGCCGAGACGAGTGCCGAGTCGGCATTGCGCAGGGCGATGCCGCAGTACTTCACGATTGCCGAGATGGCGCCTTCGTTCACGTTCGTCGCGTACTTCCGGACGTCCTCTGCGTACTTTTCCATGTCTCCTCCCGAAGCGGTACAGGGGCTCGTTGCGGGGATCCGGTACTGCGCGCATTAGAGTACATGCGACACCGCTTCTTCGGGGAAAAGTACCGCGCTCAACCCGGCCGGATGTTCTGGTTCACCCGGAACAGGTTGTCGGGGTCGTACTTGCGCTTCACCTGCGCCAGTCGATCGTAGTTCGGACCGTAGGCCGCAGCCACGCGGTCGCCCTCGTCGGCGGTCAGGAAGTTCACGTACACGCCGCTGCCGGCATAGGGCGCCGATGCTTCGAAGAAATCGCGCGCCCAGCGGATGCAGCGTTCGTCGTCCTTCGCGTCGTCCCAGCGCCCGTGCACGTTCATCACGAAGCGGGTGTCGCGATGCGCGTACGCGGTCGCGTCGGGCGGCGGCTTCGTCGTGGCGCCGCCGATCGCGCCGAAGAAGATCTCGCACTGCGGCGACGGAAGCTTCCCGAGGTACGCGATCACCTCGTCGAACAGGCCGTCCGCGAGCTTCGTGAAGTTGTGCGACTTCCAGTAGTTGCGCGCGCCGGGCGTGAGCAGCGGATCGAAAGCCTGCTGCCATGCCGTGTACGGCTGCACGCCGATGAACTCGCCGACGGGCTTGCCGAAGTGGCGAAGCGGTTCGACGAGCGATTTGCCCTTCTCCGGGTCGCCGACGTAGAGGAAGGCGAGCGCGACCACCCCGGTGCCGTGCACCTCGGGCGGCAGGAAGGGCAGCGGCGGCGCCTGGCGCAGCACCGTCCACACGACGAGCTCGTCGGGTGCATCGGCGACGAACTCCCGGTACTGCTGCAGCACCGACTTCGCCTCCGCGAGCGGATAGAAGATCAAGCCGCTGAGCAGCTGCGGCCCGACTTCGTGGAGCCGGAATGCGAAGCGCGTCACGGCGCCGAAATTCCCGCCGCCGCCGCGCAGTGCCCAGAAGAGGTCCGCGTTCTCCTTTTCGCTGGCGCGTACGCGTTCGCCCTGCGCGGTGACGACTTCGGCGGATTCGAGGTTGTCGACCGTCATCCCGTACTTGCGGCTGAGCCAGCCGAAGCCGCCGCCGAGCGTCAACCCTGCAATGCCGGTCGTGGAGTTGATGCCGAGCGGCGTGGCCAGGCCGTGTGCCTGCGTCGCGGCGTCGAGATCCGCGAGGGTGGCGCCGCCCTGCACCGTCGCGCGATGCGCGCCGGCATCGACCGTCGTCGCCTTCATCTGCGAGAGATCGGCGACGACGCCTGCGTCGCAGATCGCATTGCCGGCGATGTTGTGCCCGCCGCCGCGGACGGCGAGCAGCAACTCGTTGTCCCGGGCGAAGTTCACGGTTCGCACGACGTCCGAATCGGAAGCGCAGCGCACGATGAGAGCGGGACGCTTGTCGATCATCGCGTTCCAGATCGTTCGCGCGGCATCGTAGGCATCGTCCTCGGGGAGCACGACTTGTCCGTCGACGTCCCCTTTCAACGAGTCGATCGCAGTAGCGGCCAGCGTGGTCATGTGGACCTCCTTGTTCCGTGCTGGGCAGGGTCGGCTTCTCGGATCCTCCTCGGGTCGAAGTTGCGGCGACGCAGCCGGGTGGCTGCGACAAGGGGTCTCGCGGCGGACGGCGCCCTTACAGCCGCCGCCCCGCTGCGGGCTCCTACAGTTGCATCTCGCAGCGCTCCACCTCGATCACCAGCGCCCCCCGCGCCCACGGAAACACGGCTTTTGCGCGCGCCGCGAGCTCGCCCTCGGCCTGCACGCTGCCCTTGCCGTGGATCACGCCGCCCTGTCCGGGCCCGCGCGAACCGCGTACGCCGCGCGAAGCCAGCATCAACTGGATCCGGCTGTCGCGTTTCAGGTTCTCCTCGGTGCGCTCGTAGTGGCCCGCGGGCAGGACGATGCGCGCGTCGTCGATGCCGATCCGGCGTGCGTAGTCGCTCCAGTTGCCGACCAGGTGCGGGCCGTCGGGGCCCTGCGTGACGATGGCGATGAACTCGGATTTCTCGAGCAGTTCGCGGGCGGTGGGATCCAGTGCGGTCATGACGGTGTCCTGAAGGTCTTGGTGAACGAGTCGTCGAGGATCCCGCCGCGCGCCCGTCGGCGAAATGATGTGGCTCAATCCGCCCGGTCGCGCCAAACAGGCGACAATCCGCGGCTGTCCCTTGCGTGGAAGCTCCTTGAATCCTGCCTTCGCCGCCGATCGACGCGGCATCCTGAGCATGGCCGCTGCGATGGCCTGCTTCGTCGCCAACGACGCGGTGGTGAAGCTGCTCAGTCCGTCGATGCCGACCACGCAGCTGATCTTCCTGCGCGGCCTGTTCGCGACCGCGATCGTGCTCGTTGCCGTCTTCGCCTCGGGGGCGGGCACGCGCCTGCGCGAGGCCGTCGCGCCGGGCGTCATTCCGCGTGCGCTCACGGAATCGGTGGCCACCGTGCTCTTCCTGACCGCGCTGTTCCACCTGCCCCTGGCGAACGCCGCGGCGATCAACCTGGCAGTGCCGCTGTTCATCATCGTGCTCGCCGTCGTCTTCCTGCGCGAACGCGTCGGACGTTCGCACTGGGCAGCGGTCTTCGCGGGTTTCGCGGGCGTCCTGCTGGTCGTGCAGCCGGGTCTGGGCAGCTTCAACGTCTACGCGATCGTCTGCCTGGTCGGCGCGTTGTTCCAGGCGCTGCGCGACCTGCTCACGCGGCGGATCTCCAGCGACGTGCCGACGGTGCTGATCACGCTGACGACCACCGTCGCCGTCACCGCGTTCGCCGGCGTGCTGTCGCTCTCCGCGGGATGGCGTGCGTTCGGCATGCGCGAGTCCGGCCTGCTCGCGCTCGCCGCCGTGTTCCTCATGCTCGCGTACTGGCTGATCGTCGACGCGATGCGGCACGGCCGGATGTCGCTCGTCGCGCCGTTTCGCTACACCGGCGTGCTGTACGCGATCGTGCTCGGCTACCTGCTGTGGGGGGACGTGCCGAACCGGCTCGCGTGGGGCGGCATCGCGCTGCTGGTGGCGGCGGGCCTGTTCATGCTGTATCGGGAGCGGGTGCGCATGCGCCCGCCGCGCGGCAAGGCGGGCAGCGCCCATCCGTTTCGCGCCAAGGGCAGCGAGCCGGAAGTGCCGCTGCGTTGAGCGGTCTCGTCAGGGCTGCTGCGGCAGGCTGTGCCACCAGATCGCGCAGCTCGTGCACAGCCCGTCGTCGTCGAACTCGGCCTTCAGCATGCCGTCGAGCACCATGCGGGGCAGCGGGTCGCCCGGCTTGCGCGCCACGAGGTTCGTGCCGGTGGATTGCGCCCAGATGCGGAACAGCTCTTCGGAGGCGACGCGGTAGCCGACGTGCCAGTGGGCGATGCCGCCGTGCGCGGTGGTGACCAGCACCTCGTAGTCGACGTGCACGTCCTCCTGCAGCTTCACGCGCCGCCAGTATTCGGCGAGCTGCGCGTGACCGCGCTGCACGGCGAAGGGCGTGTTGCGGTATTCGCCGTCGGGCGCGAAGAGCGCACAGAACTTCGCCTCGTCGCGCTGCTCCCAGGCGGCCTTGTATCCTTGCATGAAGCGATCGATGTTCACCGGGCACCT
>JBIQJM010000101.1:5148-11468 GCA_044507525.1 Burkholderiales bacterium
GCGAACCTGCTGCGCCCGGTTCCGATCGACGACCTCGTCGTCGAGGTGACGACCGACTACGCCGGTCGCAACGCCGCGCATTTCTCGGCACGGCTGTGCGCCGGCGACAAGGAAGTCGCGCGCTTCACCGCGCTTGCGCAGCGCGAGTCGCCGATCGCGCTGCCGGACGGACTTCCCGGGCATCCGCTGCCGACGGCGCCGCTGTCGGCCGGGGAATCGCCGCCGGCGGTCTTTCCCTTCGCCGGCCGGGCCGTAGGCTACGCCGACTTCGTCGAGACGCGCCTCGCGCAGGGGCGCTTCTGGAACGGACCCTGCGCGGTCTGGTTCCGCATGCGGCATCCGCTGGTGGAAGGCGAGGTCCCGAGTCCGTACCAGCGCATCGCGGTCGTCGCCGATTCCGGCAACGGCGTGAGCGCCGTGCTCGACTACGAGCATTTCACCTTCGTGAACTTCGACCTCACGATCAACCTGCTGCGCCGGCCGGTGGGGGAGTGGATGCTGCTGGATGCGCGGACGGCGCTCGGCGACCACGGCGGCGGTCTGGCGGAGTCGGCGCTCTACGACGAGAAAGGGCTGGTCGGGCGCGCGACGCAGAGCCTGGCGGTCCGTGCGCGAGCGGCGTGAACGACCTCGATCCGCTGCGTGAGTAGCGGGGCTCAGAGCTCGACGACGATCCCGTCGTTCCCCTCGGGGAACACCGCCTCGAAGCCGAGCGCGCGCTGCAGCTCCGCTTTCCCCCACGCCTCGTTCGTCGCACACCGGTAGTTGAAGACGAGCACCGGCGGCTGGGCCGCGGAGCGCGCGACGATCCGTTGCAGCGCCTCTTCGTCGGGATGCCCGAAGGTGCCGCCGTTCGTGCTGACGAGGAAACGCGGCGCGACGACGAGCGACATCAGTTCGTCGGTCAGGTTCGCCTTGCTGCCGTGGTGCGACACCTTCACCGCGTCGACCTGCAGCACGTCCTCGCCGCGCTCTTCCAGCAGCCGGCGCAGCGACGAGCACAGGGCGTCGGGGTGCGCGTCGGCGAGGAAGAGACAGCTCCTGCCGCTGTCCGAATGCTCGGCGAGGAAGGCGATGCTCGATCCGTTCGCCGCCGTGTCGTCGGGCCGCGACTGCTTCTCGAGCAGTTCGTCGAGCTCGGGCGTGCTGCCGAGCAGGCCTTCGGCGGGCAGGTACTGCTTGCGACCCGAGAGCACTTCCCACGCTGCCTCGAGGTCGCCCGCGTCGAAGTCGCGCATCTGCTTCTTCCACGCCTTGCGCATCCGGTCGAGCTTCTGCGGGGTGGGCGAGAGCAGCGTCAGCGACAGGCCGCCGGGCAGTTCGACGCGGGGCAGCGGCGCGTCGTCGCGCACGACGACCGGGCCGCCGTCGAAGGCCGCGTTCCATCGATCGTCGCCGAGCCGCTGCGCGAGCAGCGCGCTGAAGAACTCGCCCTGCCGTCCGCCGAGCAGGCCGTGCGCCTGCTCGAGATGCCGCCATCCGTTGAACCAGACGTCGCGCACGACGAAGGGCCAGGGCGGCGGCTCGGCGAACAGCCGCACCAGGCCGTCGACGTGATCGGTGTCGACGTGCGTGAGCACGACGAGCTCGATGCGCGCATCGCCTGCGGGCAGCGACCGGATCTGCGATTCGAGCGCCTGCCACGCGCCGATGGGTCCGCCGTCGATCAGCATGCGCCGCGTGCGCTTGCCCGAGCCGTACTCGACCCACAGGCAGTCGCCGTGCAGCGCGGGCAGCATGCGCACGCGGAAGAAGCCGCCGGCCTTCGTGTCGATCGACATGTTCGCTTCACAGCCTCCAGTCGGCGTCGCCGAAGGCGACGATGCACAGTGCCATCGGCAGGCTGTCGAGCAGCGCTTCGCGCCGCGCGTCGAGGATCAGTTCGCCGAGCTGGTCGGCGTCCTCGCCGCCGGCGCGCAGCAGGCGCGAGAGGATCTTCGATCCGACGGCGACCGCGTGCTCCCCGAACACGGCAGCGGTCGTCGAGATCACCGCCGCCGCACCGGCCTGGCGGAAATAGCGGACGTGGTTCGAGAAGGACTCCGCCGTCCCCGCGACGTCGCAGCCGAGCAGGAACACCAGCGGCGGAGCCGCGCCTTCGGGGCGCACGTAGTCGCGCGCCAGGCGCAGAGTGGACAGGAAGTCGCCGCCGATCTCGAGCCGGATGTCCTGCTGCCGGCCTTCGTTGTGCGGGAAGGCGACGAGAAGCGCCGGCTTGTGCTGCCCGATCGCCTGCTTCCAGGCCTTCCAGTCGGCGGCCTCGAGCGTTGCATCGGCGAAGCGCGCCGACAGCAGCTCCAGCAGCGGGGCGCTTGCGGTCTTCGGCACCTGCCTGCTGAATCCGAGCACGGCGCAGCGGCCGAGCTCGATGCGGTCGCGTCCGGCGGCGGGCTCTGCCTGGATCACCAGCTCGGCGTCGTCGGGCCTGCCGAGTCGCGGGCTGTAGACGTGCCGCTCGATGACCTTGCGCAGGCCCCAGAATCCCATCGGGCAGACGTGTGCCGCGGGGTCGGCGCGTCCTTCGCAGTCCTGCGGGCAGCGTCCGCTGCGAAGCGCCTCCCGATAGCGCGGACAGACGCGCTTCGCGTCGGCTGCCGGCGGCGGAAGATCGTAGAAGAACTCGATCGGAACGACGGCGTCGGCGCGCGCGCTGACGACCTGGATGTGCGTGAGCGTGTCGGCGCGCGGATCGAAGCCGCCCTCGGTGAGCTCGACGAGCTGGTCGAGGCACAGCGCCGAATAGAGATCGGCGCCGATGCGCGCGAGCCGCACGAGCAGCTGCGGGTTCTCGCCCTGGTCGAGACCGTCGGCGTGGTCGGCGACGCTGCGGGCGGCGTCGGACAAGGCCGCGTTCAGCTGCAGCAGCGGATCGCGGATGCCGTCGAGGTTCGTCGCCCACGCGCGCCGCTCGGCCACGGCGGTGAGGCGCGGCAGGCCGTCGGCGGTGTGGTTCAGCACCATCGCGAGGTCGAAACGACGTCGACGGCCGAGGTCGGACCAGTCGTGTCGTACCTGCGTCTCGTCGAGCAACGCGATGCCGCCGGCGGAGGCGAGCTGGCTGCGCTGCGCGACCACGGACGTGCGCAGGCGCGCCGTCTGCAGGACGCGGCCGTTGTGCAGCACGCTGATGCGCGCATCGAACTCGCCCGCGCGGCGCGGGCGGAAGAGGAACTCGGCCTCGCTGCTCGGTCCGCTGCGCGGGAGCACGAGTTCGCGCAGCATCGGCTCGTCGAACTGCTGCGGCTCGTGCACGACGACCTGCAGCCTGTGTTCGTCGCGATCCTTCGGCAGCTCGTGCGCGGGGAAGGGCCGGGGTGCGCTGTTCCAGTCGGCATCCGCGGGGGAGCCGATGCGCACCAGCAGTCGCACCGCTTCGCCGACGACGTATCCGTCGCGGATGTCCTTCGAGGCGCGGCCCACCCGCCGCATGCTGCGCTGCTGCAGGTGGCGCGCCGGTCCTTCCCCGGCGTGCCGCGAGCGAGCGGCGACCTGCTTGCGGACGGCCTCGAGCATGCGTTCGCGCGTCGCGCCGGGGCTCGCCTGCATCGAGCGTCGACGAAGGTGCTCGAAGACCTGCCGGGGGTCCCGCGGCTGCGACGGCGCGCCGAAGCGTCGGTCCAGCAGCGAATCCCGGTTCGACGCGGCTTCGGCGCTCGTCGCTCGTGCGCGGGTCGCAGGCGCAGATGCAGGCGTCGGCGTCGGCGTCGGCGCCGGCGTCGGGGCAGGGGCGCTCTTCCCGGGCGGCCGCGCGCCGCCGGTGCGCGGTCCCGCCATCGCCGCTTCCAGGCGCCGGCTCGCATCGATGAGCCGCGGGTCGAGCCACGCGACGGCGCCGGCCCCCAGCGACCGCGTCAACGCGACGTCGAGCGGACGCCCGCGGAGCATCTCCGAGACGAAGTCGCTCAGCAGCTCGGCGAGCCGCTCGACGGAATTGCAGGGCGCGAGGGCGACGCCGCCCGCCTGCAGACGGGCGGCGAGCTTGCGCAGCGACGGCGCCGAACGAGACGGCGGGCCGCCGTCGGCTTCGGCGACGAGGGCGAGCGCACAGCGCGGCGATGGGGTGCAGCCGTTGGCGCGCGCGAGCGCACGCGGCGGCGGCTCGCCCAGCGCGAGCACTTCGACACAGGCCTCGGCAGCCGGATCGGTGACGAAGCGGGCGACCGCGTCGTCCTTCGGCAGCAGGGCTGCGAGGCCTTCGCCGAGCGGGTCCCCGGGCAGCGCGCCGATGCGGATCGGCCAGCGCCATGCGGTCGGTTCGTGCTTCCACGCCGCCGCCACGTAGACGCCGTCGAGCCCCGCGCCCGAGCGCGACAGCAGCGCGGCGAAGTCCAGCGCGCGTGCCTGCGATGCGCCCTGGCGTACGGCGAGCCGAAGGGCCGGCCCCTTCGACGAGAAGACCTGCCAGGCGCCGGCGAGTCGTTCGGCATCGGGCCACTGGCGCAACCCGGCCGGCGGCTTGCGCGTCGCGTCCGGCGCGGGAGGCACGCGCCAGTCGAGTGCGATCGACGCGGCCGCTTTCCCGTGCTGCACCGTCCGGAGCAGCTCGGCCAGCGCGACGCTCGCCTCGTCGTCGGTGCGGGCCGCGTTCACCGCTGCGGCCCGGCCGGCGAGCGCCGTTCGTCGCGCGCCTGCGTCGCGGTCGAGCGCGACCAGCACCCCCAGTGCGGCGAGCGCGGCGGCGAAGTGCTCGTCGTCGAGCGCCGCGCTCCACGCCTCGAAGCCGCCTCGACCGGTCATGGCCACCGGCCCGATCAGGCGAGCGGATGCGTCGGCGCGGGAAGGCCGGGCGCCCGCGCGAGCGCGAGCTTCGCGCGCGTGCGCAGCGCTGCGTCGCACAGCGCGTAGCCCCAGTTCATCAGGCGGCCCTGCAGCCGTTCGTCGAAGGCGGCGAGACGCGTCGGAACCTCGTCGAGCTCGCCGGTGAGCGTGTTGTCGGCGGCGAGTGCGTCCGACGCCGCGAAGTCGCCGATCCGCGTCGCGATCCCCCAGTACGCGCCGCGCTTGCGCCCGGCGGCGAACTCGGAGACCAGCCAGCGCTTGCGCAGCGCCCGCGTCTGGTCGATCAGGATGTCGCGCACGCGGCCGAGCTGTCGCACGTAGTCCTGCGCGGGGTCCTCCTCGATGCCGAAGGGCGCGCCCGCGTCGCTGACGAGCACGATGTCGACGCGGTCGACGAGCGACTCGAGCCCCATGTTGTCGTAGACGCCTCCGTCGGTGAGCACGACGCGCTCGCGCAGCGCGGCGAGCTCGGGCGCCGGGCTGCCCTGGTGCCACTCGTCGGCTCTCGTGTCGAGCTCGATCGGCGAGAAGATCGGCGGGAACGCGCTGGAGGCGGCCACCACGGTCGAGAGCTTCACCTGCGCATTGCGGTTGATGCCGAGCAGGTAGTCGGCGATGAAGTCCTGCCGGAAACGGAAGCTGCGTCCGGTCTGCAGGCTGGTCGCGTAGAAGACGAAGCGCGGGTTGCCGGGCAGCGAAGCGTCGGGAATGTCCTTCAGCATCGCGCCGCCGAAGAGGTCGTCGTCGTAGCGTGCGGCGAGGAAGTCGCCGGCGTTGCGGAAGGGCGTCAGTGCGCCCTTGAGCCACGCGCCGCCGTCGATCGTCCGACTGCAGAAGGCGCGTACCGGGTCGACGACCAGTGCGTTGAAGTTGATCGCGCGTCCGTCGATGAAGTCGAGCTCCTTCCAGCGATGCGCGAGCACGCCGGCAAGGATCGCGCCGCCGGAGACGCTGGTGATGCGGTCGAGCCTGCCGAGCAGCCCCGCGTCGTTGAGCCTCTGCAGCGAGCCGAGCCCGAACAGCGTTGCGCGATATCCGCCGCCCGAGAGCGCGATGCCGATGGTGTCGCCGTCGATCGCCACGTTCCTCCTCCCCCCTCGCGTCGTTGACGCGATGCTCGACCGAAGCGGGCGCGTGCGCAACCCCGTCCGCGCGGGCGCCGCGCGGGCGCGCTCCCGGCCGGCGTCCGCGCGAGCTTCGACGGCGACGAAGGCCTCAGGCCGGAATCGTCAACCCCTTCGCCACCGCGGGCCGCTCGACGAAGGCCGCCAGCACGCGCGCGACTTCCGGGAAATCGTCGAATCCGACCAGTTCGCGCGCGCCGTAGAAGCCGATCAGGTTGCGCACCCACGGGAAGGTCGCGATGTCGGCGATCGTGTAGTCGTCGTCCATCAGCCACCGGCGTCCGGCGAGCCGCCGATCGAGCACGCGCAGCAGCCGCTTCGATTCGTTCGCGTAGCGGTCGCGCGGCCGCTTGTCCTCGAAATCCTTGCCGGCGAACTTGTGGAAGAAGCCGAGCTGCCCGAACATCGGGCCGACGC
>JBIQJM010000102.1:0-11448 GCA_044507525.1 Burkholderiales bacterium
GCGCAGGAGCTACATACGTCCGACCAGCGAGCGCCTACAGCATCGCCGCCACGTGCCGCGCGATCACCTGCTCCTCGTCGGTCGGCACCACCCACACGCCTACCGACGAGTCGGATGCGTGCAAGCGCGGGCCGTGCGCGCGGTTCAGCGCTGCGTCCAGCCGCACGCCCATCCAGCCGAGCAGCGCAACGATTTCGCGACGCACGCGCTCGCTGTTCTCGCCGACGCCTGCGGTGAAGACGATCGCGTCGCAACCGCCGATCGCCACCGCCGTGGCGGCGATCTCCTGCGCCGCGCGCTGGCAGTACATCGCGATCGCGAAGCCCGCGCGCGGATCGTCGCTCGCTTCGAGGACGCGCATGTCGCCCGACAGCTCCGACAGCCCCAGCAGGCCCGATTCGCGGTACAGCGCGCGGCTCAGCTCGTCCACGTCGACGTGCAGCTGCTGCTGCAGGTAGAGGACGACGCCCGGATCGAGACTGCCGGGGCGCGTGCTCATCACCAGTCCGTCGAGGGTGCTCAGCCCCATCGACGTGCGCACCGAACGGCGCTCGCGCATCCCGCACACGCTCGCTCCGCTGCCCAGGTGCGCGACGACGACGCGTGCGTCGGCGGCCGGCCCCAGCAGCGACGGCAATTGCTGCGCGATCGACTCGAAGGACAAGCCGTGAAATCCGTAGCGCCGGGCGCCGCGCGCGCGCCACGACGCCGGCAGCGGCATCGTCGTGTGCAGCACGGGCTGCGTGGAATGGAAGGACGTATCGAAACAGGCAACCTGCAGCGCACGCGGCGCGAGCGCCTGCATCGCGCGCACGCCGTCGACGCCGAATCCCTGGTGCAGCGGCGCGAGCGGCGTGAGCGACTCGATCAGGGCGAGCACCTTCGCGTCGATGCGCGCCGGCCGCAGCAGCGCCTGGCCGCCGTGCGCGATGCGATGTCCGATCGCCTCGACGGCGCCGTGCGCGCCGGCCTCGCCGATCCGCTGCAATACGGCCTCGAGCGCGCCGCGCGCGTCGGTGCTCGCCGGCAGCGCACGCTCGTCGCGCGAGCCGTCGGCGGCACGCCACGAGAGGACGGGCGCGTCGGGCAGGCCCGAGACCTGGCCGCGCAGCTTCTCGACCACTTCCTGCCGGCCTGCGCCGCGGGAGTAGGAGGCGAACTTGATGCTCGACGATCCGCTGTTCAGCACGAGGATCGTCATCGCGTCACCAGTCGATCGTCTTCGCCATGTCCGCTGCGGCGCTGCGCATCGCCGGAAGGAACTCCAGCGCGTCGTCGAGGCTGATTCGCGACACCGGTGCATGCAGCGACAGCGCGGCGACGACGCGGCCCTCGGCGTCGACCACCGGCACCGCCAGGCAGCGTACGCCGGGCAGGTACTCCTCGTTGTCGACGGCGTAGCCGAGTCGCTGCACGCGCTCGATCTCGGCTTCGAGCCGCGCCGGGTCGTCGAGCGTGTGCGCCGTGTGCCGTATCAGCGGACACTGGCGGATCAGCCGCTCGCGCGATCGGCGCGACATCGCGCCGAGGAAGAGCTTGCCGCTGGCCGACGCGCACAACGGGATGCACGAGCCGGCCGACAGCGAAACGCGCAGCGGCCAGTCGGCCTCGACGCGGTCGAGGAAGACCACCGAATGGCCGTCCGGTATCGACAGGTTGCACGTCTCGCCGGTCTGCTCGACGAGTTCCTCGAGGATCGCGCGGCGCGGCGCGCACGTCGGCGAATTCAGCAGCACCGAGCCCGACAGCCTCGCCAGTCGGCGACCGCAGCGGTAGCGCTTGCTGCCCGGTTCGCGCGCGACCAGGCCCGCGTACTCGAGGGTGGAAAGGATGCGGAACACCGTCGGCTTGGGCAGGCCGAGTGCACGGCACAGGTCGGCCAGGTGCGGCGGTACCTCGCTTTCGGCGATCGTTTCCATGACGCGGATCGCGCGCAGGATCGCCGATCCGGCGGGAACCTCGGCGGGCTTGTGCGACAGGCCGGGAGACGACTCGTCGAGGGCCGAGACGATTTGCGGATTTCTCATGGCCACGCCATTATGCAGAAAACAGGACGGACCATTCCCCCTCAAAGAGGCTGACATGTACGAGCGAATTCTGGTACCCGTCGACGGCTCGCCCTTCTCGGAGGAGGTGCTCCCCTACGCTCGCTGCGTCGCTCGTGCCACCGGTGCGAAGCTCGCGCTGCTGCGGGTCGCCGAGCGCGACTCCGAGCAGGACGAAGCCTCGCGGCAGCTGCAGTCGCTCGCCCAGGGGCTGCAGGCCGACGTGCGCACCGTCGTCGGCCGCGGCAACGTCGCGGCGTCGATCCTCGAGGAAGCGGCCCGCGTACCCGGCACGCTGGTGGCGATGACCACGCACGGGCGCAGCGGAATCGCCGAAGCCATCCTCGGCAGCGTCGCGCACGACGTCGTGCGCACCGGGCGCGACCCCGTGCTCGTCTACCGCCCGAAGGGCGGCTCGCAGCAGGCACGCAACGATGCGGCCGAGATCAACACCGTGATGCTGCCGATCGACGGCACCGGTCGTTCCGAATGGATGGAGCAGCAGGCCGCCGAATGGGCCCGCATGCTGAAGGCGCGACTGCTCGTGGTGCAGGTGATCTCCCCCGACGCCCGGCCCGATCCGCAGGTCCCGGCGAACGACGCACTCGAGAGCTCGTACGTCCGTTCGCACGCGGTCGAACTCGGCCGCCGCTACGGCATCGAGGCGAACTGGGAGGTGCTGCACGGCGATCCGGTCGACGCGATGGCGCGTTTCATCGACGGTCGGCGCGACATCCTCATCGTCATGGCCACGCGCGGGCACGCAGGCTTGCAGGCGGCGGTGCTCGGCAGCGTCACGGCAGGGCTGCTGCGCGAGGGCGACGTTCCGATCGTCGTCCGCATGCCGTAGCTGCACGGCCTTCGCGGCGAGCCATGAAGTTCGACGCGGCCGACCTCCACAAGCTCGAGCAGGCCCGTGCGCTGCTCGAGCGACCCGGCCTGGCGGTACGCCTGAGCGACCTGCTCGGCGGACCGATCGAACGTACCGTCGAGATGCTGCCGCCGTCGATCCGCAAGCGGCTCGGCATCATCACGCATCACGCGCTGCAGCGCTCGGTGGACGCGGCGGCGCGCACGCTCGAGCCCGGCCGGCGCGAAGCGAGTCCCCGCCTGCACAAGCTGCTCGGCTCGGTGAGCGGCGGAGCGGGCGGCGCGCTCGGCCTCGCCGGCCTGTCGATCGAGATTCCGCTGTCGACGGTACTGATCATGCGCTCGATCCTCGACGTGGCGCGCGCGGAGGGCGAAGACCCGACCTCCGTCGACACGCGCATGGCGGCGCTGGAGGTGTTCGCGCTGGGCGGAGACTCGCCGCACGACGACGCCGCCGAGTCGGGGTACTACGCGGTCCGCGCGGTGCTCGCGCGCGCCGTCAGCGACGCGTCGCGCCACGTCGCGCAGCGCGGCGTCACGCAGGAAGGTGCGCCGGCGATGGTGCGCCTGATCGCCATGGTGGCCGCACGCTACAAGATCCAGCTCACGCAGAAGGCCGCCGGCATGCTCGTTCCCGGCGTCGGCGCCGCCGCAGGAGCGGGCATCAACCTGCTCTTCATGGATCACTACCAGACGATGAGCCGCGGACACTTCGCCGTTCGCACGCTCGAACGCCGCTACGGCCCCGATGCCGTGCGACGCGCCTGGCGCATGCGCACGCACGCTTTCGATCGCGCATCCGTCATCGACGAAGCGGCATGACCCGCCCCGCGGTCGCCGGCTCCGTCGCCGGCTCCGTCGCCTGCGCCCTGGGCTGCGCGTTCGCCCCCGCGGCCTCGATCGCCCAGGCGCTCGATCCGGTCACGGTCACCGCCACGCGCAGCGCCCAGCGCAGCTTCGACGCACCCGCTTCGATCGACGTCGTCGGCGTCGACGGAATCCGCACGCAACGCCCCGGCGTGAACCTGTCCGAAGCACTCGGCAGCGTTCCCGGCATCCGCGTGCAGAACCGCGAGAACTTCGCGCAGGACCTGCAGCTTTCCTCGCGCGGCTTCGGCGCGCGCGCGAGCTTCGGCGTGCGCGGCGTGCGTCTCGTGCAGGACGGCGTTCCGCTCACGATGCCCGACGGCCAGGGGCAGACGGGGCTCTTCGACCTCGACAGCGCCGAGCGCATCGAGGTGCTGCGCGGCCCCTTCGCCGCGCTGTACGGCAATTCGTCGGGCGGTGTCGTCACGGTGTTCACCGAGGATCCGCCGGCACGCCCGACGCTCGGCGTGGGCGCGCACGCGGGCAGCTTCGGCACGCGCAAGCTCGGCGTCGAGCTCGGGACGAGCTTCGGCGCGCTGGGGCTGCGCGCCGATGCATCGCGCTTTCGCACCGACGGCTGGCGCGACCACAGCCGGACGCGACGCGACCTCGCGAACGCGCGCCTCGTGTGGTCCGACGACCGGAACCGCTTCTCGCTGAGCGCGATCGCGCTCGACCAGCCGGACACGCTCGATCCGCTCGGACTGACGCGCGCGCAGCTCGCGCAAGACCCCCGCCAGGCCGGCAACGGCGCGCTCGCCTTCGACACGCGCAAGAGCGTCGATCACCGGCAGATCGGCGCCGACTGGGAGCGGCGGGTCGGCGACGATGCCACGCTGCGCGTGCGCGCCTACGGCGGCGAGCGCGCGCTGCGCCAGTTCCTCGCGTTCAGCGGCTCCGCGCCCGGATCCTCCGGCGGCGTCGTCGACCTCGACCGCGGATTCGGCGGACTGAACCTGCAGTGGACGACGAGCGTCCGCACCGGAGAGGGACGCATCGACGCGACCGTCGGCGTCGACTACGACCGGATGAACGAGCGCCGCAAGGGCTTCGTCAACGCCGGCGGCATCGCGGGCGAGCTGCGACGCAACGAATCCGACACCGTGCGCAGCTTCGACCAGTACGCGCTCGTCGAGTGGTGGGTCACGCCGCAGTGGAAGCTCGCCGGCGGCGCGCGTCGCTCGAGCGTGCGCTTCTCGGTGCGCGACGACTTCGTCGACGCGACGAATCCCGACGATTCCGGCTCGCGCGAGTACGGCGCGACCAGCCCGGTGATCGGCGTGGTCTACGCGCTGTCGGACTCCATCAACCTGCACGCCTCGGTCGGCCGCGGCTTCGAGACGCCGACGTTCAGCGAGCTCGCCTACCGGCCCGACGGCAGCCCGGGGCTGAACTTCGCGCTCGAGGCCAGCCGCAGCACGAACTACGAGATCGGGTTGAAGTGGCGAGCGGCCGCGCGCACGCAGCTGAACCTCGCGCTGTTTCGCACCGACACGCGCGACGACATCGTTCCGGACGCCAACGTCGGCGGCCGGACGACCTTCCGCAACGCGGCACGCACGGCGCGACGCGGCGTCGAGCTCGGCGTCGAGTCGGTGCTGGGCGGCGGCTTCTCGGCCTCGCTCGCGTGGACGTGGATGCAGGCGGAGTTCCGCGACTATCGGGCGCTCGACGGAACGGTGCTGTCGGGCAACCGCCTGCCGGGCGTGCCGAAGGCGTCGCTGTTCGCCGAGGCGCTGTGGCGCCACGCGGCGAGCGGCTTCCTCGCGGGCATCGAGGCGGCCTGGAGCGGCAGGGTCGCCGTCGACGACGCGAACTCCGAGCACGCCGCCTCGTACGCGGTCGCGAACCTGCGCGCCGGCTTCACCCGGAACGCAGGCGGCTGGCGCATCGAACCCTTCGTGCGCGTCGACAACGTCTTCGATCGGCGCTACGCCGGCTCGGTGATCGTCAACGCGGCCGGCGGGCGCTATTACGAATCGGCGCCCGAGCGCAACTTCCACGTCGGGATCCGGGCGCAGGCGACGTTCTGAAACCCGGGCCGGGCTGCCGCAAGCCGCCGCCCGGCTGCTATGCTCGGCGCCACACGCAACCCATCGCGCCTCGACGGCGACGCAACGTGACCGGCTTCTGGATCGCAGGCATCGCAATCAATCTCGTCGCGCTCGTCGTCGTCGCCATCTGGGCGGTGCGCGCCTGGCGGGAGGGCGAGGCGCACCGACGCGCACGCGAAGACGGCGACGATTCCTGACGCGGCAGGGCGGCCGATCCGCCCGCAGGCGCCGTGTACACTCGAAGGTTTCCCCGGATTCCCCCCGCACGCTTCGCCATGCACGAACGTTACGACGCCTCCGCGGTCGAGAAGGCCGCGCAGGCTCACTGGCAGTCGATCGACGCCTACCGCGCCGTCGAGAACGATCCGCGCTTCCCGAAAGGCAAGTTCTACGCGTGCTCGATGCTGCCCTACCCGTCGGGCAGGCTGCACATGGGGCACGTGCGCAACTACACGATCAACGACGTGATGTACCGGCATCTGCGGATGAACGGCTACAACGTGCTGATGCCGATGGGCTGGGACGCCTTCGGCCTGCCCGCCGAGAACGCCGCGATGAAGAACGGCATCGCGCCGGCGAAGTGGACGTGGGACAACATCGCGCACATGAAGTCGCAGATGCAGTCGATGGGCCTGGCCATCGACTGGCACCGCGAGGTGGCCACCTGCGCGCCCGACTACTACAAGTGGAACCAGTGGCTGTTCCTGAAGATGCTCGAGCGCGGCATCGCGTACCTGAAGACGGGAACGGTGAACTGGGATCCGTCCGACCAGACGGTGCTCGCCAACGAGCAGGTCATCGACGGTCGCGGATGGCGTTCGGGCGCGCTCGTCGAGAAGCGCGAGATCCCGATGTACTACCTCGCCATCACGCGCTACGCCGACGAACTGCTGGCCGACCTGCAGGGGCTGGGCTGGCCCGAGCGCGTCAAGCTGATGCAGGAGAACTGGATCGGGCGCTCGATCGGCGTGCGCTTCGCGTTCCCGCACGAGATCCGTGACGCGAAGGGCGCGCTCGTCGGCGACGGCCGCATGTACGTCTTCACCACCCGCGCCGACACGATCATGGGCGTGACCTTCGTCGCCGTGGCGCCCGAGCACCCGATCGCCGCGGTCGCCGCCGCGAAGGATCCCGCAGTCGCCGCCTTCGTCGACGAGTGCCGGCGCGGCGGCGCCACCGAGGCCGAGATCGCCACCCGCGAGAAGGACGGGCGCCGCACCGGGCTCCACGTCCGCCATCCGCTCACCGGCGAACCGGTCGAGGTCTGGGTCGGCAACTACGTGCTGATGAGCTACGGCGACGGCGCGGTGATGGGCGTGCCGGCGCACGACGAGCGCGACTTCGCCTTCGCGCGCAAGTTCGGGCTGCCGATCCGCCAGGTCGTCGACGTCGACGCCAGGCCGTTCTCCGACACCGAGTGGCAGCCCTGGTACGAGGACAAGGCGAACACGCGCTGCGTGCACTCGGGGAAGTACGACGGGCTCGGATACGAAGCGGCGGTGGAAGCGATCGCCGCCGACCTCGCCGCCCGGGGCCTGGGCGAGAAACGCGTGCAGTACCGGCTGCGCGACTGGGGCATCTCGCGCCAGCGCTACTGGGGCACGCCGATCCCCATCGTGCACTGCGACGCCTGCGGCGCGGTGCCGGTGCCCTACGACGATCTGCCCGTCCTGCTCCCCGAAGACCTCGTCCCCGACGGCAGCGGCAACCCGCTGGCGAAGGACGAGCGCTTCCTGCGCTGCGACTGCCCGAAGTGCGGCAAGCCCGCGCGGCGCGAGACCGACACGATGGACACCTTCGTCGATTCGTCGTGGTACTACATGCGCTACTGCTCGCCGGACAACGACGAGTCGATGGTCGATGCGCGCAACGACTACTGGATGCCGATGGACCAGTACATCGGCGGCATCGAGCACGCGGTGCTGCACCTGCTGTACGCGCGCTTCTGGACGAAGGTGATGCGCGACCTGCGCGGCGAGTTCCCGGGCGATCCCGATCGCGGCCTCGTGCGCTTCGACGAACCGTTCACCAACCTGCTGTGCCAGGGGATGGTGCTCAACGACATCTACTGGCGGCGCAACGAGCGCGGCGGCATCGAGTACTTCTGGCCCGACGACATCGAGACCGAGCACGACGCCTCCGGCAAGCCGGTCGCGTGGCGCTCCCGGACCGACGGACTGCCGGTCGAGTTCGGCGGCATGGGCACGATGTCGAAGAGCAAGAACAACGGCGTCGACCCGCAGGCGCTCATCGACCGCCACGGCGCCGACACCGCGCGCCTGTTCGTGATGTTCGCCTCGCCGCCGGAACAGACGCTCGAGTGGTCGGGCGCCGGCGTCGAGGGTGCGCAGCGCTTCCTGCGCCGGCTGTGGGCCTGCGCCTTCGCGCAGCACGCGGCGCTCACGACGCGCGCCGGCGCACCGGCCGTCGACCCCGACGCGCTCGACGACGCGCAGAAGGCGCTGCGCCGCGAAGTGCACACCATCCTGCGCCAGGCCGACTACGACTACCGGCGCAAGCAGTACAACACCGTCGTTTCGGCGGCGATGAAGATGCTCAACGCGATCGAGGCCGCGAAGCTCGCGCGCTCGCCCGCGTCCGACGAGGTGATGCGCGAGGCGCTGTCGATCCTCATCCGCATGCTCTACCCGGTCGTGCCGCACATCGGACACGCGCTGTGGACCGAGCTCGGCTTCGCCGCCGCGCTCGGCGACCTGCTCGATGCGCCCTGGCCGCTGGTCGACGAGCGCGCGCTCGAGCAGGACTCGATCGAACTCGTGCTGCAGATCAACGGCAAGGTGCGCGGCTCGGTGCGGGTCGCCGCCTCCGCCGACGACGACGCGATCCGCGCCGCCGCGCTCGCAACCGAGGCGTTCGCGCGCCACGGCGAAGGGCGAACGCCGCGCAAGATCGTCATCGTGCCTTCGCGGCTCGTCAACGTCGTCGTATGACTCCGACAGGGGAGGGAAAGAGCGGCGTACGGCACCCGTCCGCCCTTCCCCGCGCCGCGCAGCGGCGCACCGCGCTGCGCGCGCTGGCGATCGCGCTCGTCGGCGCGCCCCTTTCCGGCTGCGGCTTCCAGCTTCGCCGCTCCGCCGACCTGCCCTTCGAAACGCTGTACACGAGCTTCTCGTCGACGTCGGCGATCGGCGCGGAGTTCCGGCGCCTGGTGCGGGTGGCGGAAAACACGCGCATCGTCGACGACCCGAAGGAGGCCGATGCGCGCCTCGAGGTGCTCTCCGAGACGCGCGAGAGGGAAGTCGTCGGCTACTCGTCGACCGGACGGCCGCGCGAGTACCAGCTGCGGCTGCGTTTCGCCTTCCGCGTCGTCGCGCGCAACGGAACGGTGCTGCTGCCGCCCACCGAGATCCTGCTCCATCGCGACATCACGTCGAGCGACGTCGAGCAGGTCGCCAAGCAACAGGAAGAAGAGCTGCTGTACAGGGAGATGCAGTCCGATCTCGTCCAGCAGCTGCTGCGCCGCCTCGCGGCGATCGGCTCCTCGTGACGCAGCTGCGCGCCGACGCGCTCGCCGGCGCGCTCGCGCGCGGCGTGCCGCCGATCGTCTGGATCCACGGCGACGAGGCGTTGATCGTCCAGGAGTGCGCGCAGGCCGTGCGCGACACGCTGCGCGCGCAGGGATTCGACGAGCGCAAGATCTTCGAGGCGGGGCGGGGCTTCCGCGTCGACGCGCTCGTCGCCGAGGCCGACGCGCTGTCGCTGTTCGCCGGACGACGGCTGATCGAACTGCGCTTCGGCGCGGCGAAACCGACGAAGGAGATCGGGCAGGCGCTCGCCGGCGCGGCGGCGCGCATCGACGAGAACACGCGCGTGCTGGTGAGCGGGCCGAGGCTCGATCGCGCGGCCACCGCGAGCGACTGGTTCACGGCGATCGAGAGCATCGGCTTCGTGGTCGCCGTCTGGCCGGTCGAGCGCACCCAGCTGCCGCAGTGGATCGCCACGCGGCTGGGGCGGCAGAAGCAGCGCGCGGATCGCGAGACGCTCGAGTGGATCGCCGAACGCGTCGAGGGCAACCTGCTCGCGGCGCACCAGGAGATCGCCAAGCTCGCGCTGCTGTGCCCCGAAGGGGAGCTCTCGCGCGAAGCGGTGCGCGCGGCGGTGCTCGACGTGGCGCGCTACGACGCCTTCGACCTGGTCGACGCGATGGTCGGCGCCGACGTTCCGCGCGCGCTGCGCACGCTCGACGGCCTGCGCGCCGAAGGCGTCGCCGAGCCGCTCGTGCTGTGGGCGATCGCCGACGCGCTGCGGACGCTGCTGCGCATCCGCGAGCGTTGCGATGCCGGGGCCGCCGTCGCGCAGGCGATGCGCGAAGCGCGCGTTCCGCGTCCGCGCGAGCGCGGCTATGAGCGGGCGCTCGCGCGGCTCGACGCCGAAGCGCTGCGCGACGCACTGCGGGCCGCCGCGCGCACCGATAGAATGATCAAGGGCATCGAGCCGGGCGACGCGTGGCAGGCGCTCGAATCGCTCGCGCTGCGCATCGCCGGCGCGCCCGTTCTCGCAGGGAGCGGCCATGCAGATTGAATCCACCGACATCGGCGCCTACGTCTCCGACCTCGGACGCCGCGCACGCGCGGCGAGCCGCACGATGGCACGCGCGTCCACGGCGGCGAAGAACCGTGCACTCGAAGCGACTGCCGCGGCGATCGCCCGCGAGTCGCGCGCGCTCGCCGAGGCCAACGAGCGCGACCTCGCGGCCGCGCGCGCCGCCGGCCACGATGCCGCATTCGTCGATCGCCTGGCGCTCACCGACGCGGTGCTGAAGGGAATCGGCGAAGGCCTGAGGCAGGTCGCCGCGCTCCCCGATCCGGTCGGCGAGGTCTCGAACCTGCGCTACCGGCCCACCGGCATCCAGGTCGGACAGATGCGCGTCCCGCTCGGCGTCATCGGAATCGTCTACGAGTCGCGCCCGAACGTGACGATCGACGCGGCGGCGCTGTGCATCAAGTCCGGCAACGCCACCGTGCTGCGCGGCGGCTCCGAGGCCTTCCACAGCAACCAGGCGCTCGCCGCCCTGGTGCGCGAAGGGCTGCGCAGCACCGGCCTTCCCGAGGATGCGGTGCAGGCGATCGAGACGACCGACCGGGCGGCGGTCGGCGCGCTGATCGCGTCGCCGCAGTGGGTCGACGTGATCGTGCCGCGCGGCGGAAAGTCGCTGATCGAACGCGTCTCGCGCGAGGCGCGCGTCCCGGTGATCAAGCATCTCGACGGGATCTGCCACGTCTACGTCGACGACGAAGCCGATCTCGAGCAGGCGATCCGCATCTGCGACAACGCGAAGACGCAACGCTATTCGCCGTGCAACACGATGGAGACGCTGCTCGTCGCGCGCGCCATCGCCCACCGGCTGCTGCCCGCGCTCGGCCGCATCTATGCCGACAAGGGCGTCGAGCTCCGCGGCGACGAGCCGACGCGCACGATCCTCTCGTCGCAGGGCATCGCATGCAGCGCCGCCACCGAGGAAGATTGGCGCACCGAGTACCTCGCGCCGATCCTCTCGATCCGCGTCGTCGACGGCATCGACGAGGCGATCGAGCACATCGCCGCCTATGGTTCGCAGCACACCGACGCGATCGTCACGACGAACCACGTGC
>JBIQJM010000103.1:0-11377 GCA_044507525.1 Burkholderiales bacterium
ATGGGCGGGCTGCGCCGCTACATGCCGATCACCTGGATCACGATGCTCGTCGGCTCGCTCGCGCTCGTCGCCACGCCGTTCTTCTCGGGCTTCTACTCGAAGGACCTGATCATCGAGGCGGCGCGCTTCGCCGACGTGCCCGGCGCGGGCTTCGCGTATTTCGCGGTGCTCGCCGGCGTGTTCGTCACGTCGCTCTACACGTTCCGGATGTATTTCCTCGTGTTCCACGGCAAGCCGCGCTGGGGCGGGGAGGCGCACGCGGGCCACGCCGCCGAGGCGCACGCGCACGACGAGCACCATGGCCTCGCTCCCGGCGAGAAGCCGCGCGAGTCGCCGTGGGTGGTCACGGTGCCGCTCATCCTGCTGGCGATCCCGTCCGCGCTCATCGGCATCTTCACCGTCGAACCGATGCTCTTCGGCGGGTTCTTCGACGATTCGATCGCCGTCGACGAGCGGCATCCGGCGATGGCCGAACTCGCTTCGCACTTCCACGGCTGGCTGCAGATGGGCCTGCACGCGGTCGCCACGCCCGCGTTCTGGCTCGCGCTGGCCGGCGTCGTCGTCGCCTGGTACGCGTACCTGGTCGACCCGCGCCTGCCGGCGGCCGTGCGGCGCGGCTTCGGGCCGATCTACCGGCTGCTCGACAACAAGTACTACCTCGACCGCATCAACGAGGTCGTCTTCGCCGGCGGCGCACGTGCGATCGGCCGCGGCCTGTGGCGCGGCGGCGACCAGGCGCTGATCGACGGGGTCGCCGTCGACGGCAGCGCGCGCCTGGTCGGCTGGTTCGCCGGCGTGCTGCGCCTGTTCCAGACCGGTCGACTGAACAGCTACGCGATCACGATGATCGTCGGTGTCGCACTGTTGCTGCTGTTCGTCGTGATGCCGCTCGTGCGGCAGTGAAGAACGCGAAGAATACGACTGGCCTTACATGAGCTCCTTCCCGACCCTCAGCGCCGCGATCTGGATCCCCATCGTCTTCGGCGTCATCCTGCTGCTGCTCGGCAGCGGGCGAAGCCCCTGGCTGTTGCGCAGCATCGCGCTCGTCGGCGCGCTGCTCGGCCTCGCCGTCACGCTGCCGCTGTTCACCGACTTCGAGCGCGGCAGCGCGGCGATGCAGTTCGTCGAGCACGCGTCGTGGATCGCCGCGCTCGATGCGAACTACCACCTCGGCGTCGACGGCCTGTCGGTCTGGTTCGTGCTGCTCACCGCGATCATCACGCTGTTCACCGTGGTGGCGAGCTGGGAATCGATCGACCGGAAGGTCGCGCAGTTCATGGCGGCCATCCTGATCCTCTCGGGCCTGATGATCGGCGTCTTCAGCGCGCTCGACGGGCTGCTGTTCTATGTGTTCTTCGAGGCGACGCTGATCCCGATGTACATCATCATCGGGATCTGGGGCGGGCCGAACCGCATCTATGCCGCGTTCAAGTTCTTCCTGTACACGCTCGCCGGCTCGCTGCTGACGCTGGTCGCGCTGATCTGGCTGTACATGAAGTCCGGGTCGTTCTCGATCCTCGACTGGCACGCGCTGCCGCTGTCGATGAACGAGCAGATCCTCGTCTTCGTCGCCTTCCTCGCCGCCTTCGCCGTCAAGGTGCCGATGTGGCCGGTGCACACGTGGCTGCCCGACGCGCACGTCGAGGCGCCCACCGGCGGTTCGGTCGTGCTGGCCGCGGTCATGCTGAAGCTCGGTGCCTACGGCTTCGTGCGCTTCTCGCTGCCCATCACGCCCGACGCGAGCCACGAGCTGGCGTGGCTGATGATCGCGCTGGCGCTGATCGCGATCGTCTACATCGGGCTGGTCGCGCTCGTGCAGGCCGACATGAAGAAGCTCGTCGCGTACTCGTCCGTGGCGCACATGGGCTTCGTGACGCTCGGCTTCTTCCTGTTCGATCCGCTCGGCATGCAGGGCGCGCTCGTGCAGATGCTCTCGCACGGCTTCGTCTCGGGCGCGATGTTCATGTGCATCGGCGTGCTCTACGACCGCCTGCACACGCGCCAGATCGCGGACTACGGGGGCGTCGTCAACGTGATGCCGAAGTTCGCCGCGCTGTTCCTGCTGTTCTCGATGGCCAACGCCGGCCTGCCCGGCACCTCGGCCTTCATCGGCGAATTCTTCGTCATCCTGTCGGCGGTCGGCATGAACCTGTGGGTCGGCCTGGCCACCGCGACGGCGCTGATCACCGGCGCGGCGTACTCGCTGTGGATGTACAAGCGCGTCATGTTCGGCGCCATCGGCAACGAACGCGTCGCGCAGATGCAGGACGTCGGCCTTCGCGAGTTCTGGATGCTTTTCGCGATGGCGCTGCTCGTGCTCGGCCTCGGCGTGTATCCGAAGCCCGTCACCGACATGACGGACGCGTCGGTCCAGGCGCTGCTGCAGCACGTCTCCCACTCGAAGCTCCAGTAGGTCTCCGAGATGAACCCCCAACTGCTCAACACCTGGGCGGCCGCGCCCGAGATCGCGCTGCTGGTGGCGATCTGCGCGGTGCTGCTCCTCGATGCCTGGGTTCCGCCCGAGAAGCGGATCAGCACCGCCGGAATGTCGCTGATCGCGATTGCCATCCCCGCGGCGATCACGCTGTGGCAGATCGGCCAGCCGGTGCAGTACGCCTTCGGCGGAATGTACGTCGCCGACATCTTCGCGCACCTGCTGAAGCTGTCGTCGTACGTCTCGATGGCGGTCGTCGTCGTGTACGGGAACGCATACGTGCGCGAGCGGCCGATCCCGCTCGGCGAATTCCACGCGCTCGTGCTGTTCTCGCTGCTCGGCCAGATGGTGATGATGTCGGCGACCAACCTGCTGCTCATCTACCTCGGCCTCGAGCTGATGTCGCTGGCGCTGTACGCGATGATCGCGCTGCCCCGCGACGCGCGCCTGCCCGCCGAAGCGGCGATGAAGTACTTCGTGCTGGGTGCGTTGTCCTCCGGCTTCCTGCTGTACGGCATGTCGATGATCTACGGCGGCACCGGCAGCCTCGACCTGGCGCAGATCGCGGCCGCCTATGCGTCCGGGCAGGCCGATTCCACGGTGTTCACCTTCGGCGTCGTCTTCATCGTCGCCGGGCTGGCGTTCAAGCTCGGCGCCGTGCCGTTCCACATGTGGCTGCCCGACGTCTACCAGGGCGCACACACGGCGGCCACGCTGGTCGTGGCCACCGGCTCGAAGCTCGCCGCCTTCGCGATCGCCTTTCGGCTGCTCGTCCAGGGCCTGGTCGGCGTCGCCGCCGACTGGCAGCTGATGCTGATGGTGCTGGCGGTGCTGTCGCTCGCGATCGGCAACATCGTCGCGGTCGCGCAGACGAACTTCAAGCGGATGCTGGCGTATTCGACGATCTCGCAGATCGGCTTCGTGCTGCTCGGCCTGCTCGCCGGCGTCGTCGACGGCAACATGTCGTCGGCCGTGAGCGCATACGGCGCCGCGCTGTTCTATCTGGTCACCTACGTGCTCACGACGCTCGGCACCTTCGGCCTGGTGCTGCTGCTCGCGCGCAAGGGCTTCGAGGCCGAGGAGATCGACGACCTGAAGGGGCTGAACCGTCGCAGCCCGTGGCTCGCGCTGATGCTGCTGCTGATGATGTTCTCGCTCGCCGGCATTCCGCCGCTGGTGGGCTTCTATGCGAAGCTCGTGGTGCTCAAGGCGCTGATCGACGCCGGCTACGTGTGGCTCGCCATCGTCGCGGTGGTGTTCTCGCTGATCGGCGCGTTCTACTACGTGCGCGTCGTCAAGGCGATGTACTTCGACGAGCCGGCCGACACCGTCGCGATCGAGCCGCAGGCCGCGGCGAGCGCGACGATGGCGGTGAACGGCCTGGCGGTGCTGCTGCTCGGCATCGTCCCGGGGCCGCTGATGGCGGCCTGCCTGGTCGCGATCCAGCAGGCGCTGGCGACCTGAAGCCGGAGAGCCGATGAAGGACCTGCGCGAAACGACGATCGACTCGCAGGTCGTCTACGACGGCACGTTCCTGCAGATGCGTCGCGACCGCGTGCGCCTGCCCAACGGGCACGAGAGCGCACGCGAGTACGTCGTGCATCCGGGCGCGGCCACGATGATCCCTCTCTTTCCCGACGAGCGCATTCTCGTCGAGCGCCAGTACCGCCATCCGGTCGGCTGCACGATGATCGAGATGCCGGCGGGCAAGATCGATGCGGGCGAGAGCGCGCTGCAGACGGCGCAGCGAGAGCTCGTCGAGGAAACCGGCTACCTCGCGCGGGAGTGGGCCTTCCTCACGCGGCTGCATCCGGCGATCGGCTTCGCCACCGAGGTGATGGATCTCTTCCTGTGCCGCGATCTCGAGCGTACGGAGCACAGCCCCGACGAGGACGAGTTCCTCGAGATCGAGATCGTCACGCTCGGCTGGCTGATCGACGAGTTGCGCGCGGGGCGGCTCACCGACGTGAAGACGCAGATCGCCACGTTCTGGCTCGAGCGGATGTTCTCCGGCGCCTGGCCGTGGCCGCAGTTCGAGCGCAGCGCGTAGACCGCGGGCAGTCGACGACGACCCCGCGCCAGGCAAGCGCCCCGAATACCCATTTGCGACGGCGCGGTTTTCCTCTTCGGCAAGAATAGGCCTCGAGTCCCGCAACGGACGGCCCAGCCGAAGGAGGTCCCGCCTTGGCCGCTACGCTCGAACGAAGGTATCCGCGGACGATCGGCGCGCTGCACGCCGTGCTTCTCGCCGGAACGGTGCCGCTGTTCCTCGGCGCGGTGCTCGCCGACATCGCCTACGCGTTCACCTACGAGATCCAGTGGAGCAACTTCGCCTCCTGGCTCATCGTCGGCGGCCTCGTCTTCTCCGGCCTGGCGCTCGTGCTCGCAATCTTCGACCTGTTCCGCGGGGATCGCCGGGCGCGGGGCCTCGTGCCGTACCTGATGATCCTGGTGACCATGTGGGTGTTCGGCTTCTTCAATGCGTTGATGCATGCCCGGGACGCGTGGGCCAGCATGCCCACCGGCCTGGTGCTGTCGACCATCGCCGTCGTGCTCGCGTGCGTGGCGACCTGGCTGGCCTTCCGCGGGCCGCGCGCCGGAGCGCCGGCATGAAGCGCTCGCATCGGAGCGTCGTGCTCGCGTTCGCGACGGTGCTGGCCGCGTGCGGCGAGGAACCGCGTCCGCTGCAGTACGGGGCCGACCCGGAACTGCCGCAGCCGCGTCGCGGGCTGCTGCCCGACATGACGGTGGCCGAACCGGTCGCATGGGGCGAACGCAAGCCCACCGTACCGCAGGGCTACGTCATCAGCGCGATCGCCACCGAACTGCAGATCCCGCGCCAGACGCTGCTGCTGCCCAACGGCGACATCCTCGTGGCCGAAGGAAGGGGCGGCAATGCGCCGAGCCTGAAGCCGAAGGACGTGATCGCCGGCTACATCAAGGCGAAGGGCACCAGCCCGGTCGAGGGCGGCAACCGCCTGACGCTGCTGCGCGACGCGGACGGCGACGGCGTCTACGAGTTACGGACGGTCTTCGCGGAGAACCTGAACGCGCCCTACGGACTCGCGCTCGTCGACGGCAATCTCTACGTCGCCAACCAGGACGCGCTGGTGCGCTTCGCCTATCGCGAGGGCCAGACGAGCGCGGACGGGCCGCCGGTGAAGGTCACCGACCTGCCGTCGGCGATCAATCATCACTGGACCAAGGCACTCGCCGCCGGCGCCGACGGCCGGTACCTCTACGTCGGCATCGGCTCGAACAGCAACATCACCGAGCGCGGCATGACGGCGGAGGTCGATCGCGCGATGATCTGGCAGGTCGACGCGAACACCGGCGCGCACAAGCCCTATGCCACCGGCCTGCGCAATCCCACGGCGCTCGCCGTCCAGCCCGGCACCGGACAACTGTGGGCGGTCGTGAACGAACGCGACGAGATCGGTCCCGACCTCGTTCCCGACTATCTCACCGCGGTGCGCGAGGGCGGCTTCTACGGCTGGCCGTACAGCTACTGGGGCAGCAACGTCGACGACCGCGTCCGGCCGCAGGATCCGGAGAAGGTCGCTTCGGCCATCACGCCCGACTACAGCCTCGGCTCGCACGTGGCGGCGCTCGGCGTCGCCTTTTCCCACCCCGCGATGGGACCGGCCTTCGCCGACGGCGTCTTCGTCGGCGAGCACGGCAGCTGGAACCGCGCGGAACCGGTCGGCTACAAGGTGGTGTTCGTGCCGTTCCGCGACGGCGGCCCCGCCGGTCCGCCGGTGGATTTCGTCGCCGGCTTCCGGGACGCCGACGGCAAGACGCGCGGGCGCCCGGTGGGCGTCACCGTGGATCCGCGCGGCGCGCTGATCGTCGCCGACGACCTGTCGAACACCGTGTGGCGCGTCGTGCCGGAGGGCAATCGGCCGCAGTAGCAGGATCGCAGGCGGCGATCTCCGGACCACGCGCTTCACGCGCCGGGCGGAGGCACCGGTTCCGCTGCCGTGCGCCTGCGCCGCGCCCAGATGTTCAACGCTTCCACGCCGGCGGAAAAGGCCATCGCGGTGTAGATGTACCCCTTCGGAACGTGCACGCCGAAGCCGTCGGCGATCAGGACCATGCCGATCATCAGCAGGAAGGCCAGGGCGAGCATGACGACGGTCGGGTTCGCGTTGATGAACTCGGCCAGCGGGTCGGCGGCGATCAGCATCACGAGCACGGCGACGACGACCGCGATCACCATCACGGGCAGGTGATCGGTCATGCCGATCGCGGTGAGGATCGAGTCGATCGAGAACACCATGTCGAGCAGCAGGATCTGGAAGATCGCCGATCCGAAGTTGATCGCCGCCTGGCCGCCGATCCCGAAGGCGCTGGTCGCCGGGTGCGGATCGACGTTGTGGTGAATCTCGCGCGTCGCCTTCCAGACCAGGAAGAGCCCGCCGGCGATCAGGATCAGGTCGCGCCAGGAGAACCGGGTCTCGAAGGTGGGCTCGCCGTGCGCGCCGGGCTCTCCCTCGAAGCCCAGGTCGAACACCGTGGCGGTCAGCCCGACCACCCAGGCGATCGCCGACAGCAGCGCCAGGCGCAGCACGAGCGCCAGCGAGATGCCGACGCGGCGCGCCCGGTGGCGTTGATGCTCGGGCAGCTTGTTCGAGAGAATCGAGATGAAGATCAGGTTGTCGATCCCGAGGACGATCTCCATCACGACGAGAGTCACCAGCGCAGCCCACACCGCAGGGTCGGAAAACAGAGCGAGGAGGGATTCCATTCGGGGCCTGCGAGTCTGGCGGAAGAGGTGGGATTCGAACCCACGGACGGTCGCCCGTCGCCGGTTTTCAAGACCGGTGCCTTAAACCGCTCGGCCACTCTTCCGGAAGGGAGTAGAGTCTACCGCCCGGCGGCGGCCTCGAGCGGCGGATCCGGGTCGGTATCGCCCTGGACGTGCGCGAGCGGCAGCCGCAGCACGAACACGCTGCCCTTGCCGGGGCCGGGGCTGCGCGCTTCGACGCTGCCTCCGTGCATCGTCGCGAGTTCCTTGACCACCGCGAGTCCGACGCCCATCCCGGGCGGCGTCTCCCGCGTGTCGTCGCGCGTGAACAATTCGAAGATGCGCGGCAGCAACTGCGGCGCGATGCCCATGCCGTCGTCGGTCACGCGGATCACCGCGCTGTCGACCTCGATCGTCGCGCTGATCGCGACCTGACCGCCCGGCGCGGTGAACTTGATCGCGTTGCCGAGCAGGTTGAGCAGCATCTGCTGAAGCCGTTGCGGGTCGGCGTCGATCGCGAAGCGGACCAGCGGGTGCGTGGCGATCAGTCGCCGCCCACGCTGCTCGGCGACGCGGCGCACCGACTCGACCGCTTCGTCGATGGCATCCTGCACGACGACCCGCCGGCGATCGAGCCGGAAGCGCTCGATCTTCGGGTGCATGGCATCCGACAGGTCGGCGAGCAGCCTGGACATCGAGTCGAGCTGTCGCTGCAGGACCTCCAGCGAGCGCTTGCGCACCGACGCGTCCTCCGTCATGCCGATCAGCGTCGCGGCGTTCTGCATCGGCGAGAGCACGTTTCGCATCTCGTGGCCGATCGAGACGACGTACTCGCTGCTCTCCCGATGTTCCTTCTCGCGGGACTGCAGTCGGTTCTGCAGCGCGACGAATTGCGTGCGCGCGTCGGTACGGTCGCGCAGGATCTTGCACAGCCGCCGGACGCTTCCGTCCGGTTCGCGCAGCGCCTCGAGCACGCCGCTGCCCCAGAAGCGGCTGCCGTCCCTGCGCAGGTGCCAGCGATCGTCCTCGGAGCGGCCGACGGCGAGCGCCGTGCGGATCTCCTGTCGATCGAGACCCATCCGGCGGTCTTCGGGCGTGAACAGGACGCCTACGTCGAGCCCTTCGGCTTCGCTCGCGGCGTATCCGAACAGCCGCGCCGCACCGGCGAGCCACCCTTCGATGCTTCCGTCGACCCGCAGGAGAATGACCGCATGCTCGGACGCGGTGTGCAGGAAGTGCAGGACAGGGCCCTCGAGGGGGATCGGCGATTCGGATGGCATACGTGCAGGCGCTGCGGTCGTCGAGTCCGGTGCGTTGGCGCAGCTCCGCTGCTGCACGGCGGGTGCCCGACGCGGCGCGCCGTGCCCGTGGGCGGCCGCGGATCGTCGTCCCGCGACCGGGTCGATAGAATCGATCGATCCGTTGCGGGCAGCCGTGGCGGTCCACGAAGGAGAGTCGAATGAAAGCCGTCGTCTGCAGGCAATGGGGCCCACCCGAGTCGCTGGTCGTCGAGGAGGTCGCCTCCCCCGTTCCCGCCGCAGGCGAGGTGCTGGTCGAGGTGCATGCCGCCGGTGTCAATTTTCCCGACTCGCTGATCATCCAGAAGAAGTACCAGGTGCAGCCGGAGCTTCCGTTCACGCCGGGTGCGGAGGTGGCCGGCGTGGTCCGTGCCACAGGCGAGGGCGTGACCCGATGGAAGCCCGGCGACCGCGTGATCGCGAATGCGCCGTGGGGCGGATACGCCGAGCAGCTCGCGGTCGACGCGCAGCGCGTGGTTCCGATGCCCGACGGGATGGACTTCGCCACGGCATCGGCCTACGTGCTCGCGTACGGCACGAGCCTGTTCGCGCTGAAGGACCGTGCGAAGCTTGCGGCCGGCGAGACGCTGCTCGTGCTCGGTGCCGCCGGCGGCGTCGGCATCGCTGCGGTGGAGATCGGCAAGTCGATGGGTGCGCGCGTGATCGCCTGCGCGTCGAGCGAGGAGAAGCTCGCGCTGTGCCGTGCGCAGGGCGCCGACGACACGATCGACTACGTGCGCGAGAACCTGCGCGAACGCATCGCGGCGCTCACCGGCGGCAGGGGGCCCGACGTGATCTACGACCCGGTCGGCGGCGAGCTCACCGAGCAGGCCTTCCGTTCGATCGCCTGGGAGGGGCGGCACCTGGTCATCGGTTTCGCCGCCGGAGAGATTCCCAGGATGCCGCTGAACCTGCCGCTGCTGAAGACGGCATCGCTCGTCGGCGCATACTGGGGCGCCTTCATCCAGCGTGACGCGCGACGCACGCGCGAGCACATGCAGGAGCTGTTCGCCCTCCATGCGAGCGGCAAGGTGCGCCCGCCGGTCACGCAGCGCTACCGGCTCGAAGAGGCCGGGAAGGCGTTGCGCGACGTGATGGAGCGTCGTGTCAAGGGCAAGGTCGTCATCGTGCCGCGGGACTGACGACGCCGGGGCGTTGCACGCCTTCGGGCAACTCGCGCGCGGCCCGCAGGGCGTCGGACGCGAAGAAGGCATCGCCTGCGAGCCGGGCAAGGATCATCGGCGTCGCGTCGTATCCCCAGTAGCGCTCGCCGTCGATCACCGCGGTCGGAACGCCGAAGACGCCGGCGGCGATCGCCTCGTCCGTGTTCGCGCGCAGCGCCTGCTTCACGGCGGGTGCGTCGAGCGCCGCCGGCTCCACCTCGAGTTCGTCGAGCAGCGCCGCGAACGCCTCCGGATCGCCGGGCAGGTGCCCGTCGCGCCAGACGAAGGCGAACAGGCGCCGGACCGTGTCGAATCCGTTGCCGGCTGCGATCGACAGCCGCAGCAGGGGCAGCGGCACGAAGGGATGCATGGGCGGCAGCCGCAGCGCGATGCCTTGCGAATGCGCGAGCCAGGCGACGTGCTCGAAGGTCCACTGCCGCTTCGGCGCGATCTCGGCCGGGCCGGTGTTGCCCCAGTGCTTCAGCAGTCCGGCGAAGAGCACCGGCCGACAGCGAAGCGTCGCGCGTGCGGCGAGGCGATCGAGCTGCGTGCTCTGCAGGTACGAGAACGGCGAAACGAAGTCGAAGTACCAGTCGATGGTCGTGTCGTGCGTCATCCCGCATCGTTCTCCTGGTCGGAATCGGCGAAGGGTCGCATCGGCTCCAGGTCGGGGAAACGCGGCTCGCGCTTCTCGGCGCGCGCGCGGATCGCCTCGGCGACCGCCTCGTTGTCCCACAGCCCCGATTGCAGCCATCCCATCTGCCGCAGCCCGTCGGCGACGGAGTGGTCGCGCGCGTAGTCGATCGCCTGCTTCGTCGCCCAGACCGCAACCGGCGGCTTCGCGGCGATCTCGCGCGCGACGTTCGTCACCTCCTCGAGCATCGCCTCCTGCGTCTCGAAGAGGTCGTTGACGAAGCCCAGCGCCAGCGCGCGTGCCGCCGGCAGCCGGCGTCCGGTGTACGCGAGCTCGCGTGCGACGCCTTCGGGTATGAGCTTCGGCAGCCGCTGCAGCGTGCCGAGATCGGCCGCGAGTCCGATGTTGATCTCCTGCACGCAGAAGAACGCGTCGCTCGTGCAGTAGCGTAGATCGCAGGCGCAGACGAGATCGACCCCGCCGCCGATGCACCCGCCCTGCACCGCGGCGACGACCGGCATCCGCAGCTCGGCGAGACGGTCGAAGGTGCGCTGCATGTCGCCGAGCAGCAGCGCGATGTTCGCGCGCGAGGCCGCTCGCGTGTCGTCGAGCGCGATCGACGATCCGAAGGCCTCGAGCGACATCCCGGCGCTGAAGTGCTTTCCCGTCGAATCGATCACCAGCGCCCGCGCCGGCGCCTCCCGCTGCAGTCGATCGAGGATCGCGTCGAGCTCCCTCCAGAACGACGGACTCATCGTGTTGAAGGCTTCGGGCCGGTTCAACGTCAACCGCGCGACACGATCGACGATCTCGAGGCGGAAGTGCATCGATGCGCTCCGGAGGACCACGCGACGCATGCTAGCAGTGAACCGCGGGGAAACCGAGGTCGGTGAAGACGGGGCCAGGCCGCGATTTCGCAGCCGCCGCGGCCCGGCCCCGGTGTCCCGCGGCACGGCCTCCGCTATGCTGCGCCCCTTCATGTTCGAGGCCCACCATGGATAAAAAACCTCGCCCTCGCAGCTATCGCTACTACGAGCTGCTGATGGCCGCCTTCGTCACCGTCTTCCTCTGCTCGAACCTGCTCGGCCCCGGCAAGCCCGT
>JBIQJM010000104.1:0-11350 GCA_044507525.1 Burkholderiales bacterium
GCGGAGGGTTGTCCACCAGGCCGTCGCCCCAGACGGTCGATGTCAGGACGGCGGAACTCTGGTTGGGGAACCGGTCGAGCCCGCCTCGTTCGTTGATTCTAACCCGCAGGAATTCGCGGCGCCGGCCGGGCTTCGGCCAGTCGAAATCGGCCCGCATCGCGATCGCGCGCGGTGCCACGTCGACCGCACCCTGCAGGCGCAGCACGAAGGGGCGCACCATCAGCACGAAGGTGACGAAGCTCGACACCGGGTTGCCCGGCAGCCCGATGAAATGCGCGAAGTCGCCGCCGCGTCGGACGCGCCCGTAGGCGAGCGGCTTTCCGGGCTTCATCGCGATCTGCCACATTCGCAATTCGCCCTCGGCCTGCACCGCCGGCTTGACGTGGTCCTCCTCGCCGACCGACACGCCGCCCGAGGTCACGATCAGGTCGCTCTCGTGCGCCGCGCGGCGCAGCGCAGCGCGCGTCGCGTCGAGCGTATCGGGGACGTTGCCGAGATCGAGCACCTCGCAGCCGAGCCGGCGCAACGACGCGACCAGCACGAAGCGATTGCTGTTGTAGATGCCGCCGGGCGGCAGCGCCTCGCCGGGCATCGCGAGTTCGTCGCCGGTGAAGAAGCACGCCACCCGCACGCGACGGCGCACGTCGAGGCGCGCGAGGCCGACGGAAGCCGCGAGGCCGGTCGCCTGCGGCGAGAGCCGCGTTCCGGCGTGCAGGATGACGCTGCCGGCACGAACGTCGTCGCCGACGCGGCGGATCCATTCGCCGGGCTTCGGGCAGTGGGTGAAGACGACGCTCTCGCCTTCGGCACGCGCCTGCTCCTGCATGACGACCGCGTCCGCGCCGTCGGGAATCAGCCCGCCGGTGAAGATGCGAGCAGCCTCGCCGGCGCCCAGCGGCCGCCCCACGTGACCCGCCGGGATGCGTTGCACGACCGGCAGGCGCACCGGCGCCTGCTCGCTCGCTCCGGCGAGGTCTGCGCGGCGCACCGCGTAGCCGTCCATCTGCGTGTTGTCGTGCGGCGGGACGTCGAGCGTGGAACGCAGGTCGACGGCGAGCACCCGCCCCGCAGAATCGATCGTGTCGAGCGATTCGAGCCCTTCGACGGGAGCGGCGCTCTCGAGCAGCGCCGCCAACGCGTCATCGAACGGAAGTTGTCCGGGTTTCATGGATTCCTTCGAGATACCCGAGGATGAACTCGGCGATCGCGTCGGGATCGTTGAGGTCGAGCCGGGGCAGCGAGGTTGCCACCGGCGCATCGCTCGCCACGGCGACGATGTCCGGATCGTCGGGATGCAGCAGCTGCCTGCCGAGTGCCGGCCGGTACACCTCCAGTTTCGGGATGGCCGCGTGCTTGTAGCCCTCGACGAGCACGATGTCGCAGGGCGAGAAGCGCCCGAGCTGCTCGTGCAGCGAGGGCTCGGCCTCGTCGCGCAGCTCGTGCATCAGCACCCAGCGCTGGTCGGAGGTGATGAGCACCTCCGAGGCCCCCGCCTCGCGATGTCGGTACGAGTCCTTGCCCGGCTTGTCGATGTCGAACAGGTGGTGCGCGTGCTTGATCAGCGACACGCGCAGGCCGCCCATCACGAAACGCGGAATGAGCTGCTCGATCAGCGTGGTCTTGCCCGAGCCGGAGTATCCGGCGAAGCCGAAGACTTTCATGTCGAAATCGAGGATACCCGAGCCGGCGGATGCAGCAGCCACGGCCGGCGCCCCGCCGAGGGCGACGCCCGCCTCAGGCGCCGACCCGCCAGCGGCAATCGACGCTCGACGGCAACGGCTCGCAGCGATCGGCGATGTATCGCTGGAGCCGCTCGACGTCGACCGGCATGCGCTCGAAGCGCTGCGGCAGCGCCTCGATTCCCTCGTATCCGGCCGGACGCGGCGCTTCGACGCCGATCGCCTCGCGGATCGTGTCGGCGAACTTTGCCGGCTGCGCGGTCTCCAGGCAGATCATCGGCACGCCGGGCTCGCGCCAGTCGCGCGCGACGTGCAGCCCGTCGGCCGTGTGCGGATCGACGACGACGCCGTATCGCTCGTGCACCGCGCGGATGGTGGCGAGACGATCGGCGTGCGTGCTGCGCCCGGATGCGAAGCCGTACGACGGGAAACGTTCGGCCTCGGCGCTGCCCGAGATGTCGAACTGCCCGTCGCGCTCGAGCGCCGACCACAGCTCGCGCACCCGCGCCGCATCGCGATCGGCGAGATCGAAGACGAAGCGCTCGAAGTTCGACGCCCTGGAGATGTCCATCGACGGGCTGCTCGTATGGTGCGTCTCGAGCGCCGCGCGCGGACGATAGCGCCCGCTGCGGATGAACTCGTCGAGCACGTCGTTCTCGTTGGTGGCGACGACGAGCCGGGAGATCGGCAGGCCCATCTGCCGGGCGATGTGGCCGGCGAGCACGTTGCCGAAGTTGCCCGACGGCACGGCGAACGAGACGCGCTCGTCGTTCGTTCGCGTGGCGGCGAAGAAGCCCTTGAAGTAGTAGACGATCTGCGCGGCGACCCGCGCCCAGTTGATCGAGTTGACGGTGCCGATCGAGTAGCGGCGCTTGAACAGCAGGTCGTTGGACACCGCCTTGACGAGGTCCTGGCACTCGTCGAAGACGCCTTCGATGGCGATGTTGTAGACGTTCGCGTCGGCGAGCGAATACATCTGCGCGGTCTGGAACGCGCTCATGCGCCCCAGCGGCGAGAGCATGAACACCTGGATGCCGGCGCGCCCGCGCATCGCGTACTCCGCCGCGCTGCCGGTGTCGCCCGAGGTGGCGCCGAGGATGTTCAGCTCGCTCTTCTGCTCGCGCAGCACGTGCTCGAAGAGCGCGCCGAGCAGCTGCATGGCGAGATCCTTGAACGCGAGCGTCGGGCCGTTCGACAGGCGCAGCAGATGCAGCCCCGGCTCGAGCGTCGCGAGCGGCGTGATCTCCTGCGAACCGAAGACTTCGGCCGTGTACGTGCCTTGGCACAGCGCGTGCAGCTGCGCCGGCGGCAGGTCGTCGACGTACAGGCGCAGGATCTCGAAGGCGAGCTCCGCGTAGGGCAGCGTGCGCCAGCGCGCGAGCGTGGCTTCGTCCACGCGCGGATAGTGGTCGGGAACGACGAGCCCGCCGTCGGGCGCCAGGCCGCCGAGCAGGATCTCGGTGAAACGCGCCGGCTCCATGCCGCCGCGGGTGGACAGGTACTTCACTGCAGGTCTTCGAGCCGGATGCGCACCACGCGCGAAAGCACCGTGTCGAGCGCCTCGATGCGTTCGATGGCCGCGACGATGCGCCGCTCGATCGTGCGGTGCGTGAGAAGGATGATGTCGGTCTGGTGCTCGCCTTCGGCCGGCTCGCGCTGCAGCGCGGCGTCGATCGAGATTTCGCCGTCGGCGAGGATGCGGGTGATGTCGGCGAGCACGCCGGGCCGGTCGGCGACGCGCAGGCGCAGATAGTAGGCCGTCTGCACCGCGTCGATCGGCAGCACCGGGAGGTCGGAGAGCGACTCGGCCTGGAACGCGAGATGCGGAACGCGATTGCCGGGGTCGGAGGTGAACATGCGCGCGACGTCGACGAGGTCGGCGACGACCGCGCTCGCCGTGGGCTCGGCACCGGCGCCCTTGCCGTAGTACATCGTGTGGCCGACGGCGTCGCCCTTGACCCACACGGCGTTCATGGCGCCCTCGACGCTGGCGAGCAGCCGCGAGGCGGGAATGAGCGTGGGGTGCACGCGCAGCTCGAAACCCTCGGCGCCGCCGTCGGCGCCGTCGCGCCGGCGCGCGACGCCGAGCAGCTTGATCCGGTAGCCGAGCTGCTCGGCGTAGCGGATGTCGTCGGCCTGCAGCTTCGTGATGCCCTCGACGTGGCACTTGTCGAACTGCACGGGAACGCCGAAGGCGATCGCCGACAGGATGGTGATCTTGTGCGCGGCGTCGATGCCCTCGATGTCGAAGGTGGGATCGGCCTCGGCATAGCCGAGCTTCTGCGCCTCGGCGAGCACGACGTCGAAGGCGAGCTTGCGCTCGCGCATCTCGGAGAGGATGAAGTTCGTCGTGCCGTTGATGATGCCGGCGATCCATTCGATGCGGTTCGCCGTGAGCCCTTCGCGCAGCGCCTTGATGATCGGCACGCCGCCGGCCACCGCCGCCTCGAAGGCGACCATCACGCCGCGCTGCGACGCGGCGCGGAAGATCTCGTTGCCGTGCACGGCGAGCAGCGCCTTGTTCGCGGTGACGACGTGCTTGCCGCTGTCGATCGCGGCGAGCACGAGCTCGCGCGCGATGCCGTAGCCGCCGATCAGCTCGACGACGACGTCGATGCCGGGGTTGTCGATGACGCGGCGCGCATCGTCGACGACGTCGACCCCCTCGCCCACCCGCGCACGCGCGCGGGCGACGTCGAGATCGGCGACCTGCACGATCTCGATCGGCCTGCCGGCGCGGCGCCGGATCTCGTCCTGGTTGCGACGCAGGACGTCGAAGGCTCCGCCGCCCACGGTGCCGATGCCGAGCAGCCCGACGCGCACCGGGCCGAGCCTGCCGTTGCCCCTGGCCGACGAGGCCGCCGACCGATCGCGAACGAGGTCGCCGCTCACGCCGCGATCCGGATGAGGCCGTCCTTGCGGAACATCTCCTTGATGCCGCGTACGGCCTGGCGGATGCGCTGCTCGTTCTCGATCAGCGCAAAGCGCACGTGGTCGTCGCCGTACTCGCCGAAGCCGATGCCGGGGGAAACCGCCACCTTCGCCTCGACGAGCAGCTTCTTCGCGAAATCGAGCGAGCCCATCGCGCGGTACGGCTCGGGAATGCGCGCCCAGATGTACATCGAGGCGCTCGGCACCTCGACTTCCCAGCCGGCCTCGTGCAGCGCACGCGCGAGCACGGTGCGGCGCGTCTGGTACTTCAGGCGCGCTTCCTCGACACACTCCTGCGGGCCGTCGAGCGCGGCAATGGCCGCGACCTGGATCGGCGTGAAGGTGCCGTAGTCGTGGTAGCTCTTCATGCGCGCGAGCGCCGCGACGAGCTCGGCATTGCCGACCATGAAGCCGATGCGCCAGCCCGCCATGTTGTAGCTCTTGCTCATCGTGAAGAACTCGACGGCGACGTCCATCGCGCCGGGCACCTGCATGATCGAAGGCGCACGGTAGCCGTCGAAGACGATGTCGGCGTAGGCGAGGTCGTGCACGACGATGATGTCGTGCTCGCGCGCCAGCTCGACCACGCGCTCGAAGAACGCGAGATCGACGCACTTGGCGGTGGGATTGCTCGGAAAGCCGAGGATCATCATCTTCGGCTTCGGCGAGGTTTCGCGCACCGCGCGCTCCAGCTCCTCGAGGAAGTCCACCCCCGGCGTCATGCGCACCGGGCGTGTCTCGGCGCCGGCGATGACGGCGCCGTAGATGTGGATGGGGTAGCTCGGGTTCGGCACGAGCACGGTGTCGCCGCGATCGAGCGTGGCGAGCATCAGGTGCGCGATGCCTTCCTTGGAGCCGATGGTGACGATCGCCTCCGTGGCAGGGTCGATGTCGACGTCGTAGCGGCGCTTGTACCAGTCGGAGATCGCCTTGCGCAGCCGCGGGATGCCCTTCGAGATCGAATAGCCGTGCGTGTGCGGGCGCTGCGACGCCTCGACCAGCTTGTCGATGATGTGCTGCGGCGCCGGACCGTCGGGGTTCCCCATGCTCAGGTCGATGATGTCTTCGCCGCGGCGGCGCTCGGCCATCTTCAGCTCGCCCGTGATGTTGAACACGTACGGCGGCAGGCGCTGAATGCGAGAGAACTCGCGATGGGACATGGGTCGACTCCGTTGAGCCCGACAATGTAACATTTTCACTCGTTTCGGAGCGTTTTCCGCAATGAAGCTGCACGCGCAGGCGCCGGGCGGAACCAGGCTCTTCACCGCATACGGAGAAGGCTGGTTCGACGTCAACGGCGAACGTCACACGGGCTCGGTACTCGTCGTTCCGGAAGCGGCGGTGCTCGCGTGGGGCGTCGAGGATTTCGACGCGCTCGCCGAAGCCGATTTCGAGCGGCTGCTCGCGCTCGAGCCCGAACTGGTGATCCTCGGCACGGGCACGCAGCAGCGATTCCCGCACCCGAGGCTCACCGCGCCGCTCACGCGCCTGCAGATCGGCGTCGAGGTGATGGACACGGGCGCGGCCTGCCGCACCTACAACATCCTCGCCGGCGAAGGCAGGCGCGCGCTCGCCGCGCTGTTGCCCGCCCGTTAGCGCCGCGGGGGCCTGTGGTATGTTCGGTTCGCATCGACGCAGTGCGTCGGATCGTCCGCAGCCGGGGGTTCGTTGAGCGTTCAGGTCGGCAGTCCGGTTCCCGCTTTCCGCGCCGCTTCCACGGGCGGTGAAATCGACTACCCGGCCGACCTGGCAGGGCGCCGGCTCGTCCTGTACTTCTACCCGAAGGACAACACGCCCGGCTGCACGCGGCAGGGCGCCGACTTCCGCGACCTGCACGAAGCCTTCGTCGATGCGGGGGCCGTCGTGCTGGGCGTTTCGCGCGACAGCCTGAAGTCGCACGCGAACTTCAAGGCGAAGCTGCAGTTCCCCTTCGAGCTCGTCACCGACACCGACGAGTCGCTGTGTCGGGCATTCGACGTGCTCCGCGAGAAGAACCTGTACGGCCGGAAGGTGCGCGGCATCGAGCGTTCGACCTTCGTCGTCGACGCGAACGGCAGGCTCGTGCGCGAATGGCGCGGCGTGCGGGTGCCGGGACACGCGCAGGAAGTGCTCGACGTCGTGCGCTCGATCTGAGAGCAGAACGAATGCCGCTACCGAAGCCCCCGAACAAGCCCGCGACCCTCGTCGACCTGTCGAGCGCCGTCCGGGCGCGCGCGAAACGAACGCGCGAAGACGCAAGGCCCGAGGCGCCGCGCGAGCCCGCCATCGAGCCGGAGCGCGAGCGCGGGGAAAGCGCCCGCAGCCGCGTCGTGCCCATGCGCAGCGCGCGCGAGGAGCAGCCGGCCGAGCCGGCAGCGGCGCAGCAGCGGCCGCGTCGCGGACGGGGCGCAGCGCCCTTGCCTGCCGTGCTGAAGGCGGCGGTGCAGCCCGCGCCGGTGCGGACGGCGGAGGCGGTGCACGCAGAGCAGCGCGTCGAGCAAGCCGTGGAGACGCCGCGCAAGCCGACGCGCCCGGCGGAGCGCGTCGCGACCGACGCGCGCCCGCGTGCGCGGGCCGCCGGCGAGATGCCGAAGCTCTTCGTGCTGGACACCAACGTGCTGATGCACGACCCGAGCAGCCTGTTCCGCTTCGACGAGCACGACCTGTACCTGCCGATGATGACGCTCGAGGAGCTCGACAACCACAAGAAGGGGATGTCGGAGGTCTCGCGCAACGCACGGCAGGTCAGCCGCACGCTAGACGAACTGATCGAGGCGGCGGGCGAGACCGACATCACCGAAGGCATCCCGCTCGCGGCGCTCGGCAACCGCGACGCGGGCGGCCGGCTGTTCTTCCAGACGCAGGCGATCGCATCGATGCTGCCGTCGAGCCTTCCGATGGGCAAGGCCGACAACCAGATCCTCGGCGTCGTGCGCGCGTTGCAGGAGCGCCTGCACGACCGGCAGGTCGTGCTGCTGTCGAAGGACATCAACATGCGGATCAAGGCCCGTACGATGGGCCTGCCCGCCGAGGACTACTTCAACGACCAGGTCCTCGAGGACACCGACCTGCTCTACACCGGCGTGCTGCGGCTGCCGGACGACTTCTGGGAGAAGCACGGCAAGGGGATCGAGTCGTGGCAGCAGGGCGGCTACACCTTCTACCGGATCAGCGGCCCGCTCGTCTCGTCGCTGCTGCTGAACCAGTTCGTCTGGTTCGAAGGTGACATGCCGCTGCTGGCAAAGGTGCGCGAGATCGCCGGGCGCACGGCCGTGCTGCAGACGCTGCGCGACTACGGCCACGGCAAGAACGCCGTGTGGGGCATCACCGCGCGCAACCGCGAGCAGAACTTCGCGTTGAACCTGCTGATGGACCCCGAGGTCGATTTCGTCACGCTGCTCGGCCAGGCAGGCACCGGCAAGACGCTGATCACGCTCGCCGCGGGTCTGGTGCAGGTGCTCGAATCGAAGCGCTACACGGAGATCGTGATGACGCGCGCGACGGTGCCGGTGGGCGAGGACATCGGCTACCTGCCCGGCACCGAGGAAGAGAAGATGCAGCCGTGGATGGGCGCGCTCGAGGACAACCTCGAGGTGCTCAACCGCAGCGACCCGGCGGCCGGCGACTGGGGGCGCGCAGCCACCAACGACCTGATCCGCTCCCGCGTGCGCGTGAAGTCGATGTCGTTCATGCGCGGGCGCACCTTCACGAACCGGTACCTGATCGTCGACGAGGCGCAGAACCTCACGCCCAAGCAGATGAAGACGCTGGTGACGCGCGCGGGCCCGGGGACGAAGGTCGTCTGCATGGGCAACATCGCGCAGATCGACACGCCCTATCTCACCGAAGGCTCGTCGGGGCTCACCTACGTCGTCGACCGCTTCAAGGGGTGGCCGCACGCCGGGCACGTGACGCTGCAGCGCGGAGAGCGCTCGCGGCTGGCCGACTTCGCGGCCGAGGTGCTCTGAAGCGGTTTTCGCGTCCCGCGAAAGCGCTTCGATCGGGCGCCTTCGCGTCCTGCCCGGCGCACGCGCGACGCGCAGCCTAGCCGCTCGTGTAGTTCTCGAACTTCGTGTAGTGACCGACGAAGGTCAGGCGCACCGTGCCGATCGGGCCGTTGCGCTGCTTGCCGATGATGATCTCGGCGATGCCCTTGTCGGTGGAGTCGGGGTTGTACACCTCGTCACGGTAGATGAAGACGATCACGTCCGCATCCTGCTCGATCGCTCCGCTCTCACGCAGATCGGACATCACCGGCCGCTTGTTCGGCCGCTGCTCCAGCGAACGGTTCAGCTGCGACAGCGCGATCACCGGACAGTCGAGCTCCTTCGCGAGCGCCTTCAGCCCACGCGAGATCTCGGAGATCTCGGTCGCGCGGTTCTCGCCGGTGGAGGTGGCCGACATCAGCTGCAGATAGTCGACGACGATCAGGCCCAGCCGCCCGCACTGGCGCGACAGCCGCCGCGCCCGGGCGCGCAGCTCGAGCGCGTTCAGTGCAGGCGTCTCGTCGATGAACAGCTGCGCGTCCTGCATCTTCTGGATCGCGCTGGTGAGCCGAGGCCAGTCGTCGTCGACGAGGCGCCCGGTACGCAGGCGCTGCTGGTCGAGCCGTCCGACCGAGCAGACGAGGCGCATCGCGAGCTGCGTCGCGCCCATCTCCATCGAGAACACGGCCACCGGCAGTCCCTGGTCGACCGCGACGTGCTCGGCCACATTCAGCGCGAGCGCCGTCTTTCCCATCGACGGCCGACCCGCGACGATCACGAGATCGCCCGGTTGCAGCCCCGAGGTCATCCGGTCGAGGTCGACGTAGCCGCTCGGCACGCCGGTGACGTCGTTCGGGTTGTTCTGGTTGTACAGCTCGTCGATGCGCTCGACGACCTTGCCGAGCAGGTCGGGCAGCGGCTGGAAGCCGGCCTGTCCGCGCGCACCGTCTTCGGAGATCTGGAAGACCTTCGATTCGGCTTCGTCGAGCAGCTGGCGCGTGTCCTTGCCGGCCGGGTTCAGCGCCGACGTGGAGATGTCGTCGGCGGTGGAGATGAGCTTGCGCAGCACCGCGCGATCGCGGACGATTTCCGCGTAGCGGCGGATGTTCGCTGCCGACGGCGTTTCCTGCGCGAGCGCGTTCAGGTAGACGAGGCCGCCGGCCTCGTCGTCCTTGCCGGCGACCTTAAGCGCTTCGTAGACGGTGACGACGTCGGCAGGGTGGCTGCGTTCGATCAGCCGGCCGATCTGCTGCCAGATCAGCCGGTGGTCGTAGCGATAGAAGTCGTCCTCGCGCAGCAGGTCGGCGACGCGATCGAAGGCCGTGTTGTCGAGCAGCAGGCCGCCGAGCACGGCCTGCTCGGCCTCGATCGAATGCGGCGGGACGCGCAGCGCCGCGATCTGCGGATCGTCGGAGATCGTGCCGTGCGGAACCGCGGACATCCTGGGCAGCGCCGGGCGGTCGTGATGCGGGCGACGACCGCCTGCGTCAGCTCGTCTCGCCGACGACCGAGACGGTGATCTCCGCGACGATGTCGCTGTGCGGCGCCACTTCGACGGTGAAGTCGCCGACCGTCTTCAGCGGCCCGTCCGGCAGGCGCACCATGTTCTTCTCGACCTCGAAGCCCTGTTTCTTCAGGCCGTCGGCGATGTCGAAGTTCGTGACCGAGCCGAACAGGCGGCCGTCGACGCCGGCCTTCTGCACGACGCGGACGTTCGTGCCGGCGAGGCGCTCGCCGAGCGCGCGCGCCGCCTCGAGCCGCTCGTTCTGCACTTTCTCGAGCTCGGCGCGCCGGTTCTCGAATTCCTCGATCGCCGCCGGCGTCGCGCGACGCGCCTTGCCCGTGGGGATCAGGTAGTTGCGCGCGAAGCCGTCGCGCACCTTGACGACGTCGCCGAGCTGTCCGAGGTTGACGACTTTCTCGAGCAGGATGATCTGCATGTCGGTTCCCGCGCTCAGTGGTTGTCGGTGTACGGCAGCAGCGCCAGGAAGCGCGCACGCTTGATCGCGTCCTGCAGCTGGCGCTGGAAGCGCGCCTTCGTGCCGGTGAGCCGCGCCGGGATGATCTTGCCGGTGTCGGTGATGAAGTCCTTCAGCAGGTCGACGTCCTTGTAGTCGATCCACTCGATCTTCTCCGCGGTGAAGCGGCAGAACTTCTTGCGCTTGAAGAGCGCGCTCTGCGCCGGACGGCGCGTTTTCTTGTCTTTCGAACCACGACGGAATGTTGCCATGGGAGGTCCTCTCGTTGATCAGGCTCGCTCGCCGCGGAGGGCCGCGACGGGAGTGAAATCGGTTGCGCTCAAGTGCGCTCGCTTGCGTTCGTTGCGCCGGTGGCGAACTCGGTCACGTGCACGACGAGCGATTTCGACTGGCGGCGACGCGGTGCCAGGAAGCCGTCGACCGAAATCGATTCGCCGAGCTGCAGCCGGTCCGCGCGCGCCGCGACGGCGCCGGCGAAGCGCAGTGCGACGTCGAATTCGAGCTGCCGCGGATGGCCTGCTTCGGTCGTTTCCGACCGATGGCTCAAGCGCGCGCCGAGCATCGCGACGCCCGCCGGCGTGTAGCGCAGCGCTTCGCGTTCGGTGAGTGTGCCGCTCAGCTGCACTCGGTTCTGCACGCGCTCGTCTTGCCGCTCGGTGCCTTCGCAGTTCGCCGCCCGCTCGCGCGCTCAGGGCTGCGGCTGCTGCTCCGCCTGCGGCTGCTGCTGCTGTTGCTGCTGCTGCGGCGGCGCGTCGGACGAAGCGGACTTGCGCGCGTCTTCGCGCTGGATCTGCTT
>JBIQJM010000222.1:0-1789 GCA_044507525.1 Burkholderiales bacterium
GCCGTGCCTGCGCGTGCGGCCGTGCCGCCGCGCGCCCCGGCCGCTGCCCCGGCCGCTGCCCCGGCGGCTGCGCCGGCGTCGTCGCCGACGGCCGCGACCCCGGGCGCGCTTCGCTTCGACGGCGACTGGCCGGCGCTCGCCGCGCGGCTGAACGTGGGCGGTTTCGTGCGCCAGTTCATGGAGCAGAGCGAACTGCTCGAAGTCGACGGACTGCGCCTGCGCGTGCGGGTCCCGATCCGCCCGCTGGCCGAGGCGGCCACCGTCGGTCGGGTGCGCGAAGCGCTCGGCGCGCATTTCGGCGCCGACGTGCGCCTCGACGTCGAGGTCGGGCGCGTGCAGGGAAGGACGGCCGCCGTCGCGTCCGCCGAGGAGCGCGCCGACCGCCAGGCGCAGGCGCAGGCGGCGATCGAATCCGATCCGTTCGTACGCACGCTGATCGAGGAGTTCGACGGCTCGATCGTGCCGGGCTCGGTGCGTCCGCTCGTGCGTCCAAACACCACCGGAGGAAAGGAATGATGAAGGGACAGCTCGCGGGCCTGATGAAGCAGGCCCAGCAGATGCAGGAAAACATGAAGAAGGCGCAGGAGCAGCTCGCGCAGATGGAGGTCGAGGGGCAGTCCGGTGCCGGCCTGGTGAAGGTCACGATCACCTGCCGCAACGACGTCAAGCGCATCGCGATCGACCCGACGCTGCTCGGCGAGGACAAGGACATGCTCGAGGACCTGATCGTCGCGGCGATGAACGACGCGCTGCGCAAGGCCGAGCAGACGGCCTCCGAGAAGATGGGAGCGATGACCGCCGGCCTGCCGCTGCCGCCCGGCTTCAAGATGCCCTTCTGAGGCGGCGAAGGATCCTGCCGTGCGGGATGCGCGCGCGATCAAGTCGCCGGCGCCGCTCGATGCGCTCACGGCCGCGTTCCGCCGCCTGCCCGGCGTCGGCGCGCGTACCGCGCAGCGATTCGCGTACCACCTGCTGCAGCACGACCGTGAAGGCGCCGCGCAGCTCGCGCAGGCGCTCTCGGAGGCGCACGCGCGCATCCGGCACTGCGCGCGCTGCAACACCTTCACCGAGCACGAGGTCTGCGAGACCTGCGCGTCCCCGCGACGCGATCCGTCGCTGCTGTGTGTCGTCGAGACTCCGGCCGATCAGCTGACGATCGAGCAGACGCTCAGCTATCGGGGCCTGTATTTCGTGCTGATGGGGCGGCTGTCGCCGCTCGACGGCGTGGGGCCGAAGCAGATCGGCCTCGAGCGGCTGCTCGCGCGGGCGGGCGACGGCGCGGTGCGCGAAGTCATCCTGGCGACGAACTTCACGCAGGAGGGCGAGGCGACCGCGCACTACATCGGCGAGCTGCTGCGTGCGCGCGGGCTCGCCGTCACGCGGCTGGCGCGCGGCGTGCCGATCGGCAGCGAGCTCGAGTACGTCGACCCGAGCACGGTGGCACAGGCGCTGCGCGACCGCCGATCGGTGGCCGACGACGAGCCGAGGAAGGGAGGATCGCCGGCGTGAACGAAGACCCGAAGGATGCCGCGCAACGCGCCCGCGGGCCGCTGGCCGGCCTGCGCGTGCTCGAACTGGGGCAGCTGATCGCCGGCCCCTTCGCCGGGCGCATGCTCGCCGACTTCGGCGCCGACGTGGTCAAGGTCGAGCCGCCGGCGCGCGCGGGCAGCGAAGGCGGCGATCCGCTGCGCAAGTGGCGCAAGCTGCATCCCGACGACCCGGACGGTACCTCGCTGTGGTGGTACGTGCAGGCGCGCAACAAGCGCTCGATCACGCTCGACCTGCGCAA
>JBIQJM010000223.1:0-1785 GCA_044507525.1 Burkholderiales bacterium
GAGCCGCCGTAGGTGTCGACGATGATCTTGCGGCCGGTGAGTCCGCAGTCGCCCTGCGGCCCGCCGACGACGAAGCGGCCGGTGGGGTTGACCAGGTAGCGCAGCTCGTTGCGGCGCATCGACTCGGGGATGACGGGCTTGATCAGCTCCTCGATCACCGCCTCGCGGATCTGCGCCTGGTCGACCTCGGGCGAGTGCTGCGTCGAGATCACGACGGTGTCGGCCGACTGCGGGCGGCCGTCGGCATAGCGCAGCGTGACCTGCGACTTCGCGTCCGGCCGCAGCCACGGCAGCTTTCCGCTCTTGCGCAACTGCGACTGGCGCTCGACCAGGCGGTGCGCGTAGTAGATCGCCGCCGGCATGTACTCGGGCGTTTCGTCGCAGGCGTAGCCGAACATCAGCCCCTGGTCGCCGGCGCCCTGGTCGAGGTTGTCGTCGCCGGCGTGATCGACGCCCTGCGCGATGTCGGGCGATTGCTTGTCGTAGGCGACCATCACGCCGCAGCCGCGATGGTCGATGCCGAAGTCGGTGTTGTCGTAGCCGATCGACTTCAGCGTGTCGCGTGCGACCTGGATGTAGTCGACGTTCGCCGTCGAGGTGATCTCGCCGGCCAGCACGACGAGGCCGGTGGTGCACAGCGTCTCGGCGGCCACGCGCGAGAGCTTGTCCTGCTCGAGCAGGGCGTCGAGGACGGCGTCGGAGATCTGGTCGGCAACCTTGTCGGGATGCCCTTCGGAGACCGATTCCGAGGTGAACAGATATTCGCTGGTCAAGGCTTCTCTCCTGTCGGCGCGCTGCCGACTTGCGAGAAGCGGCGACGCTTTAGCGGATTTTTGCAGGCGCAGGATGCGCCGTCGCCGCCCCGCAAGTTGTCTCATTAACTCGGCGGCATGGCGATTATAGGGTAGGCTCGCGCCTCGCCGGAGGCCGCGTTCCCGTTGATGCGATGACGACCCTGCCCATGCCTTCACGCGCCGGACCCGGCGGCGTGGCGCTGGCCGTCCTGCGCGGGTTCGGTCGCCTGCCGCTGCGCGCGGCGCGTTCGCTGGGGGCGCTGCTGGGGTGGATCGCCTACGCCGCGTCCCCGGGCTACCGGCGCAAGATCCGCGCGAACCTGCGATACGCCGGACTCGATTCCCCGGCCATGCGCTGGCGCGTGGCCGGCGAAGCCGGGCGCACGATGGGCGAGTTGCCCTACGTCTGGACGAGGCCGCTCGCGCAACTCGCCGCGCGGGTGCGCTGCGAGGCGGCCGACCTCGCCGTGCTCGAAGACGCCGAGCGCGCCGGCCGCGGCGTGCTCTTCGTCACTCCGCACCTCGGAGCCTTCGACGTCGCGGCTCGCTGGTACGCCACGCGTGCGCCGATTACCGTGCTGTTCAAGCCGCCGCGCAAGGCGTGGCTGCGTCCGCTGGTCGCCTTCGCTCGCGAGCGCGACGCGATGCGCGCCGTGCCGCCGACGCTCGGCGGACTGCGCGCGATGCTGCGTGCGCTGCGCGACCGGCAGGCGATCGGACTGCTGCCCGACCAGGTTCCCAGCGCGGGGGAAGGGCGCTGGGCGCCGTTCTTCGGCGAGCCGGCGTACACGATGACGCTGCCCGAGCGGCTCGTCCGGCAGACCGGCGCGCGCGTCGTCGTCGCGGTCTGCGAACGCGTCTCCCGCCCGCCCGGCTGGCGGCTGAGCCTCGCGCCGATGCACGAGCTGCCGAGCGCGGAGGCGCTGAACGAGCGGATGCAGCGCTGCATCCTGCGCAGCCCCGAGCAGTACCTGTGGGGATACAACCGGTA
>JBIQJM010000105.1:0-11272 GCA_044507525.1 Burkholderiales bacterium
AGAGCTGACCCCGCGCGGCAGGGCGCCGTCCGCGAGCTCGTCGAGCACCAGATCCAATCCCTCCGCCCAGTCGGGAAGGTGCAGGCCATAGCGTTCGCGCACACGCGAACAATCCAGACGGGCGTCGAGCGGCCGTGCCGCGGCGGTCGGATGGGCGCTCGACGCGACCGGCAACACTTCACGGACGACGAGCGCGTCGTCGCCCACGCGCGCGCGCCAACCGGCAACGATCGCCTGCGCGAACGCATGCCACGAGGTCCAGCCGGCGGCGCAAAGATGCAGCAGCGCCGAGTCGAAGCAGCCGCTGCGCCGCTCGACGGCAGCCCTGGCGATGATGTGCGCGGTGGCGTCGGCGACGAGCCGCGCCGGGGTCGGTGCGCCGACCTGGTCGGCCACCACCTCGAGTCGCTCGCGTTCGGCGCCGAGTCGCAGGATCGTGCGCAGGAAATTGTGCCCGCGCGCCGCGTAGATCCAGCTGCTGCGGAGCACGAGCCAGTCTCCTCCCGCCGAGGCCACCGCCTGCTCGCCGGCCAGCTTCGATCGCCCGTAGCAGTTCAACGGCGCCGTCGGCGCGCACTCGTCGTGGGGCGAAGCGCCCGTGCCGTCGAAGACGTAGTCGGTCGAGTAGTGGACGAAGAGCGCGCCGGCACGCCGCGCAGCGTCGGCGAGCACGCCCGGCGCCCGCGCGTTGACGGCGAACGCCTGCGCGCTCTGCGCTTCGGCTTGATCGACCGCGGTGTAGGCGGCCGCATTCACGACGACGTCGGGCGCGATGCCCTCGACGAGCGTGGTCAGCGATTCAGGTCGGGAGAGGTCCGCGCGCCGGCGATCGGCCGCGACCACCTCGCCGAGCGGCTGCAGGCTGCGCACGAGTTCCCAACCGAGCTGGCCGCCGGCGCCGAGCAACAGTAACCTCATGCCTTCGAGCATGCCACGTCCGGCCCCCGCGATGACCGCCTCCGAAGCGCACCTGCTCGACACCATCACCGCGATCGACGCGACGCACGCCGGCGGCGTCGTCGTCTCGGGCTCGCACGGCGGCGTCTCGTCCACCGGCTTCGTGCTGCGCGCGGCGGCGAAGCCGAAGGCGGTCTTCTTCAACGATGCGGGCGTCGGGAAGGACCGCGCAGGCGTGGTCGCTCTCGAGCTGCTCGACGCGGTCGGCGTCGCCTGCGCGGTCTACTCGCACGAGTCGGCGCGCATCGGCGATGCGCGCGACGGCTACGAGAACGGGGTCGTCAGCGGCGTGAACGCGGCCGGGCGTGCCGCCGGCATCGCCCCGGGGCAGCGCGTGCGCGACGCGGTGCGCACGGCGGGCGCTTCGGTGTAGGCTCGGATTCCGGATGCGGGTGGCCCGTCGATTGCGGGCAGGCCCGTCCCTCGTTCGAACCGGATCGCCTCTTGCTCACGCCCTTCATCCAGCTCCTGCTCACCCTCAACGTCATCGGCTTCCTGCTGCAGGGGCTGCTCGGGCCGGTGATGATCCACTGGTTCGCGCTCTGGCCGGGCCACTGGGCGAACGTGCTCGCCGCACCGTGGACGCTGGTCAGCTACAGCTTCCTGCACGGGGGGCTCATGCACCTCGTCTTCAACATGTTCGCGATCTGGATGTTCGGCACCGATCTCGAGCGCGTCTGGGGAGCGCGGCGCCTGGCCTTCGGCTATTTCCTCGGCGTCGTCACCGGCGCGATCGCGCAGATCGTCGTCGGCGAGGCCTTCGGCGGCGGCGGGCTGCCGGTGATCGGCGCCTCGGCCGGCGTGTTCGCGGTGCTGCTCAGCTACGCGATCGTGTTCCCGAACCGCACGGTGATGCTGCTCTTTCCGCCGATCCCGATGCCGGCCCGCGTGTTCGTCGCGCTGTACGGCGGACTCGAATTGGTGCTGGGCGTCACGGGTTCCGCCTCGGGCGTCGCGCACTTCGCGCACCTGGGCGGAATGCTCGGCGGATGGATCGCCTATCGGTTCGGCGGCACGATGTCGCGATGGAACCGCAGACGCTGAGGAACGCCGACGCGCCGACGGTGCACACTCCCGGCTGCGCATTTCGATCCTCGGCCGCCGAATAAGCGATGCCGCGCCGCGGCCACCGCACTACGATCGCCCAATGAAGGATCTCCTGCCCTCCCAGGCCCACGACTTCGTCCAGAGCAACCCGGAAGCGCTCTTCGTCGACTGCCGCAGCGACCCCGAGTACTTCTTCGTCGGCCACGCCGTCGGATCGATGCACGTCCCCTGGTACGACGCGCCCGACTGGGACTTCAACCCGCATTTCGTCACCGACGTGAAGAAGCTGGCGGGGAACTCGCTAGACCGTCCGGTCGTGCTGATCTGCCGCAGCGGCAAGCGCTCGGTGGAGGCGGCGCTCGCGCTCGAGGCGGCCGGCTTCACCGACGTGTACAACGTGCTGCACGGCTTCGAGGGCGACCTGAACGCCGACCGGCAACGGGGCAAGAGCAACGGCTGGCGCTACGACGGCCTTCCCTGGGAGCAGTTCTAGCTCCGGCGCCTCAATGCAGTACCAGCGGGTGCTGCATCAGCCCTTCGAAACGCCGCAGGAAGTCGTCGACCTGCTCTTCGGACGGCTCGCTCTCGATCAGCTCCTGGACGCCGCTGCGGAACTGCTCGGCGAGGTCGCCGCCGAGGTAGATCTCCTTGCGGCCCAGCTTGTCCATGATCTCGAAGCCGCCGACATCGCCGTCCAGGTCGTGGAACTCGACGACGCAGTAGTTCGAACTGTTGTAGATCATGTTCATCCGGCACCTCACCCAGTGCTGGGGAAATAGGGTCGCGGGTCGCGAGTTTCAAGCGAAGCGCGAGCCGACCGTCGTCAATGCCACTCCGATGGGATGCACCCTCCGCAACTTAAGCGAGTGCCTACTGTCGACGAAAACCGCTTGGCTCATCGCCGAAGCCGCTCTCGCCGCGCTTACAGTATGCGCAGCAAGCGGTCTGCCCACCAACGGGGGAAAACCCCCGCGACGGCTCAGCGCCGCCAGAACGCGGGCGTGAAGATCACGAAGAAGGTCAGCAGCTCGAGCCGCCCCGCGAGCATCGCGAAGGCCAGCAGCCAGGTCTGGAAGTCGCTCAGCGACGCGTAGTTGTCGGTCGGGCCGTAGCGGCCGAGCGCGGGTCCGACGTTGTTCACGGTGGCGACCGCGGCCGAGACCGCGGTGACGAAGTCCTCGCCGGTGGCGATCAGCAGCAGCACGAGGGCGAGCTGCGTCAGGCCCCACAGCAGCATGTAGCCGAGCACCGCGAAGATGATCCGGTTGTCGACGACCTGCCCGTTGAGCGTGAGCGGCGCGATCGCGCGCGGATGCACGAGCCGGATGAGCTCGCGCCGCGCCTGCTTGATGAGGATCAGCGAGCGGATCATCTTGATGCCGCCGCCGGTCGACCCGGCCGAAGAACCGACGCAGGCGAGGAAGAGCAGCCACAGCGGCGCGAACAAGGGCCAGGACTCGTAGTCCTGGCTGGAATAGCCGGTGGTCGTGCCGATCGCCACCGTGTTGAACAGCGCATGGCGCAGCGAGACGAGCAGGCTGGGATACTGGCCGTTCCAGTGCAGGTAGGCGCCCAGCGCCAGCGCGCTGCAGAGCAGCAGCCCCCAGACGGCCGGCGCCTCGGGATCGCGCCAGTACGCGAGCAGCGAGCGCTGGCGCAGCGCGACGAAGTGCGTGAAGAAGTTCAGCACCGCGACGAGCATGAAGGCGACGAGCACCATCTCGACGGCGGGCGACGCGAACGCGGCGATGTTCGCGTCGCGCGTCGAGAAGCCGCCGAGCGACATCGTCGAGAACGCATGGCAGACCGCCTCGAACCAGTCGAGCCCCGCCCAGTGCAGTGCCACGATGCACGCGACCGTCAGGCCGGTGTAGACGAGCCACAGGTATTTCGCGGTCTGCGTGATGCGCGGCGTGAGCCGGTTCTCCTTCATCGGACCGGGCATCTCGTTGCGGAACAGCTGCAGCCCGCCGACGCCGAGCAGGGGAAGGATGGCGACGGCCATCACGATGATCCCCATGCCGCCGTACCACTGCATCGCGTGGCGCCAGAGATTGAGCGACTGCGGCAGGTGCTCGAGGCCGACGAGGATCGTCGAGCCGGTCGTCGTCAGGCCCGCCACGGCTTCGAAGTACGCGTCGGTGAACGACAGACCCGGGATCTCGAGCAGCAGCGGGACGGCGCCCGCCAGCGACATCGTCACCCAGCCGAGCACGACGAGCAGGCAGCCGTCGCGCGGCTCGAGCTCGCGCCGGTAGCGTCTCGTGGCGGCCCACAGCAACGCACCGACGACCAGGCAGCCGATGCTGGCGGCGAGGAAGCCCCGATGACTGCCGTCGCCGACGGCGATCGACCACCCGAAGGGCAGCGCGAAGGTCGCCGAGAACACCATCAGCATGCCGCCCAGCACGTGGGCGATGACGAGAAGGCGGTTCAAGCGGGTTGGGCGACGGCGGGGATTCGATTCACGCGGCGACCGGCAGGCCGTTCACGCGAGTTCCGGGAGCCCTTTCACTTCAGGCGGGGCCGAGATCCCATCGCTCGGGAAGCGGCTCGATCAGCCCCATCTTCTGCAGCATGTCGAGCGCGTCGTCGAGGCCGCGGTAGCTGTGCAGCAGCGTGCGCAGCACCTGCACGCTGCGCCGGCCGTCGACCAGCGCGAGCACGGTGCGCAGGCGGCGCGGGATCGTCGCCTCGGCGCGCCGCGACTCCTCGCGGCCGATGCGCGTCTTGATGTAGACGAGCGCAGCGGGCAGCGGCGCCGGCTCGCCGGCCGACGCGAGCTGCCGCAACAGGGTGTCGATCGAACTCATGCCGCGATGGTACCCGCGTCAGCCGGCGCCGTGTTCCTTCGCCCCGCGCAGCAGCCAGCGTGCGGTGCGCAGCAGGCGCGCGTCGTTGCCATGGCGGCCGACGAGCTGCACGCCGAGCGGCAGCGCCTTCGCGGCGCGCAGCAGCGGAACGCTGAGCGCGGGCAAGCCGAGGTAGGTCCACAGCGTGCACATCAACGGGTCGCCGGTGCCCTCGGACGCGAGCGGCGCGATGCCGAGCGCGGCGGGACAGGCGATCGCATCGAAGCGGTCGAACAGCGGATCGATCGCCGCCGAGACGCGCGCGCGACACTCGATCGCGTTGCGATAGTCGACCGCGAGGATCGCGCGCCCGCGTTCGATCTGCCGGCGCAACGACTCCGACAGCCGGTCGCGCCCGGTGTCGTATTCGCGCGCGTACGAAGCGGCGATGTCGGCCTCCATCACCGTGCGCTGCCAGGCGACGGCCTGCCCCGCCACCGGCGGCAACTCCACCTCCTCGATGGTGTCGCCGAGTCCTTCGACCCATCGGAGGTAGGCGCGCTTCGCATCGGCTGCGACGCGATCCCACCACGGGGTGCGCGCCCAGCCCAGGCGCGGCCGCGTCGGTGCCTCGCTCGACGCGATCGCGGCGAGCGGCGGCGTCGGCGCGCAGACGGTGGCCGGATCGGCAGGATCGGGTCCGAAGAGCGCCTCGGCCAGCGCGGCGGCATCGTCGACGTCGCGCGCGAAGACGCCGACCTGGTCGAGCGACGGCGACTGGCGCAGCACGCCGCCGCGTGCGATGCGCCCGAAGCTCGGCTTGTAGCCGACGACGCCGCAGAACGACGCGGGGCGGATCACCGAGCCGTTGGTCTGCGTGCCGATCGCCAGCGGCACCATCCCGCAGGCGACGGCCGCGGCCGACCCGCTGGACGACCCGCCCGGCGAATGCGCGATGTCGTGCGGATTGCGCGTCTTGCCGGCGGCGTAGGTGGCAAGCTCGGTGGTCACCGTCTTGCCCAGCGGCCACGCGCCCGCCCGGCGCAGCTGCGCGACGAGCGCCGCGTCTTCGTCGGCGATGCGGCCGGCGTGCAGCGGCGTGCCGTCGCCGGTCGGCATGCCGCGCACGTCGACGATGTCCTTCACCGCGACGGGCACGCCGAGCAGCGGTCCCGCGGCATCGCCACTCGCGATCGCCTCGTCGATCGCGCCCGCCGCAGCCAGCGCATGTTCGCGATCGAGATGCTCCCAGGCCTTCACCCGGTCCTCGCGCGCGTCGACGACGTCGAGCAGCGCCCGCGTGTACTCGACGCACGAAAGGCGCCGCGCCCGAATCGCGCCGGCCGCCTCGACGGCAGGAAGCCGCGACAGCTCGGTCCCGCGCGACTCCCGAGCCGCTCGCGGCTCCCCTTCCCGTTCCCCCTTCACCCGATCACCCTTCAGCGCCCGATCACCGATACAACACCTGCGGCAGCCACAAGCCCAGCCCCGGGAACATGTAGAGGACGAAGATCGCGATGACCTGCAGCCCCATGAACGGCAGCATCCCCATGAAGATCTGCCCGAGCGTGACGTGCGGCGGCGCCACGCCCTTCAGGTAGAACGCCGCCATCGCCACCGGCGGCGACAGGAAGGCCGTCTGCAGGTTCAGCGCGACGAGCAGGCCGAAGAACAGCGGGTCGACCTCGAAGTGCGCGACCAGCGGGATGAAGATCGGCATGAAGATGACGATGATCTCGGTCCACTCGAGCGGCCAGCCGAGCAGGAAGATGATCACCTGCGCGAGCAGCAGGAACTGGATCTTCGACAGGCCGAGCGACAGCACCCATCGTTCGATCAGCTCCTGCCCGCCGAGCAGCGCGAAGGCCGCCGAGAAGATCGACGAGCCGACGAAGAGCCAGCACACCATCGCCGAAGTCTTCGCCGTGAGGAAGACCGACTCCTTCATCACGTCGACGTTCAGTGCCCGGTAGGCGATCGCGAGCAGGAATCCGCCGAAGGAGCCCACCGCGGCCGCCTCGCTCGGCGTCGCGAGCCCGAACACGATCGAGCCGAGCACGGCGACGATGAGCGTGGCGAGCGGAAAGAAGGACGACAGCAGCATGCGGAAGATCTCGAGCCGCGCGAAGCTGAGCACGAGGTAGTACGAGACGAGCAGCAGCAGGCCGAGCCCGGCCATCGTCCAGAACCAGACCGGGACGTCGCGCAACGGCATGCCTTCCTGCGCTTCGTCGGCCGCTTCCCCGGCTTGCGCGGCGCTCGCGTCCCCTGCCGCCGCGTCCGCGCCGGGCGGCTCTGCCAGCCCGGAGTCCTCGGACTGCGGCTCGGCGAGTCCGCCGCCGATCGAGTTGTCGAACGTGGAGTAGCTGCCGAGCTGCTGCAGCCCGCTGGTATCGAACTCGACCTTCGGCGCGGTGACCGACTGCCACGCCAGCGCCAGCATGACGAACAGCGTGATCGCCGGCAGCAGCGTGACGAACAGTTGCCGCACGAGCATGCCCAGCGGCACCTCGGCGTTGCGCGAGCCCTTCATCGCTCGCACGAGCGCCGGCAACGCGCGGTCGCCGAAGCGATCGCGCAGGCGCTCGACCGGCGGCGCCAGGGGCACGTGGCGCGCCTCGTCGGGCAGCGGCGGCATCAGGTGCGGCTTGATCTTCGCGAGGACGATCACGTACAGGACGTACAGGCCGGCCAGCATGATCCCCGGGAAGAAGGCGCCGGCATACAGCTGCACGACCGACACGCCGGCAGTGGCGCCGTAGACGATCAGCATCACCGAAGGCGGAATCAGGATGCCCAGGCAGCCTCCGGCGGTGATCGAGCCCGCCGACACCCGCGCGTCGTAGCCCGCCTTGAGCATCGCCGGCAGCGCGAGCAGGCCCATCAGCGTGACCACCGCGCCGACGATGCCGGTGGCGGTGGCGAACACCGCGCAGGTGAAGATCGTCGCGACGGCGAGCGAGCCGGGCAGGCGCGCCATCGCGAGGTGCAGCGACTTGAACAGCCGCTCGATCAGGTTCGCGCGCTCGACGAGATAGCCCATGAAGACGAACAGCGGCACCGCGATCAGCACGTCGTTGGCCATCACGGCGTAGGTGCGCTGGACCATCAGGTCGAGCGTCTGCTGGATCGCCTGCTCCGTGCTGCCGGTGCGTTCCATGTACGCGAAGAACGCGAACATGACGCCCATTCCCATCAGCGTGAACGCGGTCGGGAAGCCGAGCATGATCGCGGCGACGATCAGCGCCAGCATCAGCAGTCCGAGGTGCCCGCTGGTGAGCGCCGACCACGGCGTAAGCACGAGCACCGCGAGCACGATCAGCCCGAGGATCGAGACTCCGAAGATCAGTTCCTTGCGCATCGAGATCGACTCCGTCAGCGCGCGTCGTGCGCCGTGTTCTCGGCGACGTGTTCGCCGACCATCGCGCGCAGCTTGTCGACGTCCACTTCCTCGACGTCATCGACGCGCCGTGGCCAGGCGCCGGTGCGAAGGCAGACGATGCAGCGCAGGATCTCGATCACGCCCTGCAGCAGCAGCAGTGCACCGGCCACCGGGATCACCGCCTTGAACGGATAGATCGGCGGCCCGTCGGCGGTGATCGACGAGTGCTCGCGAATGGCGAAGGACTCGCCGGCGTATTCGTAGCCGGCCCACACCATCGCGACGACGCCCGGGATGAAGAACACGATGTAGAGCACCAGGTCGAAGAACGCCTGGGTGCGCGGCGAGAAGAAGCCGTAGAGGATGTCGCCGCGCACGTGTCCGTTGGCGGCGAGCGTGTACGCGCCCGCCATCATGAACAGCGTGCCGTAGAGCATCAGCTGCGCATCGAAGGCCCACGGGTGCGGCGAATTGAGCGCGTAGCGCGAGAAGACTTCCCAGGTGATCAACCCGGTGAGCGCGACGATCAGCCATGCGAAGACGTGGCCGATCCGGGTGTTGAACCGGTCGACGGCCAGAAAGAGCTTTTGCATGATGCCCCTGCGTACAACGGAGCCCCGCCGGGCGCGTCGCGCGGGCGGGGCGTGTGGTGTGTCAAGAGAGAAGGGGCGCCGGACGAAACGGCGGGGCGTTGCACCCGCGCCGCGCCGGAACGCGCGCTTCGGGTTCCGGCGCGGCGGCGCTAGCGCGAGAGCACCCGGCGCCGCGCGGCTTCAGCTCTTCTTCTGCTTCGGCCCGAAGTAGTGGTTGTAGGCCATGCGGCGGTTGGTGTTCGTGTCGAGATCCCACTTCACCGTGCGCGCAGCGAACGCGCGCTGCGACTCGAGGATCTCCTTGAACAGCGGATTGGCGGCGGACATCTTGTCGGTGACCTGGTCGTAGATGACCAGCTGCTGGGCGAGAATCGGATCGGGCGTCTTGTAGAACCTCACGCCGTCCTTCTGCTGCATCTCCTCGTAGTCCTTCGAGTAGCGATCGATCGCCTTCCACGACATGTCGGCCGACGCGGCCTCGACGGCGTTGTCGATGATCGCGCGCATCTTCTCGGGCAGCGCGTCGAACTTCGCCTTGTTGAACAGCACCTCGAACTGCTCGGCGTTCTGGTGGTAGCTCTGCAGCATGCAGACCTTCGAGACGTCGGGAAAGCCCAGCAGGCGGTCGGAGCTCGCGTTGTTGAACTCGGCGCCGTCGAGCAGTCCGCGGTCGAGCGCCGGGACGATCTCGCCGCCGGGCAGCGCGTTCACCGCTACGCCCATGCCGGTGAAGACGTCGATCGACAGGCCGACGGTGCGGAACTTCAGCCCTTTCATGTCCTCGGCCTTCGTGACCGGTTTCTTGAACCAGCCCAGCGGCTGCGAAGCCATCGGGCCGTAGACGTAGGACTTCACGTTCGCGCCGATCGACTGGTACAGCCGCTCGAGGAACTCCTTGCCTCCGCCGTACTTGTGCCAGGCGAGCAGCATGTTCGCGTCCATGCCGTAGGCCGGGCCCGAGCCCCACAGCGCGAGCGCGTTGTTCTTGCCGTAGTGATAGACGACGACGCCGTGGCCGCCGTCGAGCGTGCCTTTCGAGACGGCATCGAGCAGGTTGAAGGCCGGCACCACCGCGCCGGCCGGCAGCACCTCGATCTTCAGCTCGCCACCGGTCATGTCGTTGACCTTCTTGGCGAAATCGAGCGCGTACTCGTGGAAGATGTCCTTCGACGGCCACGTGCTCTGCCAGCGCATCGCGATCGGGCCCTGCGCCTTGGCGATCATCGGGAACGCCAGCGTCCCGGCACTCGCTGCGGCGGCACTGCCGATGAACTTGCGACGGGAGCGGATCTGTTCAGCCATGCGTTTGTCTCCGGAAAGGGATGGCAACGATCTTCGTTCGGCTCTCTGCTTTCGGCGCAGGCGGCGAGCGTCCGCGGCGCGAAGGGCCTCAAATCGTAATCACGCCGGCAGCGGCTGTCACGCGATCGTTACATTCGGGGCGGGTTATCCCGTAGTGTTTCGGGCGCACTAGAAGAAGCCGACGCTGACCTGGAACAGCTTCTCGACTTTCGGGATCGTCCGCTTGTTGTCGACGAAGACGATCACGTGGTCGCCGGACCGGATCTCGGTATCGTGGTGCGCCATCGCGACGTCGAAGCGCGGCGCGGCGCGCCCGCGCGCCGGTTCGAGCGGCAGCGGCTCGCCGTCGAGCGATCGGACGACGGCGCCGATGGTCGCCCCGCGCGGCAGGTCGATCTCCTCGATGCGACGGCCGACGACCTTCGACGACTTCGGATCGCCGTGCGCGATCAGCTCGAGCGCCTCGGCCGCGCCGCGGCGCAGCGAATGCACCGAGACGACGTCGCCGCGCCGTACGTGCGTGAGCAGCTGCCCGATCGTCGTCTGCGACGGCACGATCGCGATGTCGATGCGGTTGCCCTCGACCAGGTCGGCGTACGCCGGCCGATTGATCAGCGCGATCGTGCGGCGCGCGCCGATGCGGCGGGCGAGCATGCACGACATGATGTTCGTCTCGTCGTCGGAGGTGAGCGCGACGAAGAGGTCCATGTCGGCGACGCCCTCCTCGGCGAGCAGCGTCTCGTCGGTGGAGTCGCCGTGCAGGATCAGCGTCGAGGTCGGCAGCTGCGTCGCCAGGTAGTTGCAGCGCGTGCGGTTGCCCTCGATCACCTTCACCTGGTAGTCGGTGCCCAGCCGGCGGGCGAGGCGCAGTCCGATGTTGCCGCCGCCGGCGATCATCACGCGGCGCACGGGCTCGTCGCTGCGCCGCAGGTCGGCGAGCGCGGTACGGATGTGCCGGGACGCGGAGAGCAGGAAGACTTCGTCGCCGGCCTCGATCGTCGTGTCGCCTTCGGGACGGATCGACCGCTCGTTGCGGAAGATCGCGACGATCCGCATGTCGACGTGCGGATGCGCGGCGCGCAGGTCGCTGATCGGCCGCGAGACGAGCGGGCCGCCCGCGTACGCGCGAACGGCGATCAGGCTCACGCGCCCGCCGGCGAACTCGAGCACCTGCAGCGCGCCGGGGAACTCGATCAGCT
>JBIQJM010000106.1:0-11210 GCA_044507525.1 Burkholderiales bacterium
ACGCCGCCGGTGGGCAAGTCGTGTTCGACGCTGTGGCCGGGGCGGCAGTGCACCGCAAGAACTCCCGCTATCCGGGTGATTCCGCGCGCAGCGAAGCGGGCGTGCGCGAAAACGCCCGAAAAGCGGGCGTTTGCCATCACGTAGTTCAGGAGCAGCGCCAGAAGTGCCGAATCTCGGCACTTCTCGACGGCCTGGACGGCGCTGAAGAGCCGTGGCACGGCGGTGATGCGCCTCGGCACTTGGCCGGCGTGACAACAAAAACCCGGCCTGTCCGCGGAAACGGGGTCAAGCCCAAAGTGCCGAATGTCGGCACTTCCGGTGCGGGTCGTGAATTGCATGCGTGAAAGCGCCCGCTTTTCGGGCGTTCTCGCGCATGCCCGCTTCGCTGCGCGCGGGATGTCCCGAATAACGGGAGTTTTCTCGGCGCACGTGCCGTCGGCGCGTCGAACACGACTTGCCCACCGGCGGCGTTTGCGTGGCTCGCGCCACGCCGCCGGTGGACAAGCGCGAGCCCGACTCAGAACGTCTCCCAGCCATCGTCGGCCGCGACCTTGGCCGGCTGCGCAGCGCCTGCGCTCGACGGCGAGACCACCGCCGGACCCGTTGCCGCCGCGCGAGGGGCAGAGCCCAGGGGGCCGGAGGCGAAGCGCGCAGCCGGACGCCCCGGATTGGCCGTCGCCTGCGCACGCTTGGCCGGAGACGAAGCCGTCGCGGAACCCGGCGTCGGGGCCAGGCCGCGTTTCGCCGAATCGCGCGCACGGGCGATCGCCGCGCTTGCCGACATCGGCGACGCCGCGCCGCCGGCGTGCGAGGCCCCGGCGGGCGCACGATCGTGGCGCGTGTCGGAAGCGAGCTCGGCGCCCTCGCCCACGCGGAACACGCCGACCACTTCGCCCAGGCTCGTCGCCTGGTGCTTCAGGCTCTCGGCGGCTGCCGCCGACTCCTCGACGAGCGCCGCGTTCTGCTGCGTCATCTGGTCGAGCTGCGCGACCGCCGAGTTGATCTGGTCGATGCCGCGGCTCTGTTCGTTGGACGCCGCGGTGATCTCGCCGATGATGTCGGTGACGCGTTGCACCGAGACGACGATCTCGCGCATCGACTCTCCGGCGTCGCGCACCAACCGCGACCCGGCGTCGACGCGTTCGACGCTGGTGCCGATCAGCTCCTTGATCTCCTTGGCGGCCTCGGCGCTGCGCTGCGCGAGGCTGCGCACCTCGCTGGCGACCACCGCGAAACCGCGGCCCTGCTCGCCGGCGCGCGCCGCCTCGACGGCCGCGTTCAGCGCGAGGATGTTGGTCTGGAACGCGATGCCGTCGATCGTACCGATGATGTCCGAGATGCGCCGGCTCGACTCGTTGATCTCGCCCATGGTCGACACGACCTGGTCGACGACCTCGCCGCCTTTGGCGGCGACGTCCGACGCGGTCGTCGCCAGCTGGTTCGCCGTACGCGCGGAATCGGCCGTCTGCCGCACGGTGCCCGTGATCTCCTCGAGCGAGGATGCGGTCTGCTGCAGGTTCGACGCCGTCTCCTCGGTGCGCTGGCTGAGATCCAGGTTGCCGACGGCGATCTCGTCGGCCGCGGTCCGGATGCTCTCGGTGGAGACGTGTACCTGCTGGATCGTCCGCCGCAAGGCCGCGATCATCGTCTGCAGCCCGTCGAGCAGGCTGCCGGGCGCCGCATGCTCGAGCCGGGCAGCGAGGTTTCCGCGTGCGACCTGCTCCATCACGCCCATCGCCGCGCTGGGGTCGCCGCCGATCTGGCGAAGCACGCTGCGCGCCACGCCATAGCCGGTGCCGGCGATGAGGGCGAGGAGGACGAGCACGATCGCCGCATCGCTCCGTCGTTGGCCCTGCACCAGCGCCTCGAGATCGTCCAGGTACATTCCCGAACCGACGACCCAGTTCCAGCCCTCGACCCGAGTTCCGTACTGGATCTTCGGCACGGGCTCGGTCTGCCCGGGTTTCGGAAAGTAGGCCTCCGAGAACGCCCGCCCGTCTCGGCTCTGCGCGACCGCGTCGAGCAGCGCCTTGAGCGTATCGCCGCCGTCGGCGTCGAGCAGCTTGCCGATCATCCGCTGGCCGGTCCATTCCGGCCGCATCGGATGCATCACGGCCGATCCGTCGACGGTGAAGATGTAGAAGTACTCGGTCTTGCCGTCGGCGCCGCCGTAACGCGACAGGCGAATCGCCTCGATCGCCGCCTTCTGCGCCTCGTCGACGGGCATCGCGCCCGAGGCGGCGCGTGCCTGATAGGCGGCGGCGATGTTGGCAGCCGACTGCACGGCGGCGACGAGCTCGCCGCGGCGTCCCTCGACGGTCAGGCGCGCGTTGCGCACCGAGGAAACGACGGAAATCACGACGAACGCGAGCACGGCGGTCGCGACGAGCAGGACGATCTTTTGCTTGAACGAAAAGCGGGACACTTCTACTTCCCTTCGTGGTTGGTTTCGAAACGGGGTCGGCCGGATCGAATCAGGCGATGCGACCCATCGTTCTTCTTCGGCAGAAAAAAGCCGGACCTGAGCCCGGCTTCTCTCAGAATTCGTACGCGAAGCGCAGCCCGCCCCAGTGGCGGCCGCGAACCGTGATCGGTGCCGACAGGTCCTTCATGTAGACGAAGCGCCCGCCGCCCATGTCGCGGCGGTAGGTCTGCAGCAGGAAGCGGCGCCGGTTCCGGGCGGATGCCAGGCCGGTCCGGTCGTCGAACATGCGGCGGTTGCGGCAGTTCGCGGCGTTCCAGACCGGATCGGGGCCCTGCGGGCACGAATAGCGCGCGTTGTGCGTCGGCAGGTAGCCGTTGCGATCGACCGCCGCGCACAACCGCATCTTCGGCGTGATCTTGAGGATCGGCTCCTGGATCGGCGGCAGGAGCCGATCGGTGAGCGCGACGAAGCGGGTCGTGAACTGCTGCGGGTTCGTTCCCGGCACCGGCACGTAGTTCTCGTCGAACAGCTCGGCCATCGTGATCGCGCCGCTGTCGAGCGCCTCCTCGAACAGGCGCGACACCCGGGCGGCGGTGTCGATCACGGCTTCGATCAGCGGCGTGTCGTCGGTGCGCACGCCCGATTCGGCGGTGAGTTCGATCAGCGACTCGGAGAGCTCGAGGAACTTCTCGGCCTTGCGGCGCGTTCCCGCGATCGCGTCCGCGCTGGCATGCGAGTCGGCCGCGAGGCGGCGCACCGACTCGAGCACGTCCTCGCAGCAGCCGACGTTCTGCTCCGACGCCTGCACCACCTCGCTCGCGTGCGCCTCGGAGCGCACGAGCGCCGCGCGGAACGTGCCTTCGCGCTTCGTGTCGTCGTCGATCTCGCTCGACAGCCCGGCGAGCCGCGAATCGAGCATCGACACCGTCTGCATGATCTGGCGCGAAGCTTCCTCGACGCGCGCAGCGAGATCCTTGACCGCTTCGGCCACGACCGAGAAGCCGCGACCCGCTTCCCCCGCGCGCTTGGCCTCGACCGATGCGTTGAAGGCGACGAGGCGCGTCTGCAACGCGATCTGCGTGATCTCCCGCGCCGACTCGGTGACGTGCGACAGCGTCTCGGCGGTCTCGGCGAATCCCGAAACGACCTTGACGACCGCCTGGTGCGCCTCGACCAGCGACTGCTGGCCGGCGCGCGACGCCTCGCCGATCCGACGGTTCGAATCCACCATCGTCGTGATCGCCTGCATCGCATCGTCGAGCGTGCGTGCCTGCGCGAGCGCGCGGGCGGCAACGTCCTCGAGCACGCCGTTGACCTCGGCCGCCTCGCGGCCGAGGCCGGAGGCCTGCCGCGCGATCCCTTCGAACACGTCGGTGGCCTGCGCCGCCGTGGCCGCGCCGGCCGTGCGCCCGCCGGCGGCCGAGCTGCCCTCCCATCGACCGGACACGACGTTCGGCGCAGCGGCCGCTGCGTCCTTCGGCGTTTCAGCGCGCCGGCGCGTGGTGAACATCAGCATCGCGACTCTCCGTGATCCGCCGACCGCTCCCCGGTCTCAGGTCCAAAGCTTCATCTGGGTACGCAGCCGGGCGACCGCCTGGCTGTGCAACTGCGAGATCCTCGACTCGGTGACGCCGAGCACGGCACCGATCTCCTTCAGGTTCATTTCCTGCTCGTAGTACATGCCCATGACGAGCCGCTCGCGCTCGGGCAGCCTCTCGATCGCGGCGACGAGCGCGTGCCGGAAGCGCGAATCGCCGAGCGCCGCCTGCGGGTCGCCGTCGGCGGCCGCCACGTTGCGGTCGAGGAAGCCCTCCTCGCCGTCGTCGTCGTAGTCGTCCAGGTGCACGAGCTGCGCGCCGCGCGCATCGTCGAGCAGCCGCTGGTACTCGGCGAGCGGCATGCCGAGCTCCTCGGCGATGTCGGTCTCGAGCGCCGCGCGACCGAGCCGCTGCTCGGCCCGGTGGATCGCCGATTCGATCGTGCGCTGGTTGCGGCGCACCGAACGCGGCAGCCAGTCGCTGCCACGCAGCTCGTCGAGCATCGCGCCGCGCACCCGCTGCGTCGCGAAGGTCTCGAACTGCGCGCCCCGATCGCTCTCGTAGCGGGTCATCGCATCGAACAGGCCGATCATTCCGGCCTGCACCAGGTCGTCGAGCTCGACGTTCGCCGGCAGCCGTCCGATCAGCTGGCTTGCCATGCGGCGCACCATCGGCCCGTAGCGCTCGATCGCGCTGTGCCGATCGAGGGTTCCTTGCGCGGTGTACATCGACATTTGCCTTCGCGGGATCTATCGGTTCGCTCAGTGACTGTCTGAGTGACGTGGCTGGGAAGGGTCGCGCGGCGACCGGTTCAGTGCGCCCACGCGGGCGGCTTCGCCTCGAGCGGCTGCGACCAGCGCAGCGCCTCGTCGGCGAAGCGCTCCTCGTCGATCGTGTCGTGCGCGCCGCCGAACTCGATCGCCGCGCCGAGGAAGCGCGCGGCCGTGTCGGCGAGGCGGCGGTGCGAGGCGAGCGCCGCCGCACGCGAGCGTGCATCGAGGAACACCGCGCAGTAGGTGCGGAAGCCGTGCGCGAGATGCATCGCCTTGATCTGCGAATAGGTGCGCGCCAGGCCCTCTCCGCCGGTGCGCGCCACCAGGACGATCCGCTCGGCGACGCCGACGGTGAGGTCGGCGAGGCGCAGCGGATCGGCGGCGACGAGCGCGACGTCGAAGCCGTGCACGCGGTTCCCGGTGCGTCGGTCGAGCGTTTCGAAGAAGCGCGTGAAATCGCGCGTACCGGCTCCGTCCGGCAGCAACGCGTCGGCGTCGATGCGCGCGAACGGCCGCTCGTGCGTCGCCTGGTCGCCGCCCAGCAGGTCGACCAGCAGCGGCCGGCGGCCGGCACGGACGAGCGCAGTCGCCATCGCCTCCACGCCGGCGCGATCCGACGCATCGCCCATCGTGCACCCGAGCGGCAGCAGGTTCATCGGCTGCGGTCCGAACAGTCGGCGCAGCCCGGCTGCCTGGTCGCGCGCGGGCTCAAACACGCCGCGCCTCGCGCGCGCGTTGCGCGATGGTGCGCTGCCCCGCGGCGAGGAGCATGGCGAGCTCCGCCTCCTCGAACGCGAACGAGGCGCAGGCCTGCGAGGCGCCGCCGGACAGTGCGCGATCGACGAGCATGCGGGGCTCGGGCCGGTGCCAGTCCTCGGGCACGCGCTGCCCGTTGGCGACGCCCTGCAGCGTGAGCCGATGGCGGATCAGGCAGTCGAGCGCGCCGCCGAGGCGCACCGCCTCGTCGACCTTCGACAGCACGACGCCGGCGGCGTTCCGGCCCTGGTAGGCCTCGATGGTCTCGTCGATGGCCTCCGCCTGCGAGGCTGCATTGAGCACGAGCACCTTGCGGACCTGCGCCGACGACAACGCCGCGAGCAGCTCGCCGACGCGCTCGTCGCGCTGCGCGACGCCGGCCGTGTCGATCAGCACGAGCTTGCGGTTCATGTACATCTGCAGGAAGTCGGCGAGCGTCGAGACGTCGTGCGCGACGTGCACGGGCACGCCGAGCAGCCGGCCGAAGGTGCGCAACTGGTCCTGCGCGCCGATCCGGTAGACGTCCGCCGTGATCAGCCCGACCGACTGCGCACCGTGCTTCAGCGCGAACTGCGCGGCGATCTTCGCCGCCGTCGTCGTCTTGCCGACACCGGTCGGACCGAGCAGCGCGTAGGTGCCGCCGGAATCGAAGATCGTCTGCTCGGGCGAGTCGATGCGCAGGTTGCGCACCAGCGCCTCGCGCATCCACCGCTCGGCATCGTCCTCGCCGAAATCGGCCGGCAGGTGATTGGCGAGCGTGCGCGCCAGCGACGGCGAGAAGCCCGCCTGGAGGAGCCGGCGCAGCATGCGCGACTGCCCGGGGCGGCGGCGCACGCCTTCAAACCAGCTCAGCGATTCGAGCTGGTCGGAGAGCGCACCGCGCATCTCGCGCAACTCGGCCATCAGCAGCTGCGCATCGATGCGATCGTCGCGCGCGTCGAGCGGTTGCGGGGCGAGCGCGTGTGCAGCAGGCGCTTCGGGCGCGGAACGTTCGCGTGCCGGCGTCGCATTCGCGCGCCCGGGTCGCGGCGACGGCTCGGGCACGGGCGCCGGATCCGGACGGGCAGCCGGGGTGGCGGGCGCGTCGAACGCGTCCCACGAAGGCGCAAGCGACGCGGGCGCCTGCGACGACGCGACGCGCCCCGCGGAATCGGCGCGTGCTTCCTGCTCGTCGGCAAGGCGCCGCTGCTGGCGCTCGCGCACGTAGTTCTCGAAGTGCACCGTGCTCATCGCCGGCGCGGCCGGCGCGCCGCGCCCGTTCGGAACGGCGGCGGGGGTCTCGCGCGCCGGCGCGGCGCTCGCCCTTTCGCTCGACGCTTCCAGTTCGGCTCCGGCGAGCGCGAGGATCTCGACGCCGCCGTCGACCGGCCGATTCTTCAGCACGATCGCGTCTTCGCCGAGCTCGGCACGCACGCGTGCCATCGCCTCGCGGGCGGTACGCGCGAAATAGCGTTTCACGTTCACTTCGCTTCTCCGATCAATCGTCCGATTCGTATCGAATGGGTATCCGGGATCTCGGCGTGCCCGAGCACGCGCAGCCGCGGTGCGGCCTTCTTCAGCAGGCGCGCGAGCGGCACGCGGATGCGGTCCGGAACGAGCAGGCAGGACGGATGGCCTTCGTCCTCCTGCTTCTGCGCGGCTTCGGCGCCGGCGGCGAGCAGGTACTCGGCGACCCCCGGCTCGAGCGCCGACGCGGCATTCGGCGCGAGCGCCTGCACGAGCAGGTTCTCCAGGTTCGGCTCGATCGCGATCACGCTCAGCTCCTGCGTCGGACCGAAGGTCTGCTGCACGATCGCCGGCGCGAGCGCGATGCGCACTTCACGCGTGAGCTCGGCCGCATCCTGCGTGCGCGCGCCGTGCTCGCCCAGCGTCTCGACGATGCCGCGCAGGTCGCGCACGTGCACCGCCTCGTCGAGCAGGTTCTGCAGCACCTTCTGGAACACCGCCATCGGGACGAGCTTCGGCACGATCTCGTCGGCGAGCTTCGGCGCATAGCGGCCGAGGTGCTCGAGCAGCTGCTGCGCCTCGCTGCGACCGAGCAGGCGCGACGCGTGCGTCTGCATCAGGTGGTGCAGGTGCGTGGCGACGACGGTCGCCGCGTCGACCACGGTGTAGCCCGAGGCCTGTGCGGTATCGCGCTGCGACGCGTCGATCCAGATCGCCGGCAGGCCGAAGGCGGGGTCGCGCGTCGGCGTTCCGGGCAGCGTTCCGCTCGCCGAACCGGGGTCGATCGCCAGCATCATTCCGGGGAAGGCTTCGCCCTCGCCGACGACGACGCCCTTCAACAGCACCCGGTAGGCGGACGGCTTCAGCTCGAGCTGGTCGCGGATGTGCACCGGCGGCGGCAGGAAGCCGACCTCGTGCGCGAACTTCTTGCGCACGCCCTTGATCCGCGCGAGCAGGTCGCCGCCGTTGTCGCGGTCGACCAGCGAGATCAGTCGATAGCCGACCTCCAGCGCGAGCATGTCGACCGGCTCGACGTCGTCCCAGCTCGCTTCGGCGTTCGCCTGCTGCGGCTCGGCAGCTTCGGAAGGCGCCGCTTCGCGCTGCGCCTGCTGCTGCGACAACCACCAGGCGAGATAGCCGATCCCCGCCGCCAGCACGAAGAACGCGAAATGCGGCATGCCCGGCACCGCGCCGAGGAGCGCGACGACGCCGGCCGTGAGCCCGAGCGCGCGCGGCAGCGACAGCAGCTGCTTGATCATCTGGCCGCCCATGTCGTCGTCGTCGGCGACGCGCGAGACGATCAGGCCCGCGGCGACCGAGATCACGAGACCGGGCACCTGCGCGACCAGCGCGTCGCCGATCGCCAGCAGCACGTAGTTGTTCGCCGCCTGCTCGAGCGGAAGCGCATGCTGCGTGGTGCCGATCAGAAGCCCGCCGACGATGTTGATGAACACGATGAGGATCCCGGCGATCGCGTCGCCGCGGACGAACTTCGATGCACCGTCCATCGAACCGAAGAAGTCCGCTTCGCGCGCGACCTCGTTGCGGCGCCGGCGCGCCTCGGCCTGGTCGATCTGTCCGGCGTTCAGGTCGGCGTCGATCGCCATCTGCTTGCCGGGCAGCGCGTCGAGCGCGAAACGCGCCGACACCTCGGCGATGCGCCCGGCGCCCTTGGTGACGACGATGAAGTTGATGACGGTGATGATCGCGAACACGACGATCCCCACCGCGAAGCTGCCGCCGATCAGGAAGGTGGCGAACGACTCGATCACCTTGCCCGCCGCGTCGGTGCCGGTGTGGCCGTGCATCAGCACGGCGCGCGTCGAGGCGACGTTCAGCGACAGCCGCAGCAGCGTCGTCACCAGCAGCACCGAGGGGAACACCGCGAAATCCAGCGGCCGGATGCTGTAGGAGGCGACCAGCAGCACGAGCAGCGACAGCGCGATGTTGAAGGTGAACAGCAGGTCGAGCAGCGGCGCCGGCAGCGGCAGGATCATCATCGCCAGCACGAGCACGATGACGATCGGCGCCGCCATCGCCCGCAGCGGCGGCAGCATCACCGTCACGCCGCCGATCTGCAGCAGGCGCCCGCCGGCGGCGCCCGTGGTCGATCCGATCGCGCTCATCGGGCTTCACCCGCCGCGTTGCGGCGCTCGCCGGTCGCCGGATCCAGCGACGCCGGCACCTCGAAGGCATCGGGCATCTGCGGCGCGCGGTCGCGCCCGGGCACCCAGTTGCGCAACTGGTAGACGTAGGCGAGCACCTGCGCCACCGCGTTGTAGAGCGCCGCCGGGATCTCCCGGTCGAGCTCGACGTGCGCGTAGAGCGCGCGCGCGAGCGGCGGCGCCTCGACGATCGGAACGCCGGAAGCACGCGCGATCTCGCGGATGCGGCCGGCGAGCAGGTCGACGCCCTTCGCGACGACGCGCGGCGCCCCGCCCGCGCGTTCGTCGTAGCGGATGGCGACCGCGTAGTGCGTCGGGTTCGTGATCACGGCGTCGGCGGCCGGCACCGCGGCCAGCATGCGACGCGAAGCGATCTCGCGCTGGCGCGCGCGGATCCGGCTGCGCAGCATCGGATCGCCGTCGGACTCCTTGGCTTCCTGCTTCGCTTCCTCGAAGGTCATCCGCAGGTCGGCGCGATGACGGAACCACTGGAACGGCAGGTCGACGAGCGCGACCGCCGCGAGCACGCCGAGCAGCATCGCGACGCCCGCGCCCATCAGCGACGTGCCGGTCCCCAGCGATTGCGCCAGCGGATGCGTCGCCAGCTCGGCGAACTCGGGAAAGCTCGACGAGATGAACCACGCGCTGACGCCCAGCAGCGCGAGCGCGAGCACCATCAGCTTGACCAGCTCGACGCTGCCGCGGATCGAGAAGATCCGCTTCAGGCCTTTCAGCGGGCTGAGCTTCGAGAGATCCATGCTCAGCGGCTTTCCCGACAGCACCAGGCCGCCCGGTATCGTGTTCGCCGCGATCGCCGCCAGGGCGAGCACGCCGAGCAGCGGCAGCAACGACACGAAGGCGTCGAGCCCCACCGTCGCGAACAGCTGCGGCAGCCGTTCGGCGGTGAGCGCGTCCTTGCGCGCGAAACGCATCGCGCCCCGCACCATCTCGACCGAGGCCTGCGCGAGCGCCGGGCCGAGCGAGACCGCGGCGAGCAGCGCGCCGCCGAGCATCGCGAAGTGGCCGAAGTCGCGCGAACGCGCGACGCGGCCCTCTTCACGTGCCTTCTGCAGCTTGCGCGCGGAGGCTGGTAGCTGCCGGTCCTCGCGGGAGACGTCGTTGTCGGCCATTGCGCCCGGAAATCGATACCCGAAGTGCTTCTTCGGGTCCGATTATTCGCGCGCGCAGCCGCCGGCTTGCCGGGATAAGCGGGGATTCCTCCGCCCTGTTCAGGGCCGCGGGCTGGCGGCGCCCCCGCCCGCCTGTTCCATCGCGGTGCCGACCGCCGCGGTTCCCTCCGAGGTGTCGACCTCGGTGCCCGAGAACACGCGTTCCTCGGCGTCATGGTTCAGCACGACGATCGAGATGCGCCGGTTCATCGGACTGCGCGGGTTCTCGGCGTCGTACATCACCGTGGAACCGAGGCCGACGACGCGAACGACCTTCGACTCGATCATGCCGCCGGCGACGAGCTCGCGGCGCGACGCGTTGGCGCGATCGGCCGACAGCTCCCAGTTCGAGTAGCCGCGCTCGCCGGACCCGTAGGGCGCCGAATCGGTGTGTCCCGAGATGCTGATGAAGTTCTGGACGCCGTTGAGCACGCCGGCGATCTCGTGCAGCAGGTCGCGCATGTACTCCTTCACCGTCGCACGGCCGTTGTCGAACATCGGCCGGTTCTGCTCGTCGACGATCTGGATGCGCAGGCCGTCGGGCGTCAGGTCGAGCTTGATCTGCGAACGGAACTCGGCGAGCTTCACGTCGCGCGTGATCGCCTCCTCGATCTGCGACTTGAGCTTCGTCAGCCGCTTGGTCTCGGCCGCCCGCAGCTCGGCGCGCAAGGCCTGCAGGTTCACCTTCCGCTGGCGCTCCGCGATGTCGCCCCGCGGCTGCGCGCCGATCGTGCGCGTCAGATCGGTGCCGCCGCCCTGGATGACCGAGGAGCTGTCGCCCGAGCCGTGGCCGCCGGAGAGCGCCACCTTCAGCGGCGTGCGGAAATAGTCGGCGATGCCCTGCAGGTCACCCTGCGTCGTCGAGCCGAGCAGCCACATCAGCAGGAAGAACGCCATCATCGCCGTGACGAAGTCGGCGTAGGCGATCTTCCACGCGC
>JBIQJM010000107.1:0-11072 GCA_044507525.1 Burkholderiales bacterium
CGCGTAGAACGGCGCGATCGTGTACAGGTTGCCCCAGTTCAGGTACTGGCTGTCGGCGAACTCGGCGACGTTCTCGAGCACACCGATGATCAGCCCGCCGAGGATGGCGCCGATGATCGAGTCGAGCCCGCCGAGGATCACCACCGGGAACACCTTGATGCCGAAGAACGACAGCGCCGACGAGACGCCGTTGACCATGCCGACGACGACGCCGGCCAGCGCCGAGACCATCGCCGAGATGGCCCAGGCCATCGCGAACACCGACTTCACCGAGATGCCCAGGCTCTGCGCGACCTGCTGGTTGAAGGCGGTGGCGCGCATCGCCAGCCCCAGCCGCGAGAACTTGAAGAACCAGGCGAAGCCCGCCATGATGATCAGCGAGATCACCATCGACATGATGTAGGGCGTCTGCACGTTCATCCCGAAGACGTTCACCGACTGCGTCCCGAACACCTGCGGGAAGGGCTGCGCGAAGACGCCGAAGATCCACTTCATCATCGCCTGGAAGAAGATCGCCAGCCCGATCGTCACCATGATCACCGAGATGATCGGTTCGCCGATCATCGGCCGCAGCACGATCACCTGCAGCAATATGCCGAACACCATCATGAACGCGAGCGTGATCGGAAAGCCGATCCAGAACGGCAGCTGCCAGTAGGTGAGCAGCCACCAGCACACCCAGGCGCCGATCAGCAGGAACTCGCCCTGGGCGAAGTTCACGATCTGCGTCGACTTGTAGATGAGCACGAAGCACATCGCGACGACGCCGTAGAGCGTGCCGATGATGAGCCCGTTGACGAGCAGCTGGATGAGAAGCGTGGTGTTCATCTTGTTCGCTCAGGCGGTGACCGCCTCCTCGTCCGCGCGCCGCGCCGGCGGCCGGTAGGCCTTCAGCGTCTCGACGACGAGGTCGGTGCGGATGCGCGACTTCGTGCCGTCCTGGAAGGTGATCATCGTGTCGACGTGCACCTGCGGCTCGCCGGAGTAGATCGCGTCGATGATGTCGGCGTATTTCTCGTTGATCACGCCGCGGCGCACCTTGCGCGTGCGCGTGAGCTCGCCGTCGTCGGCGTCGAGCTCCTTGTACAGCAGCACGAACTTCCCGATGCGCTGCGGCTCGGGCAGCGTCGCGTTCACCTTCTCGATCTCCTCGCGCAGCAGTGCGTACACCTGCGTCTGGCCCGCCAGGTTCGTGTAGTTCGTGAACGCGATGCCGCGCTGCTCGGCCCACTTCGAGACGATCGAGTAGCGGATGCAGATGATCGTCGACAGGAACGGCTTGTCGTGGCCGAGGATCACCGCCTCGGCGATGAACGGCGAGAACTTCAGCTTGTTCTCGATGAACATCGGCGAGAAGCGCGTGCCGGTGGAGGTGACGGCGAGGTCCTTGATGCGGTCGATGACGACGAGGTGGCCGTTCTCCTTCTTGATGTACCCCGCGTCACCGGTGTGCATCCAGCCGTCCCTCAGGTCGGCGTGCGTCGCTTCGTCGTTCTTGTAGAAACCGAGGAACAGCCCCTCGCTGCGCGCGACGATCTCGCCGACGCCGTTGGCGTCGGGGTTCTCGATGCGCACCTCCGCGGTGTCGAAGGGCACCCCCACGGTGTCGAAATCGACGTCGTCGGCACGATGGATCGTGTACGCGCCGGCGAGCTCGGTCTGCCCGTAGATCTGCCGCAGCGGAACGCCCATCGCCTGGAAGAAGCGGAAGGTTTCCGGACCGAGCGCGGCGCCGCCGGTGGCGGCCGACTTCAGGTAGGTGAAGCCGAGGCGGTCGCGCAGCGCGCGGAAGAGGATCCAGTCGGCGAGCTTCGAGCGGCCGCCGCGATCCAGCGCCGCGAGGCCGAGCTTCATCCCGAGCTCGAACATCTTCTGCTTGAACGGGGTCGCGTCCATGATGCGCGCACGCACGTCGGCGGCAATCTGCTCCCAGACGCGCGGCGCGAGCAGCACGAAGGTGGGGCCGATCTCGCGCAGGTCGGCCATCTGCGTCTCGGGCTCCTCGACGAAGTTCACCTTGATGCGCGAGATCAGCGCCTGCGCCACCGCGTAGACCTGCTCCATGATCCACGGCAGCGGCAGCATCGAGACGTAGTCGTCGGTGGGCGCCTTCGGGTCGGCGCGCAGGTACGACAGGCAGTGCGCGAGGAAGGGCCCCGCCTGCAGCATCGCGATCTTCGGGTTCGACACGGTGCCCGAGGTCGTGCACAGCACGGCGACGTCGCTGCCCTTGCCGAGTGCCACCTCGCTCTCGAAGCGCTTCGGGTCGGCGGCGTGCAGCGGCGCGCCGGCCGCCTTCAGTTCGTCCCAGCTCATCAGCCGGTCGTCGCGGTACTTGCGCATGCCGCGCGGATCGAAATAGACGATGCGCTCGATGCACGGCAGCCGCTCGGCGATCTCGAGCAGCTTGTCGACCTGCTCCTCGTCCTCGGCGAGCACGATGCGCACCTGCGCGTAGTCGATCAGGTACGCGACCTCGTCGTTCAGCGCGTCGGCATAGATGCCGAGCGACATGCCGCCGACGGCATGCGCGGCGAGCTCGCCCCAGACCATCTCCGGGCGGTTCTTGCCGATGGTCGAGATCACGTCGCCGCGCTGCACGCCCAGGGCGAGCAGGCCGAGCGAGATCTCGCGCACGCGGTCGCGGTAGTCGGCCCAGGTGAACTCGTTCCAGATGCCGAATTCCTTCTCGCGCATCGCCACCTCGCCGGGCCAGCGCTCGGCGTTGTGCAGCAGCAGCTTGGGGAAGGTGTCGTGGCGGACGATGTCGGCGTAGTCGGTGGCCATCGCTTCAGCCCTGCGCCTGCTCGGCCGTTTCGGCGTCGTCGACGCCCAGGTAGGCCGTCTTCACCTGCTCGTTGTCCATGATCTCGTGCGGCAGGCCGCTGGCGATCACGCGGCCGAAATCGAGCACCATCACGCGCTGCGAGATGTCCATCACGACGCCCATGTCGTGCTCGATCATGATCACCGTCATCCCCCATTCCTCGTTGAGGTCGACGACGTAGCGCGCCATGTCCTCCTTCTCTTCGAGGTTCATGCCCGCCATCGGCTCGTCGAGCAGGATCAGGTCGGGCCGCACGGCGACGGCGCGCGCGAGCTCGACGCGCTTGCGCAGCCCGTACGACAGCGTGCCGGCGACCGCCTTGCGGATGTGGCTGATCTCGAGGAAGTCGATGATGTCTTCCACCTGGCGCCGGTGCGCGATCTCCTCCTTCTGCGCACCGCCGAACCAGTACAGCGAACCGCCGAGGAAGCTGTTCTTCATCAGATGGTGACGCCCGACCATGATGTTGTCGAGCACCGTCATGTGGCTGAACAGCGCGAGGTTCTGGAAGGTGCGCCCGAGGCCGAGCGCCGCACGCTGGCTGGGCGTCAGGCGCGTGATGTCGCGTCCCTTGAAATGAACCGAGCCGGAGGTGGGCGAGTAGCGACCCGAGATGCAGTTCAGCATCGAGGTCTTGCCGGCGCCGTTGGGGCCGATGATCGAGAAGAGTTCGCCCGCGCGCACCTCGAAGTCGACGCCCATCAGCGCCTTCACGCCGCCGAACTGCAGCGAGACGTCGCGTACTTCGAGAATCGGCGCCGAGTCGGTAGCCAAGCTGCTGCCTCCCTGTCCTTCGTCCGCCCGGAGTCTATGGTACGCGCGCCGGTATAGTTGTCGCCTGACCGACAAAGTCAGGGATTACCGGGGGGCCGTTGTCCGCATTCGAAGAGCTCGCCGCGCTTTCGTCATGGCTCGGCGAGCTTGATGCGGCGCAGCAAGAACGGGTACGTCGCGATCTCGTCGAGCGCGAGTTGCGCGCCGGCGCCTTCGTCTGCCGCAAGGGCGAAGCCGTCGAGCACTGGATCGGCGTGCTGCGCGGCATCGTCAAGGTGAGCAACGTCTCGACGACCGGCAAGGCGGTGACGCTCACCGGCATCGCCGCGGGCGGCTGGTTCGGCGAAGGTTCGCTGCTGAAGGACGAGCCGCGCAGGTACGACGTCGTCGCGCTGCGCGACAGCTGGATCGCGTACCTGCCACGCGCGACCTTCCACTGGCTGCTCGACTCGAGCATCGCGTTCAACCGGCACCTGCTCGGCCAGCTGAACGAGCGGCTCGGCCAGTTCATCGGCACGGTGGAGATCGATCGCCTGCTCGGGCCCGACGCGCGCGTCGCGCGATGCCTCGCGCAGCTGTTCAATCCGCTGCTCTATCCGGGCGTCGGCACGCGGCTGGAGATCGCGCAGAGCGAGATCGGCTTCCTTACCGGACTGTCGCGCCAGACGGTGAACCGCGCACTGCAGCGGCTCGAGCGCGACGGCTTCGTGCAGCTCGAGTACGGCGCGTTGACGGTCGTCTCGCTCGACGGCCTGCGGCACTTCGACGGCTGAGGGCCGCCTACGTCCGGGTGCGTTCGAGCAGCAGCTGCAGCTCGGCGAATCCGGCCGGATGCGGGCGACGGTCGTACGGCGGGCGCGGCCACGCCCACCGGCTCGACGGAAACAGCGCGCGCATCGCGTTGATGTCGCAGTGATAGGGCGGCCCGTCGACGAAGCCCTCGCGACGCCGTTCCCGCTCGACCTGCACGGCGAGCAGCGCAAGGGTGCCGCCTGCCGCAAGCCAGTCTGCGAGCCGCGCCGCATAGGCGATCCAGTGGTCCGGGTGCAGTGCGCACAGGCACGCCTGGTCCCAGACCGCGTCGAAGCGCATCGGCGGCTCCCAGGCGAGCAGGTCGGCTTCGATGACCTCGGCTTCGGCGCCGGCCGCGGCCAGGCGTTCGCGCGTGAGTGCCACGGCCGCCGGCGCATAGTCGACGGCAAGCACGCGAAGCCCGGCGGTGGCGAGCCGCAGCACTTCGTGCCCGGCGCCGCAGCCGGGGACCAGCACGCGTTGCCCGGCGGACAGGACACCGGTCGAGAGCAGCGGCTCGAGCGCGGGATTGACCTCGCCGCGATCCCACGGCGTTCGCTGCGAGGCGAAACGCTCCTGCCAGAACCCGGCAGACGGGCCCGGCGCGGGGGCTTGCCCGCGTCGGGAGCCGGGTCGCTCGCCGGCAGTCACTTGTCGTATCGATAGAACCCGCGGCCGGTCTTGCGCCCGAGCTGTCCCGCGTCGACCATCTCGCGCAGCAGCGGCGCCGGACGGTATTTCGGATCGTTGAAGCTGCCGTAGAGCACTTCCATCACCGCCAGCTCGACGTCGAGCCCGATGAGGTCGCACAACGCGAGCGGACCGATCGGGTGGTTGCAGCCGAGCTTCATGCCGGCGTCGATCTCCTCGGCGCTGGCCAGCCCCTCCTGCAGCGCGAAGATCGCCTCGTTGATCATCGGGCACAGGATGCGGTTGACGACGAAGCCGGCGCTGTTCTTCACGCCGATCGGCGTCTTGCCGAGGCGTTGCGAGAGCGCGGTGACGGCGTCGACCGTCGCGTCCGAAGTGCGCAGGCCGCGGATGATCTCGACCAGCGCCATCACCGGCACCGGGTTGAAGAAGTGCATGCCGACGAAACGCTCGGGGTCCTTCAGCGCGGCGGCGAGTTTCGTGATCGAGATCGACGAGGTGTTCGTCGCGATGATCGCGCCCGGCTTCACGATGCCGTCGACGTTGCGCAGGATCTTCTCCTTCAACGCCTCGTTCTCGGTAGCCGCCTCGATGACGAGATCGCAGGCGCCGAGGTCCTGCGCGCTCGTCGTCGTGCGCACGCGGCCGAGCATCTCCGCCTTCTTCGCCTCGTCGATCGATCCCTTCTTCACGAGCCGGTCGAGCGAGCCGGTGATCGTGCGCACGCCGCGCGTCGTGGCCGCCTCGTCGATGTCCTGCATCGTCACGGCGATGCCCGCCTGCGCGCACGCCTGCGCGATGCCGCTGCCCATCGTGCCGGCGCCGATGATGCCCACGGTGTCGATTGCCATTTGCTTCGGTCCTGTTCGGTCGGTCGTGGAGGCTCGCATTGTAGGCGAGGGGCGAGGTGCCGATCGGGCGGCCAGGGGGCGGGCGTACCGTGCAGCCCGCAGCGCTCAGCTCCCCGCTTCCGGCACGTATACCATCGAGCCGTCCTTCATCCGATAGGCGACCCCCGCCTTCGACCCCTCGCCCTCGCCGATGCTGCCGCTGGCCTTGTAGCGCTCGATCTTCTGCCCGTCCTTGATGACGATCTCCATGTTCGGCTCGCCGGGATTGCGGATCACCGTCACGTTCTCGCTCGTGAACGGATTCGTCGGACTGTTGGCGATGGCCAGCAGCAACGCCGCGATGACGACGAGAAAGACGTCGATCAGGTTGACCACCGACAGGATCGGATCGTCGGCGTCGGGATCGTCGTGCAGGCGCATCCTCACTGGACGCCCTCCACCGGCGAGACGAGCGTCGGGTCCAGGCGTACCGCCGCCGCGGTCGAGGCGACGCCCTTCTCGATGCGCGCGAGGTCGGCGGCGTACCAGCGCCGGCGCACGTTGACCACCCAGTAGGTGATCGCGGCGGCGATCAGCGCCAGGATGACCGCCGAGAAAGCGACCATCAGGTTGCGCGAGACGTCGGCGAGCTGGCCGTCGGCGAGCGCCTTCAAGGCCGGTCCCATCGGGATCATCGTCGCGACCAGCCCGAGCATCGGCGCGACGCGCGTGGCGATGCGCGCGAACTCGAGCCGCTCGACGGCGATCGCCTCGATCTCGGCGATCGACAGCCGCGGATCGTCACGGTGCGCGACGAGCAGTTCGAAACCGGCGTCCGCGCCGCTGCGCCGCTGCCACGACTGCAACGCGAAGGCGCCGAGCGCATAGAACGCGTACAGGAAGAGAACGGCGATCGCCAGCAGCACCGGAAACAGGAACAGCTGGCTGACGCCGTACATCGTGAGTTCGATCGGGTTTTCCAAGCGGGCCTCCGCTTCTCGATGAAGTTGTGAACGGTTGGGCGCAGAGCCGGACCGGCAGGTCCGTCGACCGACGGCTGCGCCGTTGCGGCTCGACGCGAATGTGTTGCGGCTACTCGAATGCTTCGCCTTTCGTCAGTGTGCCGTCAGCGGAACGTTCAGCGCTCCGGTCTCTTGACGCCGCGGACGCGCTGCCCGCGCCTGGTTCCACGCACCGGCGGCGGTGACGACGGCGAGCGACAGGGCGAGCCACAGCGTCAGGAGATCGGGCTCCGCGGGCTCGCTCGGCTGCTCCACCTTCTCGAGCCGCTGCCCGCGCACCGCCTGCGTCGGCGTATCGGGCGCCGCTTCCGGCGGCGGCTCGGCGGCATCGGCCGGCGGCTGCGCCGTCGCCGGGGCGCTCGACAGGTCGAGGCCGAAGCCCACGAACTCGGCGAAGCGCGCGTTGTCGCTGCGCACGTCGAATCGGGCCGCCAGGTCTCGATAGCGCTCCTTCAGCTCCTCGATCGTGCGCTCGTCGGTCTCCCAGTAGCCCTGGCGCGCCGCCTCGAGCATGCGCTCGATCGTCTGCGCGAGCGCATGCGGGTTCTCGCGCTCGAACCACTCCTTCAGCCCGAGCCCGTGCTTGTCGTGCACGTAGACGTCGACCATCTCCTGCCACTGGTCGTCGCGCACGATCTCGCGCGCGACCGCGGTCCAGCCCCAGAGATTGTTGGTGGCGTCCAGCACCTGCAGCGTGCCCGCGTAGCCCTCGGCCATCAGGCCCTCGATGTAGCCGGGGTGGAACTGCCGCGTCGCCAGCTCCGTTGCGAGGAAGCGCGCGGCGCCCTCGGTGCGCCCGGCACCGCCGCCGCGCAGGTTCGAGATGTAGAGCGACGGCGCCTTTCCGTCCAGATGCCGCACGGCGAGCGCGAGCCCGCCCAGGTACTGGAAGGGATCGTCGGTGGTGAGCATCCCGTAGGTGTTCGAGCTGCGCGAGAGCACGGCGCCCTGGGTGCCGCGCAGGTGCTCGGCATAGAGGTTCACGCCCTGCGTGTCGCCGGGGCGGCCGCCCCAATCGGCTTCGTCGGGCCCGTAGGCGTACTGCATGCGCGACAGGTAGAGCTGCGCGAGCTTGCGATCGCCTTCGGCCTTGCCCTCCCAGCTGTCGGTGGCGAGCGTCGCGTCGTCGAGGCCGGTGCCGTAGCGGCCCGACTCCGACGAGAAGATCCGCGTCTGTCCGGCCTTCGTCGCCGCCTCGGCGTCGAGCCCCCGCTCTCGCATCCGCGCCTCGATCGCCCGTGCGTGCGAGGCGACCGGGTTGTCCGGCTCGTCGGCCAACGACGCGAGCTGCGCGGCGCGTGCCAGCTGCTTGAGCACGTTCGGGAAATGATCGCGATACAGGCCGGTCGCCGACAGCACGACGTCGACGCGCGGTCGTCCGAGCGTCTCGCGCGGCACGAGCGCGACACCGGTGACGCGCCCGCCGTCGTCCCATTGCGGCTCGACGCCGAGCAGCCACAGCGCCTGCGCCTCGAGCAGGCCCTGGTGGCGCATCGTCTCGACCGACCACAGCGAGAACGCGAGCTTGGCCGGCGTGCTGCCGTTCTCCTTGCGGTGCTCGGCGATCAGCTGCTCGGCCGCCTGCTTGCCCGCCTCCCACGCCTGGCGTGTCGGCACGCGCGAGGGGTCGAAGCCGTAGAGGTTGTTGCCGGTGGGGTAAGCATCGGGATTGCGGATCGGGTCGCCGCCGTAGGAGGTGCGCAGGTGACGGCCGTCGAGCACGGCGAGCAGCGCGGGCAGCTCGCGGGCCGCGCCGATGTCGGCGTACCACTTTCTCGCGCGCTCGAGCGATTCGCGCAGCGCGGTGTCGGCCGCGTCGATCGGCGCGGAGTCGACGAGATGGCGATGCAGCAGTCGATACGGCGCGCTCTGCTCGAGCTTCGTGTAGTCCTCGACCAGCACCTCGTCGACGTCCTCCTGCGGCACGCCCGCCGCGCGGGCGGCCGCCTCCCGGAAGTCGCTGCCCAGCATCAGCAGCACGGTCGCCAGCCGGTGTTCGACGTCGGGCGCCTGTCCGAATCGGTGCAGTCCGAGCGGCTGCGCGGTCTGCGCGAGCTCGTGCAGGTGCGCGTGCAGGTGCTCGACGAACTCGGGGAAGGCGGCGCTCGCACGCTCGGTCTCCCAGCCGAGGTCCTTCAGGATGCGCGCCTTCTGCGCCGCGGCGAGCAGGTCGACCTTCGTGCGCTCCTTGACGACGCCTTCGTCCTGCCCGAGCCAGGCATGCAGCAGGTCGTGGATCGCCGAGATCTCCTGGTAGAGGCCCGCCGGCTTGAAGGGCGGCGTCTGGTGGCTCACGATCACCGCGCGTCCGCGGCGCTTGGCCTGCTGCGCTTCGCCGACGTTGTCGGCGATGTACGGGTAGGCGACCGGAACGTCGCCGACCGCGAGCATCGGCGGGTCGAACACCGACAGGCCGCGCTCCTTGCCCGGCAGCCACTCCTGCACGCCGTGCGTACCGAAATGCACGAAGGCGTCCGACGCGTTCTGCTCGCGCGCCCACAGATAGGCGGCGAAGAAGAAATGCGAGGGCCCCTCCTTCATCGAGTGGTAGAGCGCGCGCTCCCGGTCGCCGCGCTCCTCGCCGCGCGGCGGCTGCGGCAGGATCGCGATGTTGCCGAGCATCAGCCGCGGAATCGCGAAGTAGTCGTTGCCGTCGCGGCGAACGACCATGCGCGAGCTCGCCGGGTCGCCCCAGCGTTCGTTCATCGCCTTCTGCACGTCGGCAGGCAGCGACGACAGCCACGCGCGGTAGTCGGACACCGGCAGCAGCGCGGCGAGTCCGTCGTCGACGAGTGCCTCGACGCGGCCGTCGCGATACGACGGTTCGAGCAGGCGCTGCAGCAGCGGCAGCAGCTCGTCTTCGCCGGCCGGCACCGTGGTGGAATAGCCGTGGGCCTGCAGCGCGGCGAGCATTCCGACGAGGCTGCGCGGCACGTTCAGGAACGACGCCGACAGGTTCTTCTCGCCGGGTGGATAGTTCCAGAAGAAAACCGCGATCCGCTTGTCGGCATCGGGTTTCCTCTGCAGCGCGACCAGCTTCATCGCCTTGCCGACGACGGCGGCGGCCTGCGCCCCGATCGGGACGATCGCGTCGTCCGCCTTGCGCGTCGCCGCGGCGATCTGGATGTCGGTGACGCCGGCGTACTCGGCCTGCGCGAGGTAGAACGGCACGTCCATCAGCGCGACGCCCTGCTCATCGGCCTGCCATTCGGCGACGTCGCCGCGGCGATAGGGCATCGCCTGGATCACCGGGATGCCGAGCGCCTCGAACTCGGCGCGCCGACCCTCCGGATCGAGCATGATCTGCGTGTTGATCAGCACGTCGGCGAGCAGGCGCTCGCCCGGCTTGAGCAGCATCGTCAACGCGTCGGCGTCCATCACCGGGCCGTAGACGGGCAGCGCCGTCGCGCCCGCGGCCTCGATGCGTTGGACCAGGTCGTCGATGAACGCGGTCTGCAGCGACGCGATGTACTGCCGGTGCAGCGCGATCGCGACGATCGGCGCGCGTCCGGGCGCCGCGGCATCGATCCCCTTCCACGACAGGTAGGCGAAGGGATCGGCGAACACGAGCCCCGGCGCCTTCGGGTGATACACGGCGATCTCGGGAAAGACGATCGGGTCGGCGACGCCCGCCGGCTGCTGCGCGCCGTCCAGGTGCGCAGCCAGCGTCGCGAAGAAGCCGTCGAAGTTCGTGCGGCCGCCGTTCGTGTAGAAGGCGATCAGGCGCCGCGCGAGCGGATCGGGCAGCTGTCCCCATGCCGGGCTCTTCTCGTAGAGCCAGGCATTCGGCACATTCAGCCCCGGCAGCGCGGCGGCCAGCTTGCCGCGCACGTAGTCCTGCAGGTAGGTGTCGAAGAAGACCGCGTCGAAGCCGGCAAACACGCCGGCGTCGACGCCGGCCGGCAGCTTGTCGACGTAGCGCACCTGCAGGTCGATGCCGTGCGGGCGCGCGATCTCCTCGAGCTGGTGGAACTTGCCCGGCGGTACGTTGCCGGTGGCGATGAACAGCACCGATGCGGCCGCGTGCGCGGCGCCCGCTGCCAGGGCCAGGCAGGCACACAGCAGCAGGCGGACGGCTGCGATCGGCAGGCATGAGCGAGTCGGCATCGCGTCTCCCGGAAGGGCCTTGTATCTTCAGGTCTCGGACCAACTCGGGTAGCCCGAGCGGCCTCTGGG
>JBIQJM010000224.1:0-1703 GCA_044507525.1 Burkholderiales bacterium
AGCCGACGTGCGACCGGTCGTCCATCAGCCACATGCGCTGCTCGATCACCGCGCGCTCGAGCGGCGCCTGCTTGCGGCAGTTCGGGATCACCGACTCGAGGGCGTCGACGTAGAGGATCGCGCCCTGCACGTTCTTCGAGCCGGGATATTCGCCGCGCTCGATCTGCAGCACCTTCATCCCGGCCTTCGCCAACAGGTACGCGGCCGTGTTGCCCGAAGGGCCCGCGCCGACGACGATCGCATCGAATTTCTCGGCCATGTTCGCTCCTCGTGCCGGCGTCTGCGCCGTGGCTTGGCTACTCGTGCACCGCGCCGGCGCTCGCGCGCAGCGCCTTGCGCTCGCGCAGCGCGGCGGTGAGCGCCGGCAGGATCTGCAGCGCGTCGCCGACGATCGCGTAGGTGGCGAAGTCCATGATGGGCGCGGTGTGGTCGCTGTTGATCGCGACGATGACGTCGGCGCCCTCGACACCGACGCGGTGCTGGATCGCGCCGGAGATGCCGGCCGCGATGTACAGCTTCGGCCGGATCGTCTTGCCCGTCTGCCCGATCTGGCGCTCGGGCGCGATCCATCCCGCCTGCGCGACCGGGCGCGAGCCGCCGTACTCGCCGCCGAGCACCTGCGCCAGCTCCTCGACGAGCCGGAAGTTTTCCGGCTTGCCCAGTCCGCGCCCGCCGGCGACGACGACGTCGGCATAGGCGAGCTGCGCCTTGTCGGCGTCGGCGTCGGGGATGTACGAGAGCAGCTTCGTGACGACGTCGTTCTCGTCGAGCGCCACGCGCTCCTCGACGACCTCGCCGCGGCGCGTGTCGTCGGGCTTCGGCATCGCCATCACGCGCGGGCGCACGGTGGCCATCTGCGGGCGGTACTCGAGCGTGTGGATCGTGCACAGCAACGTTCCGCCGAAGGTCGGGCGGGTTGCGGCGAGGCTGCGCGTTTCGTCGTCGATGCGCAGCTCGGTGCAGTCGGCGGTCAGGCCCGTGCCGAGCGTCGTCGCCACCGCGCCGGCGAGGTCGCGCCCGAGCGTCGTCGCGCCGAGCAGCAGGATCTCGGGCCGGCGCCGCTCGACCAGCTCGGTCAGCGCCTTCGTGTACGGATCGGTGCGGTAATGCGCCAGCACCGGGTCGCGCACGACGTGCACGAAGTCGGCGCCGTAGCGGATCGCGTCGGCGGCCGCCGCATCGGTGGCCGCGTCGGCGGCGCCGAGCACGACGCCCGACAGCGGGACGCCGAGGTGATCGGCGAGCTTGCGCCCCTCGCCGAGCAGCTCCCAGGACACCGGATGCACGCGCCCGCGTTCGAGCTCGACGTTGACCCAGACGCCGCGCCAGGCGCCGAGGTCGGCGCCCGATTCGCGCCGCGGCGCCGCCGCGGCGGCTCCCGCGCCCGCCGCGTCGTCGGTCGCGCGATTCGACGTGTTCTCGACCTCGCTCATGGGGCGATCTCCGTTTCGAGCGACGGGTGTTCCTCGAAGAGCCGTGCGAGCAGCGCATCGACCGCCTCGCGCGGATCCTTGCCGGCGGCGTCGATGCTCTGCGCCTTCACTGCGCGCGCCGACGGCGCGAAGACCTTCTTGACGACCGTCGGCGAGCCCTTGAGCCCGCAGCGTGCGAGCTCGGCGATGCCGGCGGCCTTGTGGTCCCATTCGAGGATCTCGCAGCGCGCGGCGCGGAACATGTCGTCCATGCCGGCGAAGCGGATCGTG
>JBIQJM010000108.1:0-10564 GCA_044507525.1 Burkholderiales bacterium
ACACGGCGCTCGTGTTCAACAGCCGCGAAACCGCCGACAACCTGAAGAAGAGCGGTGCCTTCGTCCCGGGCATCCGGCCCGGCGAGCAGACCGCGCGCTACATCGATCGCATCCTGATGCGGCTCACGCTGGCGGGGGCGATCTACGTCACCGCGGTGTGCCTGCTGCCCGAGTTCCTGATTCTGGAATGGAACGTCCCGTTCTATTTCGGCGGTACGTCGCTGCTCATCATCGTGGTCGTCACGATGGATTTCATGTCGCAGGTGCAGGCGTACGTGATGTCGCATCAGTACGAGAGTCTGCTGAAGAAGTCGGGTGCGAAGCGTGTCGGCGTGTAGTGCCGCGCGCGTCGAGCCACTGAGGAAGGTTCGAACGACAAGGCGCGGTGCGGCGCGGATCGATGAGCAAGGAAGACGTCATCCAGATGCAGGGCGAGGTCGTCGAGAACCTGCCCAACGCGACGTTTCGCATCCGCCTCGAGAACGGGCACATGGTATTGGGGCACATTTCCGGAAAGATGCGCATGCACTACATCCGCATCCTGCCGGGCGACAAGGTCACGGTGGAACTCACGCCGTACGACCTGTCGAGGGCGCGGATCGTCTTCCGCGCGCGATGAGACTGCGAGGTGAGCGATGAAAGTGATGGCTTCGGTGAAGAAGATCTGCCGCAACTGCAAGATCATCAAGCGCAACGGCGTCGTGCGCGTGATCTGCACCGACCCGCGGCACAAGCAGCGTCAGGGCTGAGAGAGGAAGAGCGATGGCACGTATTGCCGGCATCAACATCCCCGATCGCCAGCACACCGAGATCGGGCTGACCGCGATCTACGGCATCGGCCGTTCGCGCGCGCGCCTGATCTGCGAGGCGGCGAACGTTCCGTTCGACAAGAAGGTCAAGGACCTGAACGACGCCGAGCTCGAGAGGCTGCGCGACCAGATCGGGCGCTTCACGATCGAAGGCGACCTGCGCCGCGAAGTGTCGATGTCGATCAAGCGGCTGATGGACCTCGGCTCGTACCGCGGCAGCCGGCATCGCCGCGGCCTGCCCGTGCGCGGCCAGCGCACGCGCACGAATGCGCGTACGCGCAAGGGTCCGCGCCGCGCCGGCGTCGCGCTGAAGAAATAAAGGGGTTCGTCGATGGCAACCAGGGCACAATCGGCCGCGCAGCAGGCCGCCGCATCGCGGGCACGCAAGAAGGCGCGCAAGAACGTCTCCGACGGAATCGCGCACGTGCACGCGTCGTTCAACAACACGATCATCACGATCACCGACCGGCAGGGCAACACGCTGTCGTGGGCGTCGTCGGGCGGCGCGGGCTTCAAGGGCTCGCGCAAGTCGACGCCCTTCGCCGCGCAGGTTGCCGCCGAGGCGGCGGGCCGTGCCGCGCAGGAATGCGGCATCCGCAACCTCGAGGTGCTGATCCGCGGCCCCGGCCCCGGCCGCGAATCGTCGGTGCGCGCGTTGAACGCACTCGGCATCAAGATCCTGCAGATCCAGGACGTCACGCCGATTCCGCACAACGGGTGTCGGCCGCCCAAGAAGCGAAGGATCTGAGGACATCGAAGGGGTGAAGGGCCGGGGCCCGGACGACGCCGATCGCGCCCGATCTTCCCCTTCACCCTCCCCCCTTCACCTTTCCCACGCCACGTCCGTCACCCGATAGGTCTCCAGGGACCGGGTTTCCAGAGACGGACTCACCGCGAAGCGATTCGCGCACAGAGAGGATTTTCAAGTGGCACGCTATACCGGACCGAAGGCCAAGCTTTCCCGCCGCGAAGGCACCGATCTCTTCCTGAAGAGCGCGCGCCGCGGGCTCGATTCGAAGTGCAAGCTCGACAGCAAGCCCGGCCAGCACGGCCGCACGTCGGGGGCGCGTCCGTCCGACTACGGACTGCAGCTGCGCGAGAAGCAGAAGGTCAAGCGCATGTACGGCATCCTCGAGCGGCAGTTCCGCCGCTATTTCGAGGAGGCCGAACGCCGCCGCGGCAACACCGGCGAGAACCTGCTGCAGCTGCTCGAGTCGCGCCTCGACAACGTGGTCTACCGGATGGGCTTCGGCTCGACGCGCGCCGAGGCGCGCCAGCTGGTCGGGCACCGCGCGGTCCTGGTCAACGGACAGCCGGTCAACATCCCGTCGATGCTGGTCAAGCCCAACGACGTCGTGTCGGTCGTCGAGAAGGCCCGCAAGCAGGCCCGCGTGCAGGACGCGCTGAACCTGGCCGAGCAGACCGGCTTCCCCGGCTGGGTCGCGGTCGACAAGAACAAGATGGAAGGGGTGTTCAAGCAGATGCCCGATCGCGGCGACCTGGCCGGCGACATCAACGAAAGCCTGATCGTCGAGTTGTACTCGCGCTAATCGAGAGGAACCCTATGCAGACTGCCATGCTGAAGCCGCGCATCGTCGAGGTGGAGCAGCTCGGTGCATCGCATGCCCGCGTCGTGATGGAGCCGTTCGAACGCGGCTACGGACACACGCTGGGCAATGCGCTTCGCCGCGTGCTGCTGTCCTCGATGGTCGGCTACGCACCCACCGAGGTGCAGATCTCGGGTGTCGTGCACGAGTACTCGACGATCGACGGCGTGCGCGAAGACGTCGTCGACCTGCTGCTGAACCTGAAGGGCGTCACCTTCCGGCTGCACAATCGCGACGAGGTCTTCCTCACGCTGCGCAAGGATTCGCCCGGCCCGGTCACGGCGGGCGACATCGACGTGCCGCACGACGTCGAGGTGATCAACCCCGAGCACGTCGTCGCCACGCTCACCGACGGCGGCAAGCTCGACATGTCGATCAAGGTCGAGCGCGGCCGCGGCTACCTGCCCGGCAATCTGCGCAGCCCCGCCGAGACGAAGACGATCGGCAAGATCGTGCTCGACGCCTCGTTCTCGCCGGTGCGCCGCGTCAGCTACCAGGTGGAGAGCGCGCGGGTCGAGCAGCGCACCGACCTCGACCGGCTCGTCGTCGACGTCGAGACCAACGGCGTCATCGCGCCGGAAGAGGCGGTGCGCCAGTCGGCGCGCATCCTCGTCGAGCAGCTGTCGGTGTTCGCCGCGCTCGAGGGCGGCGCCGAGCCCGCGACCGAGGTGGCGTCGACGCTGGGCGGCGTGCGCGGCCCGCAGATCGATCCGCTGCTGCTGCGCCCGGTCGACGACCTCGAGCTCACGGTGCGTTCGGCCAACTGCCTGAAGGCGGAGAACATCTACTACATCGGCGACCTGATCCAGCGCACCGAGAACGAGCTGCTGAAGACGCCGAACCTGGGGCGCAAGTCGCTCAACGAGATCAAGGAAGTGCTGGCGTCGCGCGGACTGACGCTCGGCATGAAGCTCGAGAACTGGCCGCCGGCCGGGCTCGAGCGCCCCTGACGAAAAACGAAGCCGAGAGCGCGAGGAACCGTCATGCGTCACGGTCACGGACTGCGAAAACTGAATCGAACGAGCAGCCATCGCGAGGCGATGCTGCGCAACATGTGCAACTCGCTGCTGCGCCACGAGCTGATCAAGACCACGCTGCCGAAGGCGAAGGAACTGCGCCGCGTGGTCGAGCCGATCATCACGCTGGGCAAGAAGCCTTCGCTGTCGAACCGGCGCCTGGCCTTCGACCGGCTGCGCGACCGCGAGATGGTCGTCAAGCTCTTCGACGAACTGGGACCGCGCTACGCCACCCGCAACGGCGGCTACCTGCGCATCCTGAAGTTCGGCTTTCGCGAGGGCGACGCCGCACCGATGGCGCTGATCGAGCTGGTCGACCGCCCCGAGCCGGTCGAGGCCGACGAAGGCGATTCCGGCGCGAGCTGAGCCGGCGGTTTCCGGCGCAGCCGCACGCGCCGTGGCTGACGTCCTCGCCGTCCGCGGGCTGCGCAAGCGCTTCGGCGGCTTCGAGGCGATCGCCGGCATCGACTTCGCCGTGCGCGCCGGCGAGTGCTTCGGGCTGCTCGGCCCGAACGGCGCCGGCAAGAGCACGACGCTGAAGGCGATCCTCGGGCTCGTCGAGCCCTCGGCCGGTTCGATCGAGCTGCTCGGCCTGCCCATCCCGGCGCGTGCGCGCGAGGCGCGTTCGCGCGTCGGCGTCGTTCCGCAGAGCGATTCGCTCGACCCCGATTTCACCGCCGCCGAGAACCTGCTCGTCTTCGGGCGCTATTTCGGCCTGTCGCGCTCGGCGGTCGCGCAACGCCTCGACCAGCTGCTCGACTTCGCGGGGCTCGCGCACAAGCGCGACGCGCGCATCGACGAGCTCTCCGGTGGCATGCGCCGGCGCCTGACGCTCGCGCGCTCGCTCGTCGCCGATCCCGAAGTGCTGTTCCTCGACGAGCCGACCACGGGGCTCGACCCGCAGGCGCGCCACCTGATGTGGGAGCGGCTCAAGCAGCTCACCGCACGCGGAAAGACGATCCTGCTCACGACGCACTTCATGGAGGAGGCCGAGCGGCTGTGCCACCGGATCGCGATCATCGACCACGGCCGGCTGATCGCGCTCGACTCGCCGCGTGCGCTGATCCGCGAGCGCATCGAGCCGCAGGTGATCGAGGTCACTGGCGACGGCGTCTCGCAGTGGGCGCGCGAATCGGCGCCGCGCCACGCCGAGCGCGTCGAGCTCGTCGGCGAGACCGCGTTCCTCTATTGCCGCGACATCGAGCGCGCGCGGCAGGCATGCGCCGACGCGGCCGCCGCGACACCGGCATTGCATACGCTGCAGAGGCCGGCGAACCTCGAGGACGTGTTCCTGAAGCTCACGGGGCGCGACCTGCGTGATTGACGTGGTGCCACCGTCCTTGTTCCTCGGTCAGCGTGCTCGCGGCAGGCCGCCGCGGGCCGGTGGGCGCAACGCCAAGCGCAGCGTGCGCCGGAAGGGCTGCGCCCGCGGGGCTCCCGCTGCGGCGGTCGGCGCTGCGCGCCGACTTCCCTCGCTGCTCGCCTCGGGGTCGTGCGGCCGAACTCGCTTCGCGCGCTACGCTCAGACAGGCGGCCGCAAGTCAGATTGCACGAAGCGCGCTTCGCGCGCCGACCCCGAAGCTGCGCGGCTCGGCGCCGCAGAGGTCGCTCCCGCGGGCGCACCCGTGGCGGCGCGCGCCGCATTCGCTCCCGCGCCCACCGCCCCGCTGCGGCCTGCCGCTCCAATCACATCCGCGGTGTGCCGAGTACGCAAGCGCGTGTTTGCGCGCATGTCGATGCGCGCGCGCAGTTCGGTGTTCGCCGCGCGCACCTCGACGCCTCCCGCAAAGGCGCGGGCCGTCTACGCTGGGGCGCGCCTGTGCGCAGGCGAGAAGCGCAGCAACGCCGGCGCGCGCGCGCAGCGCGCGTCGTTTTCATACTCGCCGCGTCTGTTCGAACGGAGCGAGCGAAGCTCGCGTAGTGAGTTACGCGGCGCCAGCCGGCGTTGCGAGCATCGCAGCGAACCCCCGCGAAGCGGGGGCTGCGCACTGAAGCGCCCCGGCGCAGACGGCCCGCGCCTTTGCACGCGCCGACGTCTCGGCGGCGACCGACGATGAGCACCTACGCCCTCCCGCGCTTCTCGCTGCGCTTCGTCCCGGTCTTCCGCCGCAACCTGCTCGTCTGGCGCAAGCTCGCCTTCGCCAGCATCATCGGCAACATCGCCGATCCGCTGATCATCCTGGTCGCCTTCGGCTACGGGCTGGGCAGCCTGCTCGAACGCGTCGGGGGAGTGCCGTACATCGTCTTCCTGGCCGCCGGCTCGATGTGCATGAGCACGATGATGGCGGCGAGCTTCGAGTCGCTGTACTCGGCGTTCTCGCGCATGCACGTGCAGCGCACCTGGGAGTCGCTGATGAACGCGCCGCTGGAGCTCGACGACATCGTGATCGCCGAGTGGATGTGGGCGGGTGCGAAGGCGGTCCTGTCCGGTTTCGCGATCCTCGTCGTCGTCTGGGCGCTCGACATCTCGCGCGCGCCGACGCTGCCGCTCACCATCTTCGTCGTCGCGCTCACCGGACTGTGCTTCAGCGCGATCGGCCTGTGCGTGAACGCGCTGGCGCGTGGCTACGACTTCTTCACCTTCTATTTCACGCTGTTCATCACGCCGCTGACCTTCATCTCCGGCGTCTACTTCCCGATGGAGCAACTGCCCGACTGGCTGGCTGGCATCGCGCGCCTGCTGCCGCTCGCCCCGGCAGTCGAGCTCGTGCGTCCGCTCGTGCTCGGCAGCCTGCCGGCCGAGCCCCTGGTTCCGCTGGCCATCCTGCTCGGCTACACGGCCGTTGCGCTGTACGTCGCGATGGTGCTGACGCGCCGTCGTTATGCGAGGTGAACCGATGCCATCCCGAGAAAGCCTGCGACTCGTCGTCTCGAACGTCCCCGACGAAGGGGTCGCCTCGACCATCGCGCGCACGCTCGTCGACGAGCGGCTCGCCGCCTGCGTGAACGTGCTGGGCCGTTGCCGATCGGTCTACCACTGGCGGGGCGCGATCGAGACGGCCGACGAGATCACGCTGCTGGTGAAGACGACGCGCGATCGCCACGACGACTGCGTCCAGCGGCTCGCCGCGCTGCATCCCTACGACGTGCCCGAGATCGTCACGCTGGCGCCCGAAGCGGTGTGGCCCGCGTACGCGCAGTGGGCGGTCGACGAGACCCGGCCCGAAGGATAGGCAGGCGGGCGGCCGGTCGACGATCGAAGCGCCTTCGGCCGCGCGCGCCGGCGAGCGGCCGCGGCACGCGCGGCGCGGCGCCGCGCCGCGCCGTCAGCGTTCCTCGCGCAGCCAGCGCGCGACGTCGCGCGCGAAGTAGGTGAGGATGCCGTCGGCGCCGGCGCGTCGCATCGCGAGCAGCGACTCGAGGACGACCGGACGCTCGTCGAGCCAGCCGTTGGCGAACGCCGCCTTGAGCATCGAGTACTCGCCGCTCACCTGGTAGACGAAGGTCGGGCAGCGGAACTCGTCCTTCACGCGGCGCACGATGTCGAGGTACGGCATGCCCGGCTTGACCATCACCATGTCGGCGCCTTCGGCGAGGTCGAGCGCGACCTCGCGCAGCGCCTCGTCGGAGTTGCCGGGATCCATCTGGTAGGTCTTCTTGTCGCCCTTGCCGAGATTGCCCGAGGAGCCGACCGCGTCGCGGAAGGGCCCGTAGAAGCCCGACGCGTACTTCGCCGAGTACGCCATGATCTTCGTGTGGACGTACATCGCCGACTCGAGCGCGGCGCGGATCGCGCCGATGCGACCGTCCATCATGTCGGAAGGTGCGACGATGTCGACGCCCGCCTCGGCCTGCACCAGCGCCTGCCGGCACAGGATCTCGACGGTGCGGTCGTTGAGCACGTAGCCGCTGTCGTCGACGACGCCGTCCTGGCCGTGCGTGGTGTAGGGATCGAGCGCGACGTCGGTGAGGACGCCGAGCTCGGGGAAACGCTTCTTCAGCTCGCGCACCGCGCGCGGCACCAGGCCGTCGGGGTCGGTGGCGGCCGCTCCGTCGCTGCTCTTGGCGGACGGTTCGATGACGGGGAACAGCGCCAGCACCGGAATGCCGAGTTGCAGGCACTGCTCGGCGATCGCCGGCAGCCGGTCGACGCTCGAGCGCTCGACGCCGGGCATCGACGCGACCGCCTCGGTGCGCGATGCTCCGTCGAGCACGAAGATCGGGTAGATGAGGTCGTCGGCATGCAGCCGGTGCTCGCGCACCAGGCGCCGCGAGAAGTCGTCGCGGCGCAGGCGGCGCATCCGCGCGAGCGGAAAGCCCGCCCGCGTCGATTCGTGTTTCATCGTGCTTCTCCTTGCCGCAGCCATCCGACGATCGTTTCACGTGCTTCGTCGACGCCGATGCGGTGCGTCGACGAAAACGATAGCAGAGCGAGCGGATTCGACAGCTTCGCTTCGTCGAAGGCCGCCCGCAGCTCGCGCATCGCCGCCAGGCGCTGCGCGTTGCCGAACTTGTCCGCCTTGTTCGCGAGCACGAGGATCGGCACCTCGGGAGCGATCCAGTCGAGCAGTGCGCGGTCGAGCGCCGTGAGGCCGCGGCGCAGGTCGAGCACGAGCACCACGCCGGCGAGCGTCGAGCGCTGCGCGAGATAGCGGCCGGCGAGCTGGTCCCATCCGCGCTTGACCTCGAGCGGCGCACTGGCGAAGCCGTAGCCCGGCGTGTCGACGAGCCACGCGAGCGCATCGGCGTTCGGCGGGCCGAGCGCGAAATAGTTCAGTGCCTGGGTGCGCCCCGGCGTCTTGCTCGCGAAGGCGAGGCGTCGCTGCCCGCACAGCACGTTGATCGCCGACGACTTGCCGGCGTTCGAGCGACCGACGAACGCCACCTCGGCGAGCCGGGCTTCGGGCAGTTGGGAGAGCCGTGCGACGGTGGTCTCGAAGCGTGCGGAGGACAGTGCGGGAACCACGACGCCGGGAGCCTCGAGAGGATGGGTGCCCCGATCCGTGGAGATGTTGCTTTCGGGCACTTGGGGCTATTGTACAATCGCAGGCTTTGTCGGACCTGGCGCAGGTCCGTCGATTCTGCGGGTTCGTCGCATGTTCCGATCGAGAAATCCCGGCGCGGTCGTCCTTGGTTCCGCCGTCGCCGGCATCGCCGTCGCAGTCGCAGCCGTCTTCGCCCCTGGCGTGTTCGCGCAGGGCGCCGCACCCGCGCAGCCGGCTCCGGTCGACGTCAAGCGGGGCGCGCAGATCGCGCAGGAAGTGTGCGTCGCGTGCCACGGCGCCGACGGCAACAGCCCCACGCCGGCGAATCCGAAGCTCGCCGCGCAGCATGCCGACTATCTCGTGAAGCAACTGAACGATTTCAAGCCGGCGGAAGGCGAGGAGCAGGCGCTGCGTCCGAGCGCGATCATGGCCGGCTTCGCCGCGATGCTCTCGCCCGAGGACATCCGCAACGTCGCCGCGCATTTCGCCGCGCAGACGCTGGATCCCGCGGTCGCCACCGACCAGGCGCTTGCCGAGACCGGGCGCGCGATCTACCGCGTCGGCATCGCCGCGAAAGGCGTTCCGGCGTGCGCCGGATGCCACAGCCCCAGCGGCGCCGGAATTCCCTCGCAATACCCGCGGCTGCAGGGCCAGTTCGCCGAATACGCGGAAGCGGAACTCGTCAAGTTCCGCAGCGGCGAGCGCGCGAACAGCGATCCGATGCGCACGATCGCAGAGCGGCTGTCCGATCGCGAGATCAAGGCCGTCGCGCAGTACATGGCGGGCCTGCGCTGACGCGCATCCGACGAGGCCCGGGCACGGCCCGGTGATCCGCACCGCGGCGCCCGACCGCGGCATTCCTCCCCCGGCCAGGTCGCAGCCATCGTAGCGGTATGCTGGAAGCTCGGCCCGGCGCTGCCGCCGGGTGCGATGCGGCCTGATCCCCGCTTGCCGGCGCCGTCCTCGTTCGTAAGCCGCTGATCGGGGGCACGACGCATCGGTTCCAGAGGAGCCGATCATGCAGATCCGCATTCCGGGCCCGAGCGATCCGCGGCCCGGCGAAATCACGCCCCGCTCGGTCCACGAACGCTGGCGCGAGCGGCAGCGCGCGCAACGTCGTGCGCTGCTCGGCGCCGCCGCCGGCGTGGCGCTCGGCCCGGTGCTGGCCGCGTCGGCCGCTGCGCCGGCGCATGCCGCTTCGGCCGGCGCCGCCTCGCGGGTCGACGACGCCGGATCGAAGCTCGCCACGCGGCCGAGCCCGCTCTCGACGATGGAGCGTCCGACGTCCTACGAGGACGTCACCGGCTACAACAACTTCTACGAGTTCGGCACCGACAAGTCCGACCCGGCGCGCTACGCGAAAGCGTTGCGGACGCAGCCGTGGACCGTCGCCGTCGAAGGCGAGGTGGCGAAGCCGGGGCGCCTGGACGTCGACGAGCTGCGTGCGCTGGCGCCGCTCGAGGAGCGCATCTATCGCCTGCGTTGCGTCGAAGGCTGGTCGATGGTCATTCCGTGGATCGGCTATTCGTTCGTCGAACTGATGAAGCGCGTCGAGCCGACCGGCAACGCGAAGTTCGTCGAGTTCGTCACGCTCGCCGACGCGCAGCAGATGCCCGGCCTGCGCTCGCCGGTGCTCGCCTGGCCGTACGTCGAAGGGCTTCGCATCGACGAGGCGGCACACCCGCTGACGCTGCTCACCTTCGGCCTGTACGGCGAAGTGCTGCCCAGGCAGAACGGCGCGCCGATGCGCGTCGTGATCCCGTGGAAGTACGGCTTCAAGAGCGCCAAGTCGCTGGTCGCGATCCGTTTCGTCGAGCGCCGGCCCACCACCAGCTGGCAGCGGGCGGCGCCGCACGAGTACGGCTTCTACGCGAACGTGAATCCCGACGTCGACCACCCGCGCTGGTCGCAGGCGACCGAGCGCAAGATCGGCGAAGGCGGGCTCTTCGCGCGTCGGCATCCGACGAAGCCGTTCAACGGCTACGGGGACCAGGTCGCTTCGCTGTATGCGGGGATGGACCTGCGCAAGGAATACTGAGTGACGCTCGAGCGTTCGCGGCAGGCGGCAGCGGGGCGGTCGGGGCTGCGCGCCGGGCTCGGCGGGGTGGCATACGCCTGCGTGCGCGCTGCGTGGGTTGCGCCCATTGCGGCTCCCGCTGCGGCGGTCGGTGCTTCGCACCGACTGCCCTCGCTGCTCGCCTCGGGGT
>JBIQJM010000225.1:0-1679 GCA_044507525.1 Burkholderiales bacterium
GAACCGATGAGCTTCATTGCGCCGCCGCGGTACGGCGGGCCAGTATAGCAAAGGGTCCGGTGCGCCCGACGATGCTAGCATTCGATGCCGTTCGCCGATCGGTCGCGTCGGGTACGACGCGGCACGCGATCCGCACGCTCCGTGGTTCCGCCCGATTCGCCCGTCCCATGTCGCAAGCCCGCAACTCCGCTTCCTCCCCGTCCGCGCTGCAGGCGCTGTCGCCGCTAGACGGGCGCTACGCCCCGAAGCTCGCCGCGCTGCGCGAGCGCATGTCCGAGGCCGCGTTCATGCATCGGCGGGTGCAGGTCGAGGTCCGCTGGCTCGTCGCGCTGTCGGAGCTCGGCTTGCCGGAACTGCCGCCGTTCAGCGCCGAGGCGCGCGCGCGGCTGCAGGCGATCGTCGACGGCTTCGGCGCGCAGCAGGCGGCGCGGATCAAGGAGATCGAGGCGATCACCAATCACGACGTGAAGGCGGTCGAGTACTTCCTGAAGGAATCGATCGCGCCGCACGAGGAACTCGCGCGGGCCAGCGAGTTCGTGCACTTCGCCTGCACGTCGGAAGACATCAACAACACCGCGCACGCGCTGATGCTGCGCGCCGCGCGCGACGAGGTCCTCTCGCCGGCGGTGCGTGCGGTCGTCGATGCGTTGCGCGCGCTCGCGCACGAGCATGCCGAGCTGCCGATGCTCTCGCGCACGCACGGCCAGCCCGCGTCGCCGACCACGCTCGGCAAGGAGCTCGCCAATTTCGTCGCGCGCATCGAGGCGGCGCTCGCGCGTTTCGATGCGGTCGTCCCGCTGGGCAAGATGAACGGAGCGGTCGGCAACTACAACGCGCACCTGGCCGCCTACCCGCAGGTCGACTGGGAGCGCTTCTCGCGCGGCGTCGTCGAGTCGCTCGGGCTGCGCTTCAACGCCTACACGGTGCAGATCGAGCCGCACGACTGGATCGCCGAGGGCTTCGATGCGCTCGCGCGCCTGAACACGATCCTCGTCGACCTCGACCGCGACCTGTGGGGCTACATCTCGCTCGGCTACTTCGGCCAGAAGCTGCGCGAAGGCGAGATCGGCTCGTCGACGATGCCGCACAAGGTCAATCCGATCGACTTCGAGAATTCCGAGGGCAACGCCGGCATCGCGAACGCGCTGCTGCGCCACCTGGCCGAGAAGCTGCCCGTCTCGCGCTGGCAGCGCGACCTCACCGACTCCACGGTACTGCGCAACGCCGGCGTCGCGCTCGGCCACGCGCTGCTCGCCTGGGACAGCTGCCTGCGCGGCCTGCGCAAGCTCGAGGTGCAGCCCGCGCGGCTCGCCGCCGACCTCGACGCGAACCCGGAAGTGCTCGCCGAAGCCGTCCAGACCGTGATGCGCCGCTACGGCGTCGAGAATCCCTACGAGCAGTTGAAGGCGCTGACGCGCGGCCGTTCGATCACCGCCGAGACGCTCGCCGCCTTCGTCGCGCGCCTGCCGATCCCCGAGGCCGCACGGCAGGAGCTGATGGCGCTCACGCCGGCCGGATACGTCGGGAAGGCCGCCGAGCTCGCCCGCCGGATCTAGCGCGCAGTCGCGTCGACGCTGCAGCGCAGCCGCGCCGATGCCGCAGGCGCAGCGGCGTCGATGCCGCCGGCGCAGCCGCGTCGAATCCCGCGGCGGGCGCCCGCAACCGCACCGGAACCGCTT
>JBIQJM010000109.1:0-10435 GCA_044507525.1 Burkholderiales bacterium
GCAAGCTCAGCGACTCGCCTGCTGGTACAGCGGCATCACCCGCTCCGCATACACCTGGAGGTCGCGGATGCGGTTCTCCGCCGACGGGTGCGTGCTCAGGAACTCCGGCCCGCCGCCGCCTCCGGATTGTTTCGCCATCTTCTGCCACAGCGCGACGGCGGCACGCGGGTCGTAGCCCGCGCGCGCCGCGATCTCGACGCCGATGCGATCGGCTTCGGTTTCGTGCAGGCGGCTGTTCGGCAACCCGAAGAACGTCTTGTAGAAGACGTTCCCGAGGTCGGTCCCCGCCTCGCCCGCGCCGAGCAGCACCGCAGCGCCGGTGATCAGCACCTGCGCACCGACCTGCTCGGAGGCGCGCTCGCGCGCGTGTTCGCGCAGCGCGTGCGCGATCTCGTGGCCCAGCACGGCGGCGATCTCGTCGTCGCTGAGGTTCAGCTTCGTCACCAGCCCGCTGTAGACGCCGATCTTGCCGCCCGGCATCACCCACGCGTTGACTTCGGGCGAATCGAAGACGTTGACCTCCCAGTTCCAGCTGCGCGCGTCCGGACGGAACGCGGCGCTCGCCGGGATCAGGCGCGCGGTGATCGCGCGCACCCGCTTGGTCAGCGCCGGGTCGTCGTTCAGGGCGCCCTTCTGCCGCTGCTGCTGGACGATCTGCTGGTACGCCGCGCTCGCCTCCTGGCGCATCTGCGCCTCGGAGATCAGCGTCGACATCCGCTGCTGGCGATCGAGGCCGATCGCACCGGGGTTCGTCGTCTGCACCGAGGTGCAGGCGGCCAACAGGAGGGCCGCCGCGGTCGACGCCGCGGCGAGCAGGCGCTTCGCTTTCATGGTCGCAACCCGAGGGTTCGTTTTCGGAACTGTAAGCGATCGACGAGCAACGCAGTTGCCCGCCTCGATCGACCCGCCCGGTGTTCTCAGTCGCCCGGACGAAACCCACCCGAGCGCGGGGCGCCGCCGACGCGGGGCGTGCTCACCGCGACCTCGGCGTTCTGCGCGCGGTCGCGCAGCGCATGATCGATCAGCACCAGGGCGAGCATCGCCTCGGCGATGGGTGTCGCGCGGATGCCGACGCAGGGATCGTGGCGTCCGTGCGTCTCGATGGTCGTCGGCCGGCCTTCGAGGTCGATCGAGCGGCGCGGCAGGCGAATGCTCGAGGTCGGCTTGATCGCGAGTTCGACGACGATCGGCTGGCCCGTGGAGATGCCGCCGAGGACGCCACCGGCGTGATTGCTCGCGAAACCGTCGGGCGTCAGCTCGTCGCCGTGCTCGCTGCCCTTCTGCGCTACGCAGCCGAAGCCGGCGCCGATCTCGACGCCCTTGACCGCGTTGATGCCCATCATCGCGTACGCGATGTCCGCATCGAGCTTGTCGTACAGCGGCTCGCCGAGTCCGACCGGCACGCCTTCGGCGACGACCCGGATGCGCGCGCCGCAGGAATCGCCTGCCTTGCGCAGCGCATCCATGTGGCGCTCGAGATCGGGAACGACCGATGCGTCGGCCGCGAAGAAGGCGTTGTTCGGCACCTCGTCCCAATCGGTGACCGGGATCCGAAGCGCGCCCAGTTGCGTCATGCAGCCGCGGATGCGCGTGCCGTAGCGTTCGAGCAGCCACTTCTTCGCGATCGCCGCGGCTGCCACGGCGGGCGCGGTGAGCCGCGCCGACGATCGACCGCCGCCGCGCGGATCGCGGATCCCGTACTTCTGCCAGTAGGTGTAGTCGGCGTGCCCCGGACGGAAGCTGCGCGCGATCTCCGAGTAATCGCTGCTGCGCGCATCCTCGTTGCGGATCGCCAGCGCGATCGGCGTACCGGTGGTGCGCCCCTCGAAGACACCCGACAGGATCTCGACGCGGTCGGGCTCGCGCCGCTGCGTGACGTGCCGCGAAGTGCCGGGCCGCCGGCGATCCAGCTCGGGCTGGATGTCGGCTTCGGAGAGGACGAGCCCGGGCGGGCAGCCGTCGACGATGCAGCCGATCGCCGGGCCGTGCGACTCGCCGAAGGTGGTTACGCGAAAGACGTGGCCGAAAGTGCTGCCGGACAAGGTGTCAATCCTCGGTTGTCATCCGTTCGCGCGCAATCGTCGCAGAACCGTCTCGCGCGGCATCGCCGCGAGCGTCGCGTCCAGGGACGGCGTCTGCGTCACGCCGAACACGAGCAGGCGGACGGGAATCGCCAGCTGCGGCATCTTCAGGCCGTGCGCCGCGAGCGTCGCCTTCAACGCGGCGGCGATCGCCTCGCGGCCCCACTCGACCGACGCGAGCTTCGATGCGAATTCCTCGATGGCTGCCGGCAACGCCGCCGGACCCTCGGCGACGTGGCGCTGCCGGTCCGCTTGCGCCGCTTCGGGCTCGACGTAGAACATGCGTGCCTGCCCGGCGAGCTCGTGCAGCGTCTGCGCGCGTTCCTTCAGCAGCCCGCAGACGACGGCGAGCTCGGGCTCGTCGCTGGTCACCGCGACGCCCATCGCCTCGAGCCGCGGACGCACCAGCGCGGCGAGCGCGTCGTCGTCCGTCGCCTTCAGGTAGTGCGCGTTCAGCCAACGCAGCTTGTCGAAATCGAAGCGCGCGGGCGAGCGGCTGATGTGCGAGCCGTCGAACCACTCGACGAGCTGCTCGCGCGAGAAGATCTCCTCGTCGCCGTGGCTCCAGCCCAGCCGTGCCAGGTAATTGACGACGGCGTCGGGCAGGTAGCCGTCCTCGTCGTACTGCATCACCGAAACGGCGCCGTGCCGCTTCGACAGCTTCTGGCCGTCGGGGCCGTGGATCATCGGCAGATGGCCGTACTCGGGCACCGCGGCGCCGAGCGCACGCAGGATGTTGATCTGCCGCGGCGTGTTGTTGACGTGGTCGTCGCCCCGCAGCACATGCGTGATCCGCATGTCGCGGTCGTCGACGACGACGCAGAAGTTGTAGGTGGGTGTACCGTCGGAGCGCGCGATGATCAGGTCGTCGAGCTCGGCGTTGTCGAAGGAGATCGGACCCTTGACGAGGTCGTTCCAGCCCGTCGCGCCGTCGAGCGGGTTGCGAAAGCGCACGACCGGGTCGACGCCCGCCGGCGGCTCGGGCAGCGTGCGGCCGGGTTCGGGGCGCCACCGTCCGTCGTAGCGCGGCTTCAATCCCCTCGCCTCCTGCGCGGCGCGCATCGCCTCGAGCTCCTCCTTCGTGCACCAGCAACGGTAGGCGGTGCCCTGCGCGAGCATCTGCGCGATGACTTCGCGATAGCGGTCCATGCGCTGCATCTGGTAGTACGGGCCTTCGTCGGCGTCCAGGCCCAGCCAGCGCATGCCGTCGAGGATCGCCTGCACGGCGGCAGGGGTGGAGCGTTCGAGGTCGGTGTCCTCGATGCGCAGGATGAAGGTGCCGCGGTGGTGCCGTGCGTAGGCCCAGGCGAAGAGCGCGGTGCGCGCACCGCCGATGTGCAGGAAACCGGTGGGGCTGGGAGCGAAGCGCGTGCGAACCATGCCGCTGGGAATTCCGGGGGAGTCGATCGTCGGATTCTACGGGAGCGATCGCGCGCGGACGCGCCGGGCGCCGCCGGCGCAGGCGGCCGTCGGCGCCCGTGCGCCGAGCCTTCCGCTCGGGTTTCAGTATCGTGCGCGGATGGACAAGCCCTTCTCACTCGCCTGCGAACGCAACCGGGAGCCCATCCTGTCCGTGCTGCAGCAGTATTTCGGCGACCGCGATCGCGTGCTCGAGGTCGGCAGCGGGACCGGCCAGCACGCCGTGCATTTCGCCGACGCCCTGCCGCATCTGGAATGGCAGGCGAGCGACGTCGAGGACAACCTCGACGGCATCCGTGCATGGCTCGACGAGGCGACGCTGCCGAACACGCCCGCTCCGCTCGCCTGGGACGTGCGCGATCCCCCGCCGGCGCACGGATTCGACGGCGTGTTCACCGCGAACACGCTGCACATCATGGGCTGGGACGAGGTCGAGCGTTTCTTCGCCGCCTTGCCCGTCGTCACGACCGGGGATGCGCGCCTCGTCGTCTACGGGCCCTTCCGGTACGACGGACAGGCGACGAGCGACAGCAACGCGCAGTTCGATCGCTGGCTGCGCAGCGAGGACCCGCGCCGCGGCGTGCGCGACTTCGAGAAGGTCGACGAGCTCGCGCGGGCCGCGGGCTTCGAACTGGTCGAAGACCGCGCGATGCCGGCGAACAACCGCTGCATCGTCTGGGAGCGCGGCGGGTGAGATTGGCGGGCACGCGCCGATCCGATTACAATCTCGCCTCCCTTCTCCGGGGCGGCTAGCTCAGCGGTAGAGCACTGCCTTCACACGGCAGGGGTCACAGGTTCGAACCCTGTGCCGCCCACCACGCGTGCCTCGCCCTCGGCGGCGGCGCAGACGATCAGCCGGATCCTCCGGCATCGCGGGAGCCCTCGTCTCCTTCGGCGCGCATCGGCACGACGATGCGCGCGTGTCGTTGGTACGTCCAGTACGAAACGGCCCAGTCGATCAGCACCACGAGCCGGTTGCGGAAACCGACCAGGAAGAACAGGTGCGCGACCAGCCAGAACCACCAGGCGACCAGGCCGCGCAGGTGCACGCCACCGACCTCGACCACCGCCGCCATGCGTCCGATCGTCGCCAGGCTGCCCTGGTCGCGATAGCGGAATCCGGGCGCAGGACGCCCGCGCAAACGGCAATCGATCGCCTGCGCCACGTGCCGTCCCATCTGCTTGGCGGCCGGCGCGACACCCGGAACGGCGCGGCCATCCTGGTGCACGAGGGCGAGATCGCCCGCAACGAACACCTCGGGATGATCCGGGAGCGACAGATCGGCTTCCACGCGGACACGGCCGCTGCGGTCGGTAGGCGCGCCCAGCTGCGCGCCGAGCGGCGAAGCCGCCACACCGGCCGCCCAGAGAATCGTGCGTGCCTCGATCCGTACCGACCGGCCATTGCGCGACAGCGTCACGCCTTCGGCATCGACCGCGGCGACGGGCGCCTGCAGGTGCACGCGCACGCCGAGGCGCTCGAGCTGCCGTCGGGCGCTCTCGGACAGGTCCGCCGGCATCGTCGGCAGCACGCGCTCGCCCGCCTCGACGAGGTGCACCTCCGCACGCCGCGGATCGCTGCGCCGGAACTCGCGCGGCAGCGTATGACGCGCGATCTCGGCGAGCGTACCGGCCAGCTCGACGCCGGTCGGGCCCGCGCCGATCACCACGAACTGCAGCGCGCGTTCGCGCAGCCGGGGATCCGTCTCCCGCTCGGCGGACTCGAAGGCCTCGAGCACGCGGCGCCTGAACTCCAGCGCATCCCCCAGCGTCTTCAGTCCGGGCGCATGCACGCGCCATTCGTCCCGTCCGAAGTACGACGGAATCGAACCGGTGGCGACGACCAGATAGTCGTACGCGAGCGAACCGTGGCGCATCCGCACGCATCGGCGCGACACGTCGACGTGCTCGACGTCGTCGAGCCGCACGACGACGTTGCGCTGCCGGCGCAGGATGTAGCGAAGCGGTGCCGCGATGTCGGGCGCCGACAGGCCCGCGGTGGCGACCTGATAGAGCAGCGGCTGGAACAGGTGATGGTTGCTTCGGTCGACGAGCGTCACTCGCACGGGTCGTCGGGCGAGCCCGCGCGTCGCCCACAGGCCGGCGAAACCGCCGCCGAGCACGACGACGTGCGCGATCGCGGCGGGCGACGCGTCGGAAGCTTCCTTGGTCGGCGAGGGGCTCACGGAGGAAGCGCGGCTGCAATCCGAATTCCCAGGGATTCGGGCACGCGGTCGGCCGGGACGTGGAACACTGGCGTCTTCGACCCACGGAACGGACGCTGCGCATGTTCTCCAGGCGTCGGTTTCTTGCAGGCGGCATGGCACTGTGCTCTCCCGGTGCGGCTTCGACGGCGCAGACCGCCGATCCGTACGAGGACGCACGATCGGCGATGCTCGGTGAGATCGAGAACGACTTCCGGCTCACCGCCTCGGCGACTCGCCAGCAACGCCTCGATCCTGCGGTCCGCGAGGCGATCGCCCGCGTCCCGCGCCACCGCTTCGTGCCGTCGGCCTGGGCCTCGGCCGCGTACGCCAACCGGCCCCTTCCGATCGGGCATGGCCAGACGATCTCGCAGCCTTTCATCGTCGCGCTGATGACGCAGCTGATCGAGCCACGGCCCACGCATCGCGTGCTGGAGATCGGCACCGGCTCGGGATACCAGGCCGCGGTGCTCGCCCAGCTGGCGGCGCACGTCCACACGATCGAGATCGTGCGGCCGCTCGGCGAAAGCGCCGCGGCGCTGCTGCGCGAGCTCGGATACGCCAACGTCGAAGTGCGGATCGGCGACGGCTACGTGGGCTGGCCGGAGGCGGCGCCCTTCGACGGCATCGTCCTGACGGCCGCGCCCGACCAAGTGCCGCAGCCGCTGGTCGATCAGCTCGCGCACGGCGGCCGCCTGGTCGCACCGGTAGGACCGCAGGGCGCAGTGCAGGACCTGCTGCTGATGCGCAAGGAGCCGGACGGTCGCACCGTGACGAGCAGGCTGCTTGCGGTACGCTTCGTGCCGCTCACGCGCAACCGCTGAAGCAACGATCCCTACGCCATCGCGCGCCTGCTGCCGCCACAGCCCTCCTGCCACAAGGCGAGTGCCGCCTGCGGCACCATCGCCGCGCCGTAGTGGAAGCCCTGTGCCTGCCTGCAGCCGCAACCGCGAAGGAACTGCTCCTGGGCGGGCGTCTCCACGCCCTCGGCGATGACCTCCAGGCGCAGCGCCCGGGCAAGCGCCAGTATCGCTTTCACGATCTCGGAAGCTTCGGTGTCGGCCGGAATGCCCGCGACCAGCGAGCGGTCGATCTTCAGCGCCCGCACGGGCAAGCGGGAGAGCTGGGCGAGACTCGAGTAGCCGGTCCCGAAGTCGTCGATGTGCATCTCGAAGCCGAGGGCCCCGATCTCGTCCAGCACGCGTTTGGCCTGCTCCACTTCGGTGGCGATCGCGGTTTCCGTCAACTCCAGGACCAGCAGTTCCGGCAGTTCCGGATCGCGCGCCGTGAGCTCGCGAAGCGCGGCGACGAGCCGCTCGTCGTGCAGCTGCAGCGCGGAAACGTTGACCGCGATCGGACATCGCAAGCCGTCGCGCCGCCACTCCAGGCTCTGGCGCGCCGCTTCACGCGCCACCCATTCGCCGAGGGTCACGACGAAACCCGATTGCTCGGCGACGGCAATGAGTTCGCCTGCCCCGGTCATGCCCGCGCGGGAATTCCATCGCAGCAGCGCCTCGTAGCCGACGACCGCGTTGCCTCCGACCAGCGCGACCTTCGGCTGGTAGTGGAGCACGAACTCGTTGCGCTCGAATGCGGAACGCAGGTTCTGCAGCGAAATCGCACGGTGGGTGGCGCGGCGCCTGCTTTCCGAATCGACGTAGCGCCAGAGGTTCCGGCCGGCCGACTTGGCGGCGTGCAGGGCGATGCCCGCCGCGGTCAGCAGCTCTTCCCCGTTCGCGCCATCCGTCGGATGGCGCGCGATGCCGACCGACACCGTCAGGTAGAGATTGGAGCCGCGCAGGTCGATGGGTTGGGCGCAGGCGCGCATCATGACGGCGGCGAGCATCTCCGGTTCGCGCGGCTCTTCGTGCCGCAGGATGGCAGCGAACTCGCCGCCGCCCAGCCGCGCCAGCTCGCATCGCCCTTCGGCGGTCACCGCCAGCCTTGCCGCGACGGCGTCGATCAGATCGTCGCCCACCGCGTAGCCGTGCACGTTGTTGATCGTCTTCAGGTTGTCGATGTCGACGTAGAGCAGCGACAGCAGGCCGCCGCCGTCGGAGATCGCCTCCTGGATGCGCACCATCATGCCCGTTCGATTGGGCAACCCGGTGCGGGCATCGTGAAAGGCCAGGTTCCTGAACCGCTCCTCTGCGTCCCGCAACTCGTCGACCATGCGCGTGTGCTCGGTCACGTCGCGGGAGACGACGACGAACTCGCCACGCTTGCCGGCGTCGAACTGCCGGCCGATGCACTCGAAGAACCGGTACTCGCCGCTCCTGCATCGCAGGCGCAGCGTCATGCGTTCCTCGCGCCCCCGGCCCACCGCCATCGCCACCCGGATCAACGCCGACCGATCGTCCGGATGCAGCAACTCGGAGAAATAGGTCCCCTCGAGCAACGCCGGGTCGTAGCCCGTCAACCCGCGCGTCGACGGCGAGGCGTAGAGGATCGCGCCGCCGGCGCCATGCAGGGTGACCATGTCCGAGATGCTGGTGGAGAGCGCGCGATGCAGGCGCTCGGAGCGCACGAGCCGGGCCTCGCGCGCACGCCCCGCCGTCCCCAGCCTCAGCGCGACGAAGGAACCGCCGAGCAGCAGGGCAAGCGCTCCGAAGGCCCTGAGCGCGTCGGCGTCGCCGTACCAGGCCGGCGGCGCCGCCGCGAGCCAGGAATCGCGGATCGCCGCGCGCTCGTCGTCGGAAAGCCCCTGCATGGCTCGTGCGAGGTCCGAGTACAGCGCCGGCAGGTCCGCCCGTACCGCGAGGGCAGGTTCGACCTGGATCGGCAGCCGCTCGGGCCGCAAAACCTGCGACATGCCGAGCTTCTCGATGTAGTGGAGCGCCCGGTTCTCCTCCATCGCGACGAAATCGACCTGGCCGTTCGAAAGCGCCGAGAGGGCATCGACGTCGTTCCGGAAGCGCACGTAGTGCACGCGCTCGTGGCTGTTCAGCAACTCGCCGATGACGCCGGCCTCGACGACGCCGATCCGCCTGTCCGCGAGGCCGGCCGCGGCCCCCGCATTCGAAGACGCCGTCGATCCCCGGACGATGACGATCGGAAGTCGCTCCAGCGGGCGCGTGAACAGCGCACGGACGACCGGCTCCCTGGTCTGCATGATCGGGCCCGCCACATCGACGACACCCGCGTTCAGCGCCTGCTTGAGCGCGGCGCGACTGTCGAAGAAGCGCACGTCGAAGCGCAGATGCGATCGCTGTTCGACGGCCGCCAGATAGTGCTCGAGGTATCCGCGCAGGTCGCCGCCCTCGCGCATCGACAGCGGAGGCGCCTCCACCGAACCGAAGCTCACTCGTACCAGCGGCGGCGCCGCCGAGTCGGGCCCGGGGTCGACTTGCCCTCCGCTGTCGGCCATCGCAGCGGAGACCAGGGTCGCGAAGATCGCCAGAGCGCGTAAGGTCATCGATCTGAAGCGGGCTCCACAACGAGACACCTTCGATTGTTCGCCCGTTCCGCTTCGCAGGCGAACCTTCGGCGACGAAAACGGAACCCGGCGGCGCGCGCGTCCAGGCCGCACGGCCGGCGCGCGGTGCCCGCACCACCGGAGCCGCGGCGACAGACCCCGGCCCACCTACCAGGCTTGCATCACGCGCTCGCGCACGAGCGCGACCGTCTGGCGGATGCGATCGTCGACCGCGGGCGAATCGAGCGCAGTTCGCGTGATGCGGAACGCGGCACGAAGGCCGTGGTAGTCGACGGGATCGCTCACCTGGATGAACGACAGGCCGAGGATTCGCAGGAGACGCGCCAGGCGCAGCTCCATCATCGTGTAGACGGCATCGAGCCCCAGCTCGAGGCCCACGCAGGCGGAAGCGAAGATCAACCCGCAAGCCGGAGGAATGGGGTTCTGCCGCTGATCCCCCTCCACCAGCACGATCGAGCCCACGCCCGGGAGCCTGTCGGTCTGGCGGCGGCGGAAATCCGCGACCACGGCGAGGCGCGAGACTTCCGCGATGCACGGACGAAGGCTCTCGTCGACGAAACCGCCGCCGGCGAGCTCGAAGGGAAACGGATGCGCGGGGTCCGTGTCGGCGAGGATCAGGCGCACGCAGCCGATGAAGCGGCCGCTGGCGCGGTGGCGCAGCAGCACGATCTCGGCACGGTGATCGAAGGCGTCGGTCTCGCGCCCGCCCGGGCAGTCCTCCTCCTTCTCGAAGCCCATCTCGCGAACGTAGACCTGGTAGCGAATGCGATAGGCGACGTCGCGCAACGCGGGATCAACGGCCCGCACGAGGTCGAAGTGATGGAAGAACGCTTCGCCGAAGGGCGCCCGCGCGAGCACGGGTTGGGTCGACATGGCAATCCTCGGAAAGCCGGCCGGGAGAAGCGGCCGCGCGTCCGCGCGGCGGCGATCCCGGCGAAAGATCCGGAGGCCATCAGGGGCGGCTAGCCCGACTGTCGAGGGACCGTAGCATTACGAGACGGAAAGAACGAAGAAACGGCCCCACCGTCAGGGGGTCGTGCGCGCGACGCCGGCAATTTTCGAAACTGCGGCCGCGTCGTGCGCCAAAAAACGGACCGGCTAGCGCGCGCCCCTGCCCGGATGGAAGCGCCCCGAGCCCGGGCGCGCGACGATCTGGCCGTCCTGCATGACGACGCGGCCGCGAACGATCGTGCATACCGGCATGCCGCGCGTCCGGACGCCCTCCCACGAGGTGTGGCCCGCGCGCGTCGCCATGTCCTCCTTGCGGAACTCGTTCTCCTTCGCCATGTCGACGA
>JBIQJM010000110.1:0-10416 GCA_044507525.1 Burkholderiales bacterium
TCAGCATCAGCCTCGGCGTGCTGAACCTGCTGCCGATCCCCGTTCTCGACGGGGGGCATTTGGTATATTACGCACTCGAAGCGCTCAAGGGCAGTCCCTTGTCGGAGCGCTTCATGATCGTCACGCAGAAGGCGGGCCTAGCGATCATCATGATGATGATGGCGGTCGCGCTGTTCAACGATTTCACGCGGTTGATCGGTTCCTGAACGCATGCGATTCGCTCGACGCCGACCGGGGCGCAAACCGGGTGCGGCGCGTCGAGCGCTGGCTGTTCTGGTCCTCTCGTTGATGCCGGCCTTCGCCGGCGCTTTCGAGCCCTTCACGATCCGCGACATCCGCATCGAAGGCGTCCAGCGCACCGAGCCGGGCACGGTCTTCAGCTACCTGCCGGTGCGCGTCGGCGACACGATGACCGACGAGAAGGCGAGCGACGCGGTCAAGGCGTTGTTCGCCACCGGTTTCTTCCGCGACGTGCGGCTCGAGGCCGAGGGCGACGTGCTCGTCGTCTTCGTCGAGGAGCGCCCCGCGATCGCGTCGATCGACATCACCGGCGCGAAGGAGTTCGACAAGGAAACGCTGCGCAAGACGCTGCGCGACCAGGGCCTGGCCGAGTCGCGCATCTTCGATCGCGCCGTGCTCGAGCGCGCCGAGCAGGAGCTCAAGCGCCAGTACCTCGCGCGCGGCAAGTACGGCGTGCAGGTCACGTCGACGATCACGCCGCTCGAACGCAACCGCGTCGGCATCACGCTCGCCGTCGAGGAAGGGGAGAACGCCCGCATCACGTCGATCCGCTTCGTCGGCAACCAGGCCTTCAGCGACAAGCAGCTGCTCGACGAGATGCGGCTGACGACGCCCGGCTGGTTCACCTGGTACTCGAAGAACGACCAGTACGCGCGCGAGAAGCTCGCCGGCGACCTCGAAGCGCTTCGCTCGTTCTACCTCGACCGCGGCTTCCTCGAGTTCGCGATCGAGTCGACGCAGGTGTCGATCTCGCCCGACAAGGAACGCGTCGAGATCACGATCGACGTCCACGAGGGCCAGCCGTTCCGCGTTTCCGAGGTGCGATTCGGCGGCGAGCTGCTCGGGCGCGAGCAGGAGTTCGCCGAGCTCGTCGCGCTAAAGCCCGGCGACGTCTTCTCGGGCAGCAAGCTCACCGAGTCGACCAACCGCATCTCGGAGCGGCTGGGCGGGCTCGGCTACGCGTTCGCCAACGTGAACGCGGTGCCCGACGTCGATCGCGAGAAGCAGCAGGTCGCCTTCGACATCCTCGTCGATCCGGGCCGGCGCGTGTACGTGCGCCGCATCGACATCGCCGGCAACCTGCGCACGCGCGACGAAGTCATCCGGCGCGAGATGCGCCAGTTCGAGGATGCCTGGTACGACGCCGAGAAGATCCAGCTGTCGCGCGAGCGCATCGACCGCCTCGGCTATTTCACCGAGGTGCGCATCGACTCGCGGCCCGTGCCCGACGCGCCCGACCAGGTCGACCTGCAGGTCGTCGTCACCGAGCGGCCCACCGGCAACATCACGCTCGGCATCGGTTTCTCGAGCACCGACAAGGTCATCCTCTCGGGATCGATCGTGCAGCACAACTTCCTCGGCACCGGGAAGTCGCTCGCGCTCGACGTGAACACGAGCCGGCTGTCGCGCACCGTCGTGCTCTCGTACACCGATCCGTACTTCACCCCCGACGGCATCAGCCGCTCCTTCGACCTGTACACGCGCAGCTTCGACGCCGACGAGCTCGGACTGGGCGACTACCGCACGCGCGCCAGCGGCGTCGGGCTGCGATTCGGGATCCCGTACACGGAGTTCGACCGCATCAGCTTCGGCGCCACCTTCGAGCGCAACGACGTGCGCCTCGGCGACCGGCCCCCGGTGCGCTTCCAGCAGTTCGTCGACGACTTCGGCTCGTCGAGCACGGCCGTGCTCGCCAACATCGGCTGGATCCGCGACAGCCGCGACAGCGCGATCGTCCCCACGCGCGGTCGCGTGCAGACGGCCAACCTCGAAGTCACGCTGCCGGTGGCCGAGTTGCGCTACTGGCGCGCCACCTACCTGCACCAGTGGTACTACCCGCTCGGGCGCGACTACACCTTCGCGCTGAACGGCGACCTCGGCATCGGGCGCGGCTTCGGCGGCGTGCCCTATCCGTTGTTCAAGAATTTCTACGCGGGCGGCATCGGTTCGGTGCGCGGCTACTACCCCAGCTCGCTGGGGCCGAAGGAACTGGAGACCACTACTTCGGGCGGCACCCGGCTCGTCCCGCTGGGCGGACAGACGCGCGTGGTCGGCAGCGCCGAGTTCATCTTCCCGTTGCCCGGCACCGGCCACGACCGCACGATCCGTTCCTTCGTCTTCCTGGACGCGGGCACGGTGTTCGGCGAGGACGAAACGGTGAGCCTGGGCGACCTGCGCTACTCCACCGGCGTCGGGCTGACCTGGCTGTCGCCGATCGGGCCGCTGAAGCTGAGCGTCGCCATGCCGCTGCGCAAGCGCGAGGGCGATCGCACGCAGCGGCTGCAGTTCCAGATCGGCACCGGGTTCTAGGACCCGGCGCTATGCGACAATTCGTGCCACTCATCGAGACAGGAAGCGCCGGATGAAGTTTTTCGGTTGGCTTGCCGCGTGCGCGCTCACCGTCGCGTTCGCACCGGCCGTCGCGCAGGAAGCGACGAAGATCGGCTTCGTGAACACCGAGCGCATCCTGCGCGATGCCGGGCCGGCGAAGGCGGCGCAGCAGAAGCTCGAGCAGGAGTTCAGCAAGCGCGACAAGGAACTGCAGGACATGGGCGCGCGGCTCAAGGCGCTGGGCGAGCGGCTCGAGCGCGATTCGGCCGTGATGAGCGACGCCGATCGCCTGCGCCGCCAGCGCGAGTTCTCCGACCTCGAGAAAGACTTCCAGCGCCGCCAGCGCGAGTTCCGCGAAGACCTGAACCAGCGCCGCAACGAGGAACTGGCGCAGGTGATCGACAAGGCCAATCGCGTGATCAAGCAGATCGCCGAGCAGGAGAAGTACGACATCATCCTGCAGGAAGCGGTCTTCGCGAGCCCGCGGATCGACATCACCGACAAGGTGCTGCGCGCGCTCGCCAACGGCAAGCCGTAGACGACGTGCGCCGGCTCGATCCGCCGCCGAGCCTCGGCGAGCTCGCCCGGCTCGGCGGCGCCCGGCTCGTCCGCGGAGATCCTTCGCAAGCCGTCCATTCGCTGGCCAGCCTCGATAGCGCCGGCCCGGACGATCTCGCCTTCCTCGCGTCGACGCGGCTGGCGGCATCGGCGCAAGGCACGCGCGCCGGTGCCGTCGTCGTCGTTCCGGCGCTCGCCGACCGGCTGCCCGCGGGCACGGCGCTCCTCGAGAGCGACGATGCCCAGCGCAGCTTCGCGGCGATCGCGCGTCAGCTCGCGCAGCGCCTCGCGCCGCGGCCCGCCGCCGGCGTGCATCCGCAGGCGGCGATCGGCACCGGGGTCCGCCTCGGTCGTGCGGTCCACGTGGGCGCTTTCGTCACGATCGACGACGGCGCGGTGCTGGGCGACGGCGCGATCGTCGAGGCCGGTTCGCACGTCGGCCCGGGCAGCTGCGTGGGCGAGGGCTCGCGCCTGCACGCCCGCGTCACGGTCGAGCACGACTGCCTGATCGGCCGCCACTGCGAAGTCTTTCCGGGAACCGTCGTCGGCTCCGACGGCTTCGGCTTCGTCGACACCTCGGAAGGCTGGGAGAAGATCCCGCAGCTCGGGCGCGTCGTCATCGGCGATTCGGTCGAGATCGGCGCGAACTGCAGCATCGACCGCGGGGCGCTCGACGACACGATCATCGGGGACGGCTGCAAGCTCGACAACCTGATCCAGGTCGCGCACAACGTGCAGCTGGGCGAGCGCACCGCGATCGCCGGCTGCGTCGGCATCGCCGGCAGCGCGCGCATCGGGCGACGCTGCCGCATCGGCGGAGGCGCAGGCATCCTCGGCCATCTCGAAATCTGCGACGACGTCACGATCTCGGCGATGAGCCTCGTCACCCGTTCCATTCGCCGGCCCGGCTTCTACTCCGGCGTCTTCCCGCTGATGGACAATGCCGACTGGGAGAAGGCCGCCGCGCTGGTGCGGCGCCTGCCGCAGGAGCGCGCACGCATGCGGGCGAAGACGAAACACCACAGGACCGACGAATGACCGTGCTCGACATCCACGCGATCCTCGAACACCTGCCGCATCGTTATCCGCTGCTGCTGGTCGATCGTGTCGTCGAGCTCGAGCTCGGCAAGCGCATCGTCGCGATCAAGAACGTGACGATCAACGAGCCGCATTTCCTCGGCCACTTCCCGCACTACCCGGTGATGCCGGGCGTGCTGCAGATCGAGGCGCTCGCGCAGGCGGCGGGCATCCTCTCGTTCCAGACGATGGGCCGCACCTCCGATGCGAGATCGGTCTACTACTTCGTCGGCATCGACAGCGCGCGCTTCAAGCGCCCGGTCGTGCCGGGCGACCAGCTTCGCCTGGAAGTCGAGATCGTGCGCATCGCGCGATCGATCTGGAAATACGCGGGCAAGGCCACCGTCGACGGGCAGGTCGCCGCCGAGGCGGAGCTGATGTGCACGCTGCGCGAGATCGCGCCGGCCGAGGCGGCGCAGCCGGCGCAATGACGGGCGTGCATCCCAGCGCGTTCGTCGACCCGGGCGCGCATCTCGACGAAGGCGTCGAGATCGGGCCCTGCGCGGTGATCGGCCCGAAGGTGCGCATCGGCGCGCGCACGCGCATCGGCGCGCACGTCGTCGTCCACTGCAACACGACGATCGGCGCCGACAACCGGATCTTCCCTTTCGCGTCGATCGGCGCCGATCCGCAGGACAAGAAATACGCCGGCGAGGAGACCTGGCTCGAGATCGGCGACGGCAACACGATCCGCGAGTGCGTCACGCTGAACCGCGGCACCGTGCAGGACCGCACCGTCACGCGCATCGGCGACGACAACTGGATCATGGCCTACGTGCACGTCGCGCACGATTGCACGGTCGGCAGCCACACGATCTTCGCCAACAGCACGAACCTCGGCGGACACGTCGAGATCGGCGACTGGGTGATCCTCGGCGGCGCATCGCAGGTGCACCAGTTCTGCAAGATCGGTGCGCACGCGATGACCGGCACCGGTACCGTCGTGCTGCACGACATCCCCCCCTACGTCATGGCCTCGGGCAACACGGCGGCCGCGCACGGGATCAACGCCGAAGGCCTGCGCCGGCGCGGCTTCTCGAACGCGCGCATCGAGGAGATCCGTCGCGCGTACCGGACGCTGTACCGCAGCGGCCTGACGCTGCAGCAGGCGCTCGAGGCGCTGCGCACGACGCAGGCTGCGCTGTCGGGGGGCGCGGCGGCGGCCGACGCGCCCGGCGCCGCGGCCGACCTGGCGCTGCTCGTCGCGTTTCTCGAGCGCGTCGGCCGCGGCATCGTCCGTTGATGTCCTCGCAGCCGGCGCGCCGCGAAGCGCTCGCGCTCGGGATGGTCGCGGGCGAGGCTTCGGGCGACGTGCTCGGCGCCGCGCTGCTCGGCGGCATCGCCGCACGGGTGGACCGCGTGCAGGCGGCCGGCATCGGCGGTCCTTCGATGCGCGGGCACGGCTTCGAGCCCTGGTGGACGATCGACGCGCTGTCGGTCAACGGCTACCTGGAGGTGTTGCGCGAGTATCCGCGGCTGCGCCGGATGCGCAACGCGCTGCGCGAACGCCTGCTGCAGTGGCGCCCCGACGTCTTCGTCGGCGTCGATGCGCCCGACTTCAATCTCGACCTCGAGCGCGCGCTGCGCGAACGCGGGCTGCGCGTCGTGCATTTCATCGGGCCGTCGATCTGGGCGTGGCGCCGCGAACGCATGCGCCGCATCGCGGCCAGCGTCGATCGCATCCTGCTGCTGTTCCCGTTCGAGGAGGCGCTGTACCGGGAGGCCGGGGTCGACGCGACCTACGTCGGGCATCCGCTCGCCGATGCGATCCCGCTCGAGGTCGACGCCGTCGCGTCGAAGCGCGCGCTCGGCGTGCCCGAGGCGGCGCCGGTCGTCGCGTTGCTGCCCGGCAGCCGCGCCTCGGAGATCGAGCACCTGGCGGGGCCCTTCCTCGCAACCGCGGCGTGGCTGCATGCACGCCGACCCGAGTTGCGCTTCGTGATGCCGGCGGCTTCCGACGCCGCCTTCGAGCGACTGAAGACGATCGCCTCGCAGGCGCGGCTTCCGGAGGCGATGTCGTTGACGATCGTGCGCGGGCGCGCGCACGATGTGCTGGCGGCCGCCGAAGCGGTGCTCGTCGCCAGCGGCACGGCCACGCTCGAGGCGGCGCTCTTTCGCAGGCCGATGGTCATCGCCTACCGCATGAGCGCGATCAGCTACCGGATCATGCGCCCGATGGCGTACCTGCCCTACGTCGGACTGCCGAACATCCTCGCCGGGCGCTTCGTGGTGCCCGAGTTCCTGCAGCGCGAGGTGCGCCCCGCCGCGATGGGCGAGGCGCTGTTGCGCCAGCTCGACGACGCGTCCTACCGCGCGTCGATCGTCGAGACCTTCGCTTCGATGCACGAGGCCCTGCGCTGCGGATGCGCGTCGCGCGCCGCGCAGGCGGTGCTGGAAGTCGCCGATGCGCGTACGCCCGCGTAGACGCGCGCAGGGCCTGCTCGCGCTCGACGAGCCGCGCATCGACGGCTTCGTCTGCGGCGTCGACGAGGCCGGGCGCGGCCCGCTGGCCGGCCCGGTCTACGCGGCGGCGGTCGTGCTCGACCCGCGCCGCCCGATCCGCGGGCTGCGGGACTCCAAGCAGCTCGATGCCGAGCGGCGCGAGACGCTGTCGCTGCGCATCCGCGAACGCGCCCGCGCGTGGGCGATCGCCAGCGCGAGCGTCGACGAGATCGATTCGCTGAACATCCTGCAGGCGTCGCTGCTCGCGATGCAGCGTGCGGTCGCCTCGCTCGGCGTCGAACCGGTGCTCGCCCGCGTCGACGGCGACCGCGCGCCGAAGCTCGCGTGCGTCGTGCAGACGATCGTCGGCGGCGACGCCAGCGACCGCGCGATCTCGGCCGCGTCGATCCTCGCCAAGGTCGCACGCGACGAAGCGATGCGCGGGCTGCACGAGCGCTTCCCCGACTACGGCTTCGACCGCAACAAGGGCTACGGCACGCCGGAACACCTCGGGCAGCTGCGGCGGCACGGACCGTGCAGCGAGCATCGGCGCAGCTTCGCGCCGGTGCGCCAGCTGCTCGGGACGGGCGAAGGCACCGCGCTGCCGGGCGAGGCGATCGCCGGCCTGTACCTCTTCGACCGCGCCGACCGCGACGACCCGGAGCGATGACCGACACCGGTCCGCGCATCGTCGTGTCGGCGTCGAACGAGCGCTTTCGCCGGCTGCTCGCGCTGGTCGGCTCGACCCGCGAGCGCACGCGCCAGGCGGTCGCCGTGCTCGAAGGCGCGCACCTGCTGCAGGCGTGGGCCGAAAGCCACGGGCGCGCAGCGCAGCCGCTGGAGCTCTTCGCGCCCCGGCGGGCAGCGGGCGATCCGGAAGTTTCGGGCTGGCTCGCGCGCTACGACGCACGCGCGGTCGTGCTCGACGACCGACTGTACGACCGGGCGAGCGGCGTCGAGCGCGGCTCGGGGCCCCTGGCCGTCGTCCCGCTGCCCGAAGCGCCGTTGCCGGTGCGGATCGACGAGGACGCCGTCTACCTCGACCGCGTCCAGGACCCGGGCAACGTCGGCAGCGTGCTGCGCAGCTGCGCCGCCGTCGGGCTGCGCCGCGTGCTCTGCGCGCCCGGAACGGCCGCGTGCTGGTCGCCGAAGGTGCTGCGCGCGGCGATGGGCGCGCACTTCCGGCTCGAGATCCACGAGGGGGTGGGTGCCGAAGAGCTGCGCGCGCGCTGCGGCGTCGGCGCGGTGGCGACCGTGGCGTCGGCGACGTCTTCGCTGTACGACACCGACCTGCGCGCGCCGACGGTCTGGCTGCTCGGCAACGAAGGGCAGGGCCTGGACCCGGCGCTGAAGCGCTGGCGGCAAGCGCGCCGCGTCCGCATCCCGCAGACGAGCGCCGTCGAGTCGCTGAACGTCGGCGTGGCGGCCGCGCTGTGCCTGTACGAGCAATGGCGCCAGCGTGGATTCGCCGCCGCGGGCGGCGAGGCCGCCGATTCGGGGGAGGGTCGCGCGGCTACGCCAGGTCGAGCTCGTTGAGCACCGTCGCGGCGATTTCCTCGATCGATTTCGTCGTCGACGACAGCCAGCGGATCCCTTCGCGGCGCATCAGCGCCTCGCCCTCGCGCACCTCGTAGCGGCAGTTCTCCAGCGACGCGTAGCGGCTGCCCGGGCGCCGTTCGTTGCGGATCTCGGAGAGCCGCTCGGGCGCGATCGACAGCCCGAAGAGCTTGGGCTTGTACCGGTAGAGCACGTCGGGCAGCCGGCCGCGCTCGAAATCGTCGGGGATCAGCGGGTAGTTCGCCGTGCGGATGCCGTGCTGCATCGCCATGAACAGGCTCGTCGGCGTCTTGCCGCTGCGCGAGACGCCGATCAGGATGACGTCGGCGTGGTCGAGCTCGACGTGCGTCTGTCCGTCGTCGTGCGCGAGCGTGTAGTTGATCGCCGCGATCCGGCGCTGGTAGGCCTCGGTGTCGGTGGCCGTGTGCGAGCGCCCGACCGTGTGCGTGGAGCGCACGCCGAACTCGCTCTCGAGGGGCTCGAGGAAGGTCGCGAACAGGTCGAGGTAGCGACAGTTCGCCATGCGCACCACGTCGTTGATCGCCGGGTCGATCAGCGTGCCGAACACGACCGGCCGGTTGCCGTCGACCAGGGCCTGCCGGTCGATGCGTTCGACCGCCTGCTGCGCCTTCTCGACCGAATCGACGAACGGCAGGCGCACCTGGCGCAGCTTCATCGGCTCGAACTGCGTCAGCAGCGAATGGCCGAAGGTCTCCGCCGTGATGCCGGTGCCGTCGGAGACGAAGAAGATCGTGCGTTCGAAGCCGCCCTGCGCCGGGAAAAGCGGTGCCAGCGGCGCCGTCGCGTCGCCGGCGCCCTTCGGGTCGGCGCTCATCGGGGGCAGGCCGGCGCGGGGCGATCGGCGCGGACGGCCCGGTCGTGCGCAGTAGAATCGTCGCTAACCCCGATCGGGCGCCGAGGCGCCGATCCTCCGCGTGGGCGGTGGCCCGCGCCAGACGAATTTGCAACCATGTCAGGACCTTCCCATGAAATCGAACGACGAACGCTACGTCGTCGCCTTCGAGGCGTTGCGCATGACCGATGTAGAACGGGTCGGCGGCAAGAACGCCTCGCTGGGCGAGATGATCGGCGAGCTCACCGCTTCGGGCGTGCGCGTGCCGGGCGGCTTCGCGACCACCGCCTTCGCGTTCCGTGACTTTCTCGAGAGGAACGACCTCACCGAGCGCATCGCTGCCCGCCTGCGCGAACTCAACACCGAAGACGTCAAGGCGCTCGCCGAATGCGGCGCCGAGATCCGCGGATGGGTGGTCGAGGCGCCTTTGCCGGAGCCGCTCGAGCGCGCCATCCGCGAGCATTATCGCCGCATGTGCGACGAAGCGGGCGGGCAGCCGGTCGCCGTCGCGGTGCGCTCGTCGGCGACGGCCGAAGACCTGCCCGACGCATCGTTCGCCGGGCAGCAGGAGAGCTACCTGAACGTCGTCGGCATCGACGCGGTGCTCGATCGCATCCGGCACGTGTTCGCGTCGCTCTACAACGACCGCGCGATCTCGTACCGCGTGCACAAGGGCTTCGAGCACGGCGAGGTCGCGCTCTCGGCGGGCGTGCAGCGGATGGTGCGCAGCGACCTCGCCAGCTCGGGCGTGATGTTCACCATCGACACCGAATCGGGCTTCCCCGACGTCGTCTTCATCACCAGCGCCTACGGACTGGGCGAAACGGTGGTGCAGGGCGCGGTGAACCCCGACGAGTTCTACGTGCACAAGCCGATGCTCGAGGCGGGCCACTTCCCGATCATCCGCCGGGAGCTCGGCTCGAAGCTGATCCGGATGGTGTTCGCGCCCGACGAGGGCGCCCCCGACGCCGGGCGTCGCGTGCGCACGATCGACACCGCGGCCGAGGCGCGCAACCGCTTCTCGCTGTCCGACGACGACGTGATCGAGCTCGCGCGCTACGCCGTGATCATCGAACGGCACTACGGCCGGCCGATGGACATCGAATGGGGCAAGGACGGCTCCGACGGCCGGCTCTACATCCTGCAGGCGCGCCCCGAGACGGTGAAGTCGCGGGCCGCGGAGACGCGCCAGCAGCGCTTCAAGCTCAAGTCGAGCTCCGAGGTGCTCGCGTCGGGGCGGGCGATCGGGCAGAAGGTGGGAGCCGGGCAGGTGCGCATCGTCGCCGACGCGAGCGCGATGGATCGCGTGCAGCCGGGCGACGTGCTCGTCACCGACATGACCGACCCGAACTGGGAAC
>JBIQJM010000226.1:0-1670 GCA_044507525.1 Burkholderiales bacterium
CAGGTCGACGTGCACGAGCGCGTGATCGTGCTCGACGTCTCCGACGCGCGCGACGAGCTGCGGGTGTTCATCAATCCCGAGATCGTCTCGACCAGCGACGAGACCAAGATCTTCGAGGAAGGATGCCTGTCGGTGCCCGGCATATACGACGAGGTCGAACGGCCCGACCGGGTCGTCGTGCGCGCGCTCGACGCGAACGGCAATCCCTTCGAGCTCGAGGCCGACGGGCTGCTAGCCGTGTGCATCCAGCACGAGATCGACCACCTGAACGGACGCGTGTTCGTCCAGTACCTGTCGCGGCTGAAGCAGACGCGCATCCGCAGCCGGCTGCTGAAGGCCGAACGCGTCGACGCGTAGACGTTCCCACGCGGCAGCGGCGCGCGCTTGCCGCGACTCCGCATTCCGCTCGCCCGCGCAGGCTCGCTCCGCATGTTCCGACTCGTCTTCGCCGGTACGCCCGACTTCGCCGCCGCCGCGCTCGCGGCGCTGCACGACGCGGGCCACGAGATCGCGCTCGTGCTCACCCGCCCCGACCAGCCCGCGGGCCGCGGGCAGGCGTTGCGCGAGAGTCCGGTCAAGCGGCTCGCGCGCGAGCGCGGCCTGCCGGTCGAGCAGCCGCGCACGCTGCGCGACCCTGCGCTGCACGAACGACTGCGCGCGCTCGACGCGCACGCGATGATCGTCGCCGCCTACGGCGCGATCCTGCCCGCCGAAGTGCTCGCCATCCCCGAGCACGGGTGCCTGAACATCCACGCGTCGCTGCTGCCGCGCTGGCGCGGCGCGGCGCCGATCCAGCGGGCGATCGAAGCGGGCGACGCCGAGACCGGCGTGACGATCATGCAGATGGACGAAGGCCTGGACACCGGCCCGATGCTGCTCGTCGAGCGCACGCCGATCGGCGAGGACGACACCGGCGCGACCGTGCACGACCGGCTCGCAGCGCTCGGCGCGCGCGCGATCGTCGCCGCGCTCGCCGCGCTCGAGAAGGGCACGCTGGTCGCGCGGCCGCAGCCCGCCGAGGGCGTCACCTACGCGCACAAGCTCGCCCGCGGCGACGCGGCGATCGATTGGTCGATGCCGGCGCGGCGCATCGTCGACCGGGTGCGCGCCTTCGACCCGGTGCCGGGAGCGACGGCGCAGCTGGGCGACGCCGCCGGGACGGCGATCAAGGTGTGGCGCGCGCGGGTCGTGCCGGCCGGCGCGGCGGACGCGCAGCCGGCGGCGCCGTCCGCCCGGGCCGGTGCGACCGGCGCGAGCGGCCCCCCGCCCGGCACGGTGCTCGATGTCCCGGGCCGCCTGGTCGTCGCCTGCGGCGACGGCGCCGTCGAACTGCTCGAACTGCAGAAGCCCGGCGGCCGGCGCCTGCCCGCGGGCGAGTTCCTGCGGGGCTTCGAGCTTCCCGCGGGCACGCGCTTCCCCTAGGCGGCGGCGCCGCACGCCGTCGCGGCCTTCCGGCACTGCAAGGGTAGAGTTCGCCGCGCGACCTTGCAGAGCGGGGAAAATGCCCCGATGTACGACGGTGCCGAGGCCGCGACACGCGGCCGGCACGACGAGGAAACGAAGATGCTGAACTGGTTCAAGACCGGCATCCTGATGGCCGGGATCATGGCGCTGTTCGGCGCCGTGGGTTCGATCATCGGCGGCCGCGAAGGCATGCTGCTGGCGCTCGG
>JBIQJM010000011.1:0-14384 GCA_044507525.1 Burkholderiales bacterium
TTCTACTACAACAACCTGTTCCCCGACCAGGTGTTCCACATCAGCCGCTCGATCGAGATCATCCTCGCGCCGATCATCGGCGGCATCGGCACGCTGTTCGGACCGATCCTCGGCGCGGCGGTGCTCACGTTGATGTCCGAGGGCATCAACCAGGCGCTGTTCCTCGCCGGGCACGAGATCCCCGGCGTCAAGCAGATCCTCTACGGCATCGCGCTCGGCGCCGCGATCATGTTCATGCCGCACGGCATCTGGCCGGTGATCGCCCGAAGGTTCGGCATCCGTCGCTCGGTGACCGCCGATGACTGAGAAGCCGGCCCCGATGCTCCAGGTCGTCGGCGCGTCCAGGAGTTTCCAGGCGCTGCGCGCCGTCGACGACGCGTCGCTCGTGGTCGAACGGGGCGAGATCGTCGCGCTGATCGGGCCGAACGGCGCGGGCAAGACGACGCTGTTCAACCTGATCGCCGGCTCGCTCGCGCCCGACGAAGGGCGCATCGTGTTCCTCGGCTCCGACATCGCCGGCTGGCGCGCCGACCGCGTCTGCGCGGTCGGCATCGGCCGCACCTTCCAGATCGTCAAGCCCTTCGCCGACATGTCGGTGCTCGAGAACGTGATGGTCGGCGGCTTTCGCGGGACCACCGACCGGCGCCTGGCCAGCCGGCGCGCCGAAGGCGCGTTGCGTGCGCTCGAGATGTGGGAGCAGCGCGATCGTCCCGCGTCGGCCCTCACGCTGCCCGACCGCAAGAAGCTCGAGGTGGCGCGCGCGCTCGCCACCGAGCCGAAGCTGCTGCTGCTCGACGAGGTGATGGCCGGCCTGCGCCCGACCGAGACCGACCACATGGTCGACGCATTCAAGCGGCTGAACGCCGAGCACGGCGTGACGATCCTGCTGATCGAGCACGTGATGCGTGCGGTGATGGCGCTCGCGCAGCGCGTCTACGTGCTGCATCACGGCGTGATCATCTCCTCGGGCACCCCGTCGGAAGTCACCTCCGACCCGAAGGTGCTCGAGAGCTATCTCGGCACCGCCGAGCTGCACTGAGCGCATCGCGATGCTGAAGGTGAACGATCTATCGGTGTTCTACGGCGACGCGCAGGCACTCGATCGCGTCGGCCTCGAGGTCGGCACGAACCAGATCGTCGCGCTGGTCGGCGCGAACGGCGCGGGGAAGACCTCGCTGATCCGCACGCTCGCCGGCATCCTGAAGCCGCGTTCGGGGTCGATCGTCTTCGACGGACGCGAGATCGCGGGCCTCGACAGCCACGTGGTGTGCGACCTGGGCATCGGGCAGGTCGCCGAAGGGCGGCAGATCTTCCCGTCGCTCAGCGTGCTCGACAACCTGGAGGTCGGCGGCTTGCTGCCGCACGCGCGCGCGAGCGCCGGCCAGACGCTGCAGCGCGTCTTCGAGATGTTTCCCCGGTTGAAGGAGCGGGCGGGCCAGGCGGCCGGAACGCTGTCGGGCGGCGAGCAGCAGATGCTCGCGATCGCTCGCTGCCTGATGGGCGCGCCGCGGCTGATCATGTTCGACGAGCCGTCGCTCGGGCTCGCACCGGCGCTCGTCGCAGAGGTGCTCGAGACGATCCGGACCCTGCACGCGCAGGGCATGACGATCCTGCTGGTCGAGCAGAACGTCGCGGCGTCGCTGAAGCTCGCCGATCGGGCCTACGTGCTCGAGAACGGCAGCATCGTGCTCGAGGGCAGCGGCGCGGAGCTGCTCGACGACCCTCGCGTGCGCGAGGCGTACCTGGGCCTGTGAGTTCCGGGGCGGCCCGCGAAGGTCGCCCCGTACCGCCTTACTTCCTGCGCAGGGCGCGCGATGCGCCGAATCCGGCCAGGCCGAAGCCGAGCAGCGCCAGTGTCGCGGGCTCCGGCACGTTGCTGCTGGCCAGCGTGTAGCCGCCGCTGCCGAACGCCGAGAAGAGTCCCATCCAGCCCAGGCCGGTGACCTTCCATCCCTCCAGGCCCAGGATGACGCCCGTCGTCGCGTCCGGACCGGGGCCCTGGAAGCTCATCCCTCCCAGCAGCCAGTTCAGGCTGAGGTCGGCGTTGACGCCGTAGGCGCCGTAGGCGGTGTGGTCGGCGCTGCTGATGTTCAGCGTGCCGAACTGGAAGTTGAAGTCGACGATCTCCGATGCCTCGAGGAGCGCGTTGGCCTCGAAGCCGCTCTGCACGGTCAGCGTGCCCGAGACGGCCGCGCCGTCGGTGAGCCCGAGCAGGCTGCAGCTGGACAGCAGGTCGGTACAGCTGCCGTTGAAGTCGTAGACGACGTCCGCGTTCGCGGCGGTACCCACGGCGAGTGCCGCGCAGGCCGTGAGCGTGTGCAAGAACCGCATCTTCTTCCCCTTGATTTTTCGAGTGAACCCGCGGGGGACGAAAGCAATGTCCGTGCTAATCGCCACGCGTCCTGAAATTTCAAGGAGTTGCGTATAAAGAGAGATTTGGGAGAAGGGTTCTGTAAAGAAGGCCGACGTGCGAAAGCCCACGGTTCCTGCTAGTGGGGCGGCAGCACCTTGCCGGGATTCATGATGCCCAGCGGATCGAGCGCGCGCTTGACCTGCCGCATCAGCGTCATCTCGACGTCCGACTTGTAGCGCGCCGCCTCGTCGCGGCGCAGCTGCCCGAGCCCGTGCTCGGCCGAGATCGAGCCGTGGAAGGCGGCGACCGCGTCGTGCACGAGCAGGTTGATGCCGGGCTGCATCGCGAGGAACTCGTCTTCGTGTTCGGCGCCGCTGCGGTCGACCGGCGGCGAGACGTTGTAGTGCAGGTTGCCGTCGCCCAGGTGGCCGAAGACCACCATGCGGATGCCGGGGAAGGCGCGCTGCAGCGCCTCGTCGGTCTGCGCGACGAAGTCGCCGATCGACGAGATCGGCACCGAGATGTCGTGCTTGATGTTCTTGCCGGTGAGCGCCTGCGCCTCGGAGATCAGTTCGCGCAGCGCCCACAGCGCGCGGCTCTGCGTGCCGGAGGTCGCGACGACCGCGTCGAGCACGATCCCCGACTCGATGGCGCGCTCCATCAGCGCCTCGAACTGCGCGTTCGCGTGCGTCTCGCTCTCGCTGTCCGAGGTCTCGAGCAGGACGTAGTACGGCGAAGCGTCGGTGAACGGACGCCGGTGATCGGGGAAGTGCCGCATCACGAGCTCGATGCACAGGTTCGACATCAGCTCGAAGGCGGTGAGCGACGAGCCGAGCATCGACTGCGCGAGCTCGAGCAGGCGCAGCGCGGCGTGCGGATCCTGCACCGCCGCCATCGCGGTGACCTGCGCCGCGGGCTGCGGGTAGAGCTTCATCGTGGCGGCGGTGATCACGCCCAGCGTGCCTTCGGAGCCGATGAACAGGTCGCGCAGGTCGTAGCCGGTGTTGTCCTTGCGCAGCCCCCGCAGTCCGTTCCAGACGCGGCCCTCGGCAGTGACGACCTCGACGCCGAGGCACAGCTCGCGCGTGTTGCCGTAGCGCAGCACCGCCGCGCCGCCGGCGTTGGTGGCGAGGTTGCCGCCGATCGTGCAGCTGCCTTCCGACGGCAGGCTTAGCGGAAAGAGCCGGCCCGCCTCGCGCGCGGCCTCGTGCACGCGCGCCAGCGTGCAGCCGGCTTCGACGGTGATCGAGTTGTTGATCGTGTCGACCGAGCGCACCCGCGTGAGCCGCGCGAGCGACAGCACGATCGAGCGTCCGGAATCGTCGGGCGTGGCGCCGCCCGACAGTCCGGTGTTGCCGCCCTGCGGGACCACGGCGACCCGATGCCCGGCGCACCACCGCACGACCGCGGCCACGTCGTCGACGGACTCCGGCTGCGCGACCGCCAGCGCGCGCCCGAAGTAGCGGCGGCGCCAGTCGATGGTGAAGGCCTCGAGATCGGCCGGATCGGTGACCAGGCGTCCGGCGAAGCTCTTTCGCAGGCCATCGAGGTCGACAGGCTGCGCTTCGGTGGGATCGGTGCGGTTCGCTTCCATCGGGGCGAAGTCTACCGCCGATGCCCCGGGCGCATCGGCGCGACCGGTGCGCGCTGCTACCGCAGCCCGGGCATCATTCCTTTCATGCCCCGCATCATCTTCGCGAGGCCGCCTTTCTGCATCTTCTTCATCATCGACTGCATCTGCTCGAACTGCGACAGCAGCCGGTTGACTTCCTGCACCGACACGCCCGAGCCGGCGGCGATGCGCCGCTTGCGGCTCGCCTTGATGAGATCGGGCTTCGTGCGCTCCGCCTTCGTCATCGACTGGATGATCGCCTGCATGCGGCGCACCTGCTTCTCGGCCTGCGACATGTCGGCGCCGGCGGCCGCCTGCTGGAACTGCGCGGGCAGCTTCTCGAGCATCGAGCTCAACCCGCCCATGCGGTTCATCTGTCCGAGCTGCGAGGCGAAGTCGTTCAGGTCGAAGCGGTTGCCCGACTTCAGCTTGTCGGCGAGCGCCTTCGCCGTCTTCTGGTCGACGTTCTTCTGCGCCTCCTCGACGAGCGAGACGATGTCGCCCATGCCGAGGATGCGGTTGGCCATGCGCTCGGGGTGGAAGCCCTCGAGGCCGTCGAGCTTCTCGCCGACGCCGACGAACTTGATCGGCGCGCCGGTGACGGCCTTCACCGACAGCGCGGCGCCGCCGCGCGCGTCGCCGTCGAGCTTGGTGAGCACGACGCCGGTGAGCGGGAGCGCTTCCTTGAAGGCCTTCGCCGTGTTGACCGCGTCCTGGCCCTGCATCGCGTCGACGACGAACAGCGTTTCCACCGGATCGAGCAGCGCGTGCAGCTCGGCGATCTCGCGCATCATCTGCTCGTCGATCGCCAGGCGTCCCGCGGTGTCGACCAGCAGCACGTCGAAGTAATGCGTGCGCGCCCATTGGCGCGCCGCCGCCGCGATCTCGGCCGGCTTCTGCTCGGGCGACGACGCGAAGAATTCGGCGCCCGCCTGCGCGGTGACCGTGCGCAGCTGCTCGATGGCCGCCGGCCGGTAGACGTCGCACGAGACGGTCAGCACCTTCTTCTTCCGGTTCTCGCGCAGCCACTTCGCGAGCTTCCCGACGGTGGTCGTCTTGCCGGCGCCCTGCAGTCCGGCCATCAGCACGATCGCCGGCGGCTTGCTGGCGAGATCGAGCTGCGCCGTTTCGCCGCCCATCAGCTGCGTGAGCTCGCGATGCACGACGCCGACGAGCGCCTGGCCGGGCGACAGGCTGGAGAGCACCTCCTGCCCCAGCGCGCGCTCGCGCACCCGGCCGACGAAGTCGCGCACGACCGGCAGCGCGACGTCGGCTTCGAGCAGCGCGATGCGGATCTCGCGCAGCATCTCCTGCGTATTCGCTTCGGTCAGGCGCGCTTCGCCGCGCATCGTCTTGACGACGCGCGCGAGCCGTTGCGACAGGTTTTCGAGCATGGCCTTGGAGTAAACTGAATCGGTGCCGATTTTACCGGTTATCGTCGATCTGCTTGCCTCGCTCGCCTATGTACTCGCGTGGCGGGCGCCGCACCGGTTCAGCGGAGGGGCGATGCTCGCCGGCCTGCTGTTGCACGGTGCCGGCCTGTACCAGCACATCATCGGCGACAACGGCTGGCACTTCGGTTTCGCGCCGATCCTCTCGGCGACCGCGTGGATCGGCATCGCCGTCTTGTGGATCGAAGGACTGTCGGCGCGCGTCGAGGCGCTGCGCTCGATCGTGCTGCCGTCGGCGGCGGTCGTCGTGCTGCTGCCGCTCGCCTTCCCCGGGATCGACGTCGGCTCCGAGGCGACGCGGCCGTTCTTCCTGCCGCACCTGCTGGTCGGCACGCTCGCCTATGGCGTGCTCTCGCTCGCGGCGCTGCACGCGGTGCTGATGACGCTCGCCGAGCGGGCGCTGCACCACGGCGGCGAAGAGGCGGGCACGCTGCCGCTCGCGCGCTTCCTCGAGGACCTGCCGCCGCTGCTCGTGCTCGAGCGCATCCTGTTCCGCTTCATCGGGCTGGGCTTCGCGCTGCTCACGCTCACCGCGTTCAGCGGCGTGCTGTTCTCCGAGGAGATCTTCGGCAAGCCGTTGCGCCTCGATCACAAGAACGTCTTCACGTTGATCGCGTGGGCCGTGTTCGGCATCCTGCTGCTCGGGCGCCGGCTGTGGGGCTGGCGCGGGCGCACGGCGCTGCGGCTGACCTTCGGCGGCTTCGCACTGCTGCTGCTCGCCTACGTCGGCAGTCGCTTCGTCCTGGAAGTCATCCTGAACCGTCACTGATGGGCAAGCTGTTGAGCTGGGTGGTGCTGCTCGCACTGGCCTGGCTCGTATTCCACCTCATCGCGATCAGCCAGCGCAGACGCGAACGAAGCCGCGGCGAATCCGCTGCCGGCGGCCGCGCGTCCGCCGACCGTCCGGGCCGGACGATCGCGGGCGAGCCGATCGTTCCCTGCGCGCATTGCGGGCTGTTCTTCCCCGCCTCCGACGCCGTTCGCGACGGCGAGCGGCCGTACTGCAGCGTCGCGCACCGCGACGCGGATCGCGCCGCCGAGCGCGGCGACAGCGGGCGTGGCGACCGGCGCCCGCGCTCGCGCGAAGAATGAGCGCCGCCCGCTCGGGCGCGAGCATCGCTCCTTCGTACTGGGCATCGCTGCGCTGGCTGGCGGCCAGCCGCGTGGCGATCGCGCTCGTGCTGTTCACCTTCTTCCCGCTCCACGACGCGGGTCGGCTCTCCGGCGGGATCGGCGACCCGACGCTGTACGGCGGCGCCGCGCTCGCCTATCTGCTGCTCGCGGTGCTGTTCCTGTCGACGCTGGACCGTTTTCGCGCGCACTTCCATGCGCTCGTGCTCGCGCAGGCGCTCACCGACATCGTCGCGCTGTCCACGCTGATGCATGCGGCGGGGGGACTGAAGAGCGGGCTGCTCGTGCTGCTGATCGTCGCGCTCGCAGGCGGCGCGATCGTCGCGACCCGGCGCATGGCGGCCTTCCTCGCCGCCGCGGCGACGCTGCTCGTGCTCGCGCAGGCCGGCTGGTCCCTGCTGACGCCGGGCGGCGGCGACGCTGCGTCGCTGATGCTCGCCGGCCTGATCGGCGCCGGCTGCTTCGCCACCGCGATGACGGTGAACTGGCTCGCGACCCGGCTGCACGCGCAGGAGCGCATCGCGCAGATGCGCGCCGACGACCTGCGCCGCCAGCTCGCCGTCACTTCGCGCGTCGTCGCCGAGCTCGCGCACGGCGTGATGGTCGTCGACGCCGGCGGCACGGTGCGCACGATGAACCCGGCCGCGCGCGCGCTGCTGCGCGTCGGCGAGGCGCCGCTCGTGCTGGACGAGCGGCCGCCCGCCGGCACCGCCGCCGGCTGGTGCACGCTGCGCGAGGCCTACGCGCGCTGGCGCGAAGGCGGGGCGGTGTCGGGCATCGAAAGCGACATCGAGCTGCCGGCCGTCGACGGGCGCGCGACGCGTGTTCGCCTGCGCTTCCTCGGCACCGCCGAGCAGGGCGAGGATACGGTCGTGATGCTCGAAGACCAGCGCCTCGTCGAAGATCGCGCGCAGCAGCTGAAGCTCGCGTCGATGGGACGGCTGTCGGCGTCGATCGCGCACGAGATCCGCAACCCGCTCGGCGCGATCCGCCACGCCAACGGGCTGCTCGCCGAGCGCCTCGCCGAGCCTTCGCTCGAGCGGCTGGCGCGGATCGTCGAGTCGAACACCGTGCGCATCGACCGCATCATCGAGGACGTGCTGTCGATCGCTCGCCGCGAGCGCCCGGCCGACGAATCGATCGAAGCGCAGGCCTTTCTCGACCGGCTCGTCGACGACCTCGCCGCCGCGAACGGCGCCGACCGGCGGCGCATCGGCGTGCGGCTCCTCAGTGCGCGTCCGATCCGCTTCGACTCCAACCAGCTGCGGCAGGTGCTGCTGAACCTGGTCGGCAACGCCCTGCGCCACGCGTCGGACGCCGACGAAGCGGTGCGCATCGAGTGGCGCGAGCGCGAGGACCGCCGGCTCGAGCTGCGCGTCTCCGACGACGGCCCCGGACTGACGAACGAGATGCTCGAGCACGCCTTCGAGCCCTTCTACACCACCGAGAGCCGCGGTACCGGTCTCGGCCTGTACCTCGCGCGCGAGCTGTGCAACGCCAACGGTGCGACGATCCGCTACGAGACCTCGTCGGCTTCGCATCGCCGGCGCAGCGTCTTCGTCGTCGAGCCTCGAACCGGACCGTCCGAATGAAAGAAGCCACCGAGACCGCGAACGCGTCCCGCGCGACGCGCCCCGCGCGGCCCGCGCCCGAGCGCCGCGTGCTCGTCGTCGACGACGAAGCCGACCTGCGCGAGCTCCTCGAGCTCACGCTCGTCGGCATGGGGCTCGACGTCGATTGCGCGGGGACGCTCGCCGATGCGCAGGCTGCACTGTCGCGCAACGCCTACGCGCTGTGCCTGACCGACATGCGGCTACCCGACGGCGACGGACTCGCGCTCGTCGGCACGATCAATCGCCTGCAGCCGCAGACGCCGGTCGCGGTGATCACCGCCTACGGCAGCGCCGAGAACGCGGTCGCCGCGTTGAAGGCGGGCGCCTTCGACTACCTCGCAAAGCCGGTCGCGCTCGATGCGCTGCGCAGCCTCGTGCGTTCGGCACTGCAACTGCCGGCACCGGTCGGCGGCGCCGCCGCAGACGACGACGCGACGATGCAGGTGCAAGCGGCCCGTCGACTGCTCGGCGACTCGGAGGCGATGCGCGAGGTGCGCGCACAGATCGCCCGGCTCGCGCGCAGCATGGCGCCGGTGTCGATCAGCGGCGAGTCGGGCTCGGGCAAGGAGCTCGCGGCCCGGTTCATCCACGAGTCGGGCGCGCGGGCGGCGCAGCCGTTCATCGCCGTGAACTGCGGGGCGATTCCGGAGGCGCTGATGGAAGCCGAGTTCTTCGGCTACCGGAAGGGCGCCTTCACCGGAGCCGACCAGGACCGCGACGGCTTCTTCCAGGCGGCGAATACCGGAACGCTGTTCCTCGACGAGGTCGCCGACCTGCCGCTCGCGATGCAGGTGAAGCTGCTGCGCGCGATCCAGGAGAAGCGCGTGCGCAAGGTGGGCGCCACCGTCGAGGAGGCGGTCGACGTGCGCATCGTCAGCGCGACGCACCAGGACCTCGCCCACTGCGTGGCGGCCGGCCGCTTCCGCCAGGATCTCTACTACCGGCTCAACGTGATCGAGCTGCGCCTGCCGTCGCTGCGCGAAAGGCTCGAGGACATCCCGGTGCTCGCCGACGCGATCCTCTCGCGCCTGGCCGGTCGCAGCGGCGCGGAGCGCGCGCCCCGCCTGGCGCCGGTCGCGGTCCGCTACCTGCAGAGCTATCGTTTCCCGGGCAACGTGCGCGAGCTCGAGAACGTGCTCGAACGCGCGCTCGCCTTCTCCAGCGGCGACGTGATCAACGTCGAGGATCTCGGCCTGAAGCCGATCGTCTCCGATGCCGACGAGAACGAGCGCATCGCCGTCGATGCCGGCGACGACGCGTCGGAGACGCCGCCGGCCGCCGCCGGCGAGCGACGGCCCGTGCGCGTATCCGAGGACGGCGTCCCCGAGTCGTTGCCCGACTACCTCGAGCAGATCGAGCGCGAGGCGATCCAGCGCGCGCTCGAGAAGACACGCTACAACCGCACCGCCGCGGCACGGCTGCTCGGCATCACGTTCCGCGCGCTTCGCTACCGCATGCAGCGGCTCGGCCTGAGCTGATGTCGTCGCGACGGCGCGCGACGGGTGCCTGGCGAGAGGCGTCCGGCTGGCTGTCCGCCGCACGCGCCGTTCCTTCGCCGAACTTCGACGCGCGTCCGCCCGACGCGCGCGTCGAGCTGCTCGTCGTGCATCACATCAGCCTGCCCGCAGGGCGCTTCAGCGGCGACGCCGTCGAACGCCTGTTCACGAACCGGCTCGACGCGGCGGCGCATCCCTCGTTCGCCGAGCTGCGCGCACTGCGCGTCTCGGCGCACTTCCTCGTGCGCCGCCGGGGCGAGCTGCTGCAGTTCGTCGACACCGACGCGCGCGCATGGCACGCCGGGGTGTCGCGCTTCCTCGAGCGCGAAGGCTGCAACGACTTCTCGGTCGGCGTCGAGCTCGAGGGCGACGAGTCGCACCGCTTCACCGAAGCGCAGTACCGTCGACTGCGTTTCCTGATCGCCGCGCTGCGCGAGCGCCATCCGCTTCGCTGGCTCGCGGGACACAGCGACATCGCGCCGGGGCGCAAGCGCGATCCCGGTGTGCACTTCGACTGGCCGCGCGTGCATGCGATGCGCGAAGCACGCGGTCTCGTTCGTCCGTTCTGAGCGAGCGATGCACGCGCGCGTGCACGAGTCGCCGCGCATGCACGCGATGTCGATCGCTTCGATGTGTTGCGTGCACGCCGACGAAACGATGTTCGAGTCAAGCGAAAACACGCAGCGTCGTTGCGGACACCCTACAAGGGCCGTAAGATTTCGCGTGTGAATAACAGCGGAATTTCACGCCAGTACAAGAAGTTATCGACGTGTATTGAAGCGTGGAATCAGTTGCTGCGTAGGGATGATCCGAATTGAGGTCGATGGCTGCGGGCAGGACGGAACAGGTACGGGCGGGCATGCGCGAGCGGCAGCCGAACGCCGGCCCGACCCCCGTTGCGACGATCTCCAAAGAGCGCCGAACCATTGGTTCCGGCGTTTTTTTTGCGCCGAATTCATTAGCGTTGGAACGACGAACCGTAGACACGGTGTTCTTGCGCCGATGAATAGCCCGTTCCGCCGGACGCGTTCGAGCGTTGCGGCACGGGTTTCCATCATCGCAACATCCTGAGAAGGAGATCCTCATGGCAACCGCCAAGAAAGCCGCGAAGAAGCCGGCCGCCAGGAAGGGCGCGGCGAAGAAAGCGACGAAGAAGACGACCGCCCGCAAGGCAGCGACGAAGACCTCGACGACGAAGCGGGTCGCCGCGCGCAAGAGCCCCGTGAAGAAGGCCGCGGCGAAGAAGACCGCAGCGAAGAAGGGCGCAGCGCGCAAGACTGCTGCGAAGAAGGGCGCAGTGCGCAAGACCGCTGCGAAGAAGGGAGCGGCCCGCAAGACCGCTGCGAAGAAGTCCGCCGTGAAGAAGACCGCGCGCAAGGCCGCTGCGAAGAAGCCCGCAGCGCGCAAGGCAGTGAAGAAGGCGGTGAAGAAGACGACGGCGAAGAAGACGACGGCGAAGAAGGCGGCGGCGAAGAAGGGCGCAGCGCGCAAGACGGCGAGCGCGCGCAAGGCGTCGCCGGCGAAGAAGGCTGCGAAGAAGACCGCGGCGAAGAAGCCGGCGGCGAAGAAGGCCGCGGCGAAGAAAGGCGCGACGAAGAAGGTCGCCGCCAAGAAGCCGGTTGCGAAGAAGTCGCCGGTCAGGAAGGCGGCCGCCAAGAAGAACGGCGCCGCCACTCCTTCGGCACCCGCGGCCAAGCCGTTGAACCCGGCCGCCGCCTGGCCGTTCCCGACCGGCAACCGCCCGTAGCGCATCGCGCGTGAAGTGCCGCGCACGTCGGCGACGACGTGCGCGCGACGGGTCCCGCGCCGGCCATGGCCCGGTGCGGGACTCTTTTTTTTCGTGTGCGAGAATCGCTGGCGTTCCGGAACCGTACTCCATGCACCAGGCACTCTGGCTCCTGCTCGAAACGCTCGGCAGCCTGCTCGCTACCGCTTGCGTATTGCGCGCCTACCTGAACTGGCTGGGACTCGGCGTGCGCGATCCCCTCGGCCAGTTCGTGATCGCCGTCACCGACTGGATCGTGCGTCCGTTGCGCGGCGTGCTCCCGGCCACGCGCAAGAACATGCGCAGCATCGACTGGGCGAGCCTGCTCGCCGCGCTGCTGCTCGCCGTGGTGCTCGCCGTCCTCTACGTGCTGCTGTTCGGCGGCGACCGTGCGCCGGCCTTCGGCGTCGTCGTGCTGCTGGCGATCTTCTGGCTCGCCAAGTGGTCGCTGTGGCTGCTGACCGCGCTCGTGCTGCTGCTCGCGGTGCTGTCGTGGGTGAATCCGCACGCCCCGATCGCCCCGACGATCGATGCGCTCACGCGACCCTTCCTCGCGCCCATCCGCCGCATCGTTCCGCTGATCGGCGGCGTCGACCTGTCGCCGCTCGTGCTGATCCTGCTCGCGCAGCTCGCCCTGACCGTGCTGCAGTCGGCGATGCCGTCGTTCTTCGCGGCCGTTTCCTGATCGGCGAAGGTCGCCGGTCCGCGAGCGAGCGTTGACCGCGCAGTCGTCGCCCGCCTGGCTCGAAGGCACGCCCGGGAAGTGGCGCCTTCGGATCGCTGCCCAGCCGGGCGCGCCGCGCACCGAGGTCGTCGGCGAGCACGACGGCTGCCTGAAGCTGCGCGTCGCCGCGCCGCCCGTCGAAGGGCGCGCCAACGAAGAGATCGTCCGCTTCCTCGCCGAGCGGCTTTCGGTCCCGAAGCGCTCGGTGCGCCTCGTCTCGGGCGCCGGTGCCCGGCGCAAGCGCTTCGCCGTCGACGCGCCGGCCGACGCCGACGCGTTGCGCGCGGCGCTCTACCAGGGCGCGCGACCGTAGGCCTGCTGGAAGCGGCGCGCGACCTCGTCGCGGTCGACCGGGTGGTTCTGTCCGCCGCGATGCTCGATCTTGATCGCGCCCATCACGCTGCCGAGTCGCGCGGCGTCGGTCCAGTTCCAGCCCAGCGTGCGCCCGTGCAGCAGCCCGCCGCGATAGGCGTCGCCGCATCCGGTGGGGTCCGTCGCGCGCGACACCGCCGCCGCCGCGACCTGGGTGATCGCGCCGTCCTCGTAGACGCGCGAGCCCTCGGCGCCGAGCGTCACGATCAGCGCCTGCACGCGCTGCGCGATCTGCGCCTCGCTCCAGCCGGTGCGCTCGACGAGCAGCGAGGCCTCGTAGTCGTTGACCGTGACGGCGCAGGCGCGCGACACGAACTCGCGCAGTGCTTCGCCGTCGAACATCGGCAGTCCCTGGCCGGGATCGAAGACGAAGGGAACGCCGCATTCGTCGAGCTCGCGCGCGTGCTGCAACATCGCCTCGCGCCCGTTGGGCGCGACGATTCCGACGGCGGCCGCGTCGCTGCCGCGCTGCACCTCGTGCACGGAGACACGATGGGCCTGCGACATCGCGCCCGGGTGGAAGGCGGTGATCTGGTTGTCCGACAGGTCGGTGGTGATGAACGCCTGCGCCGTGTACTCGTCGTCGAGCCGCAGCACGGTGGAGACGTCGATGCCGAGCCCGGCGAAGTGCGCGAGGCAGGCGTCGCCGTCGCGCCCGACGGCTGCGAGCATCACGGGCTCGCCGCCCAGGCCCCGCAGCGTGTAGGCGATGTTGCCGGCGCAGCCGCCGTAGTTGCGTTCGAGACGCGGTGCGAGGAACGAGACGTTCAGCACGTGCACGCGGTCGGGAAGGATGTGGTCCTGGAAGTGGCCCTCGAACACCATGATGGTGTCGTAGGCGATCGATCCGCTGATCAGCACGCGTCGGGACATCGTCGCTCCGTTTTCTTCAGGGGTAGAACAGCCGTACCCGGTAGTCGTAGCCGGCCAGGTTCAGGTCGCGCGCCTCGAGTGCGAGATGCAGCGGCCATTCGGTCTGCGGGGGAACGCCTTCGCCGGGCGCCGCCCCGGCCTCGCGCAGGTAGTCGTGCGGATCGAGCGTGCGGCGCACGAGCACCCGGTCCGATCGATCGGTGAGCGTCAGCTGCATCGACGGCCAGCGCACCGGATGATCGGCCCTGTTGCGCAGCAGGGCGCGCATCTCGAGGATGTCGGGATCGGCCGACGCCTGCAGCTCGAAGGATTCGATCGTCAGCGCGTCGAGATCGCTCGGCACGCCGACGCTCAGCCCGAAGGGCGCGAGCGCGGCTTCGAGCAGCGGCGCCAGCGCGGGTGCGCGCACGGCGATCGTCGCGCGCTGGGCGACGACGAACTGCAGCGCCAGCGCGAGCGCGAGCGCGAGCGCGAAGAAGGCGAGCGCGATGCCGCGCCGGTCGGCGAAGCCCCGGCCTCGCCGCGTCGAGAAGTAGTCGATGGCCGATTCGCCTTCCGCGTAGTCGTCGTCGAAGACCTCGCCCGGCGCGGGCCGCGCGGCGGTCTCGCGCGGCTCGCCGTGCGCCGGCGACGCCAGGCGTTCGAGGTAGGCAGGCGCTTCGTCCGTCGGCGCGTCGTGCACGTCGTCGCGGCGCGATCCCTCGTCGTCGGCGCTCTCGGAGCGTGCCGCCCCGTTCGCGCCGGCGGGCTCGTCGGCGATGAAGGCTTCGTACGCGAGCGGGTCGGAATCGGGCGTGCCGACGACGACGTACTCGACGTCTTCCTCGGCCCGCGCGTGCGGAAGGGCGTCGTCGTCGAGGCCTGTGGGCGCCTCGGTGTCCGGCACCGCTTCGCTGTCGGGCGTCGCTTCGCTGTCGGACGTCGCTTCGCTGTCGGATGCGGCTTCGCCGTGGGATGCCGCTTCGCCGTCGTGTGCCGCTTCGCCGCCGGGTGC
>JBIQJM010000011.1:14484-58611 GCA_044507525.1 Burkholderiales bacterium
CGGCTTCGCCGTGGGATGCCGCTTCGCCGTCGTGTGCCGCTTCGCCGCCGGGTGCCGCTTCGCCGCCGGGTGCCGCTTCGCCGCCGGGTGCAGCTTCGCCGTCGGCTGTCGCTTCGATCCGGGCTGCGGTTTCGACGTCGGATCCGGTCTCGACGTCGGATCCGGTTTCGGCATCGGATGCAGCTTCGCTGTCGGGCTCCGCCGCGGTATCGTGCACCGCGTCGCCGGGGTGCACCGCTTCGCTGTCGTGCAGCGCATCTTCGCCGGCCGCTTCGCCCGGCACTTCGAGCGGCATTTCGAGCGGCGTTCCGGCGTACGGTTCCGCTGCCCACCGCGCCTGCTCCGGAAGCTGGGCGGCAGCCTGCGCCTCCGCGCGCAGTTGTCCCTCGGCGACGTAGCGCAGGTGGTCGATGCCGGCGAAGACGTTGCGGCAGCGACCGCAGCGCACGAAGCCGCGGCGCAGCTTCAGCTGGTCGGGGACCACGCGAAAGCTCGTCTTGCATTGCGGGCAGGTCGTCGCGAGCGCCATCAGTCTCCCCCGGATCGACGGCCGATCATCGACGACGCGTTCCCGCCAGGCAAGTCCATCCGTCGAGCGAGCGCCAGGCGTGCAGCGCGATCCCGCGATAGCAGCGCGCGATCTCGTCGGCCTGCCGGTCGAGCAGCCCGGCGAGAACGAGATGGCCCCCGGGCGCGACGAGCGTCTCGAGCAGCGGCGCGAGCACGCGTAGCGGGTTCGCAAGGATGTTCGCGACGACGACGTCGGCGACCTGCGGCATCGCGTCGCTGCTCGAGCGCAGTTCGATCGACACGCCGTTGTCCGCCGCGTTGCGCGCGGCCGCAGCGAGTGCCTGCGGGTCGATGTCGATGCCGGTCACGCGCCGCGCTCCGAGTCGGGCAGCGGCGATCGCCAGGATGCCCGAGCCGCATCCGTAGTCGATCACCGACTCGCCGCCGTGCAGCTGCTCGTCGAGCCATTCGAGGCACAGCCGGGTCGTCGGATGGCTGCCGGTGCCGAAGGCGAGGCCGGGATCGAGCACCAGCGCGATGCGCGCATCGGGCGCCGGTTGCGCCGACGCGTGCCACGAAGGCGTGACCCACAGCCGTCGCCCCACGGGAAAGGGCGTGAACTGGCGCTGCGTCGCCTGCACCCAATCCTCGTCCGCGAGCGCAAGCCGTTGCACTTGCGTCGGCAGCTCCTGCCCGGCGAGCGCCGCTGCGCGGGAGAGCAGCGCGTCCACAGCGGCGTCGTCGCAGGTCGTCGCATCCGGAACGCGGGGATCGCCGGACGAAGCCGGCGGCGCGCCGCGGGCGACGAGTGCGGTGATCCGGGTGCGCGGCCAGGCGCTGGCCGGCGGCGGCTCGCCCGGCTCGCCGAAGAGCGCGCATTCGGCTGCCGAGTCGGCGTCGGCGTCGCTCGTGTCGACCGACGCCGCGCCGGCTTCGAGCAGCGCGTCGGTCCACGCGTCGGCGCTGTCGCCGTCGACGACGAAGCGGATGCGGATCCACATCGGGAACGGCTGCCTGCGATGCCGGGTGGCGGCGACGACGACGCGCCCTGCGTCAGCCGCGGCGCATCGCGAGCTTCTGCTCGAGATAGTGGATCGACGCGCCGCCCTGCACGAAATGCGCGTCGGCGAGCAGCTCGCGGTGCAGCGGCAGGTTGGTGCGGATGCCGTCGACCGCCATTTCCGAGAGCGCGATGCGCATGCGACGGATCGCCTGGTCGCGCGTGTCGCCGTAGGCGATCACCTTGGCGATCATCGAGTCGTAGTTCGGCGGGACGAAGTAGTTGGTGTAGGCGTGCGAATCGACGCGGATGCCGGGTCCGCCGGGCGGGTGCCAGGCCGTGATGCGCCCCGGCGACGGGGTGAAGCGGAAGGGATCCTCCGCGTTGATCCTGCATTCGATCGCGTGGCCCTCGAGCCGGATGTCGCGCTGCCGGAAGCGCAGCCGCTCGCCGCAGGCGATGCGGATCTGCTCCTGCACGATGTCGATCCCGGTGATCAGCTCGGTGACCGGATGCTCGACCTGCACGCGCGTGTTCATCTCGATGAAATAGAACTCGCCGTTCTCGAACAGGAACTCGAAGGTGCCGGCGCCGCGGTAGCCGATCTTGCGGCAGGCATCGGCGCAGCGCTGCGCGATGCGGTCGATCGCCCGGCGCGGGATGCCGGGCGCCGGCGCTTCCTCGATGACCTTCTGGTGGCGGCGCTGCATCGAGCAGTCGCGCTCGCCGAGGTGCACGGCGTTGCGATGCTCGTCGGCGAGCACCTGGATCTCGATGTGGCGCGGATTCTCGAGGAACTTCTCGATGTAGACGTTCGGATTGTTGAACGCCGCCTGCGCTTCGCTGCGCGTCATCGTGACGGCGCCGAGCAGCGCCGCCTCGGTGTGCACGACGCGCATGCCGCGCCCGCCGCCGCCGCCCGCCGCCTTGACGATGACCGGATAGCCGATCGCGCGCGTGATGCGCAGGATCTCCTTCGGGTCCTCGGGCAATGCGCCCTCCGAGCCCGGCACGACGGGGACGCCGGCCTTCTTCATCGCCTCCTTCGCGGAAACCTTGTCGCCCATCATGCGGATCGACTCGGGTCGCGGACCGATGAAGACGAAGCCGCTCTTCTCGACGCGCTCGGCGAAGTCGGCGTTCTCCGACAGGAAGCCGTAGCCCGGGTGGATCGCCTCGGCGTCGGTGACTTCGGCCGCGCTGATGATCGCCGGGACGTTCAGGTAGCTGTCGCGCGACGGCGGCGGCCCGATGCAGACCGATTCGTCGGCGAGCTTCACGTATTTCGCCTCGGTGTCGGCCTGCGAATGGACGACGACCGTCTTGATGCCCAGCTCGCGGCACGCGCGCTGGATGCGCAGCGCGATCTCGCCCCGGTTGGCGATCAGCAGCTTCTCGAACATCGCTTGCCTATTCGATGACGAACAGCGGCTGACCGAATTCGACCGGCGATCCGTTATCGGCGAGGACGGCCTTGATCGTGCCGCCCTTGTCGGCTTCGATCTCGTTCATCAGCTTCATCGCCTCGATGATGCAGAGCGTGTCGCCCTCGGCGACCTCGCTGCCGACCGAGACGAACGGATCGGCGCCCGGCTGCGCCGAGCGATAGAAGGTGCCGACCATCGGCGAGCGCACGATGTGTCCCGGCGGCGTCTCCGGCGCTTCGGGCGCGGCGGCCGCCCCGGCTGCGGGCGCAGCGCCGGCGCCCGGGGCGCCGGCGATCGTCGACGGCGTGACGATCGCCGGCGAAACGACGGGCGCAGGCGGCGGCGCCATCATCACCGGCGGCGCGTTCTTCACGATGCGCACCTTGCCGTCGCCCTCGGTGATCTCCAGCTCGGAGATCCCCGATTCGGAGACGAGGTCGATCAGGGTCTTCAGCTTTCTCAGGTCCATTTCCGTCTCAGCCTTTGCGCGCGCGCCGGGCGCCGGTCGCTTCCGTCGAGGAAGCCGGCGAGGGCGTGCGCAGCGATTCGATCGCCGCCTGCATCGCGAGCCGGTAGCCGAGCGGGCCGAGTCCGGCGACGACGCCGGCGGCGAGGTCGGAGAAATACGAATGGCGCCGGAACGGTTCCCGACGGTGGATGTTCGACAGGTGCACCTCGATGAACGGGATCGCGACCGCGGCGAGCGCGTCGCGCAGCGCGACGCTGGTATGGGTGAACGCAGCCGGGTTCAGCACGATGAAGGCGACCTCGCGTTCGCGCGCCTGCTGCACGCGGTCGACCAGTGCGCCCTCGTGGTTCGACTGGAAGCTCTCGAAGCGATGACCGTTCTCGCTGCACAATTGCGCCAGCGCCGCGTCGATCTCGTCGAGTCGGGTCGACCCGTAGACCTCCGGCTCGCGCGTGCCCAGCAGGTTCAGGTTCGGGCCGTGCAGCGCCCAGAGGAGTTTCGACGATCGGGTCAAGCGGTCACGCAGGCGGGTTTTTCGCGCTGTTGCAGGAAATTGGACGCCTTTATACGCCGGTTGGGCGATGAACGCTAGAGCGACGATGACGGGGACCGGCGCCGCGCCCGCGCGACTCAGAGCGTCGCGCTGATCGCCGCCCGCAGGTCGGCGTTGTCGAAGCGGCCGAGAATGCGGTGCCGGATACGTCCTTCGCGATCGACGACCGCCGTGAACGGCAGGGCACCCGACTGGTTGCCGAAACGGCGAGTCAGCTCGGTACCGCCCGCGCCGGCGACGAGCAACGGGTAGCTCATCGGCATCTTCTCGGCGAATTGCCTGATGTTCGCGTCGGAATCGACGCCGATCCCGAGAATCTGCAGTCCGCGGTCGGCGTAGTCGAGCTGCATCTCGCTCAACTCCGGCATTTCGCCGACGCACGGCGGGCACCAGGTCGCCCAGAAGTTGACGACGAGCGGCCGGCCGCGCCATTCGGCGAGTCGCACCTCGCTGCCTTTCGCATCGGGCATCGTCAGCCCGAGCAGCAGGTCGACCGCGGAGTGATCGGCGGAGTCGAGCGCGTAGCGGCGCGACGCGACCCAGGCGCCGAATCCGCCGAAGCCCAGCGCCAGCGCCGCGCCGGCGATCCAGATCCGTCGGCCCGCGTTCATGCCGCCTCGCCGAGGCGGACCAGCAACGCGCGGCGGTCGCCGCGTTCCGGGCCGGCGTCGCTGCCGCGGACGCCCTTCAGTGCACCGCGCAGGTCGTCGTGCCGGTACAGCGACAGCAGCACGGGCGCATCGGCGAGCCAGAAGGTGATCGCCTCGACGTCGGGGCCGCCACGGAAATGCGGCACCGACGCGACCTCGAAATCGACGCCGCGGTTCAGCAGGTCGATCTGCACGTCCTTCGTGTTGTCGTGGAAGAGCTGCAGGTGGATCGGCGCGTGCTCGGTGACGATGCCTTTCCAGACGGCGCCCGTCAGGTACGGCTGGAAGGCCTCGAGGCGCTGCATCAGCTCGGCGGCCGCGCGCCGACGCTGCACGACGCGCTCGGCATGGCCGGTATCGAAGAGCTGCAGGTGCTCGAGCAGCGCCGCGTCGATCTCGTCGTTGTCCGGCATCGACGCCCGCGCCGTCGCGCGCTCGCCGAGCACGCGCTGCGCCGCCTTGCGCTTGGCGCTGGCGTAGTCGGTGGCGCCGTCGGCGAGCAGGCGCGCCGCGGCGGCGGCGATCTCGAGCCGCAGGGGATCGCGCAGCGCGTCGCGCGACGGATCGCGCGGGGGATCGGGATACTCGGTCATCGTCTGTAGAATCCGCAACCGCACATTATCGCCCGATGCACATTCATATCCTCGGCATCTGCGGGACGTTCATGGGCGGCATCGCGGCGATCGCGACGCAGGCCGGCCACCGCGTCACCGGTTGCGATGCGAACGTCTACCCTCCGATGAGCGAGCAGCTGCGCGCGCTCGGCATCGAACTCATCGAGGGCTACGACGCCGCGCAGCGCTCGCTCGCGCCGGACCTCTGGGTCGTCGGCAACGTCGTGTCGCGCGGAAATCCGCTGATGGAGGCGATCCTCGACGCCCGCGATCCCTTCACTTCCGGGCCGCAATGGCTGGCGGAATATGCACTGGGCAGGAAGTGGGTGCTTGCTGTTGCAGGCACCCACGGGAAGACGACGACCGCGTCGCTGCTCGCCTGGATCCTCGAGGCGAACGGCCTGCGTCCGGGTTTCCTGATCGGCGGCGTGGCCTGCAACTTCCCGGTGTCGGCGCGCCTGGGCGAAGGCGAGCACTTCGTCATCGAGGCCGACGAGTACGACACGGCCTTCTTCGACAAGCGTTCGAAGTTCGTCCACTACCGGCCGCGCACGCTGCTGCTGAACAACCTCGAGTTCGATCACGCCGACATCTTCCCCGATCTCGGCGCGATCGAGACGCAGTTCCACCATCTGGTGCGCACGGTGGCCCGCTCGGGGCGGATCGTCCACAACGCGACCGAGCCTGCGCTCGAGCGCGTGCTCGCACGCGGGCTGTGGAGCGAAAGCGAGCGCTTCCTGTCTCCGGACGGATGGCAGCTCGACGCCGTCGAGGACGACGGCACGGCGAGCGTCTTCGACGTGCGTTTCGGCGCGCAGCGCTTCGGACGCTGCCGCGTCGCGCTGGCAGGGGCGCACAACCGCGCGAATGCGCTGGCGGCGATCGCCGCCGCGCGGCACGCCGGCGTCGCGCCCGCGGACGCGATCGCGGCGCTCGCCGATTTCGCGGGCGTGCGCCGGCGCCTCGAAACGCGCGGGGCGGCCGGCGGCGTCACCGTCCTCGACGATTTCGCGCACCATCCGACCGCGATCGCGACGACGGTAGCCGGGCTGCGCGAGCGCGTCGGCCCGCAGGCCCGGATCCTCGCCGTCCTCGAGCCGCGCTCGAACACGATGAAGCTCGGCACGATGGCGGCGCAACTGCCCGCGTCGCTGGCCGAGGCCGATCTCGTCTACTGCCACGCCGCCGGGCTCGACTGGGACGTCGCCGGCGCGCTGGCGCCGCTCGGTGCCCGCGCGCGCGTCGAGAACCGGCTCGAGGCGCTCGTCGACGCGATCGTCGCCGACGCGCGCCCGGGAGACTTCGTGCTCGCGATGAGCAACGGCGGATTCGGCGGCATCCACCAGCGCCTGCTCGACGCGCTGGGCGCGCGTGCCGCCGCGGCGCCGTCGACCCTGCGCGCGACGGCGGCGCCGTCGACTCCGCGCGGCGGCCGGCTGGTCTACCTGCACGGCTTCCGTTCGTCGCCGCAGTCGTTCAAGGCGCGCATGCTCGCCGAGCGACTCGCCGCGCGCGGCCGCGGCGACCGCTTCGCCTGCCCGCAGCTGCCGCCGTCGCCGGCCGAAGCCGTCGAGCAGGTCCTGCGCGAGATCGCACCGAAGGCCGAGGACACGCTGGTCGGCAGTTCGCTCGGAGGCTATTACGCGACCTGGCTCGCCGAGCACACCGGCGCGCGCGCCGTGCTGCTCAATCCGGCCGTCGATCCGGCGCGCGACCTGGCGCCCTACGTCGGCGAGCTGCGCACCTGGCACGACGACCGGCCGTTCCGTTTCGAGGCCCGCTACCTGGGCGAGTTGCGGGCGCTGCGGGCCGGCGCGTTGCGCGATGCATCGCGCTATCTGCTCGTCGCCGCGAAGGGCGACGAGGTGCTCGACTGGCGGGAGATGGTCGGACGCTATCCGGAGGTCCGCACGATCCTGCTCGAGGGCGGCGACCACGGATTGACCGGATTCGATGCGCTCGTCGAGGAGGTGCTCGGTTTCGCCGGCTTCGGCGCGACCGCGGCGAACGGGACCAGCGAGGGAGAGCGGTGAGCATGAGATTGAAGGACAAGATCGCGATCGTCACCGGCGCCACCGGCGGCATCGGCATGGCGACCGCACGCAAGTTCGGGACCGAAGGCGCTGCCGTAGTGGTGGCGGACCTCGACGAAGCGCGAGTGGACGAAGCGGTGGCGTCGCTCGTCGACAGCGGCATCCGCGCGATCGGCGCCTGCGTCGACGTGACCGACCGGGCGAGCATCGACGCGATGGTCGCGTCGACGCTCTCGGCCTTCGGCCGAATCGACTGCCTGGTCAACAACGCGGGCATCACGCAGGACGCGCGTCTCGTGAAGATGACCGAGGAGCAGTTCGATCGCGTGATCGACGTGAACCTGAAGGGCGTCTTCCTGTGCACGCAGGCGGTGGTCGACCCGATGATCCGGCAGGGTTCGGGCGTGATCCTGAATGCCTCGTCGGTCGTCGGCCTGTACGGCAACTTCGGGCAGACGAACTACGCGGCGACCAAGGCCGGGGTGATCGGGTTCACGAAGACCTGGGCGCGCGAACTCGGCCCGAAGGGCGTGCGTGCGATCGTGGTCTGTCCCGGGTTCGTCCGCACGCCGATCCTCGCGTCGATCCCGCCGGCGGTGATGCAGAAGACGATCGACAAGGTGCCGCTCGGCCGGCTCGGCGAGCCGGAGGAGATCGCCAACGTCTACGCCTTCCTCGCCAGCGACGAGGCGGCGTACGTCAACGGCGCCGTCATCGAGGTTTCGGGCGGCATCATGCTCTAGGACACCCCGAGCGTCGCCGATGGGCGGCGGTCGGGCGCCGAACGGCGCGCAGCCGCGGGTCTCGCACCGCCCGCCCCTCTATAATCGGCCGGGAAAGACGCCCGCAGATGAAGCATCTCCTGTTCGAGGACAACGGCGATTTTCGCGCCGGCACGGCACTGTCCGAGACGGGCGGCAGCCTGCAGGTCGAGACGTCCAGCGGCAAGCGCGCGAAGGTCAAGGCGAGCCACGTGCTGCTGCGCTTCGACGCGCCGGAGCCCGACGCGCTGATCCCCGCCGCGCGCCGGCTCGCCGATTCCATCGACGTCGACTTCCTGTGGGAATGCGCGCCGCAGGACGAGTTCGGCTTCGGCGAGTTCGCCGACGAGTACCACGGACATCGTTCGGACGCGGTCGAAGCCACCGCGCTGCTGCTGAAGCTGCACTCGGCGCCGGTGTACTTCCACCGCAAGGGGCGCGGCCGCTTCCGCGCGGCGCCGCCCGAGGTGCTGCGTTCGGCGCTCGCCACGCTCGAGCGCCGACGCCGCGAACAGGAACGCATCGAGGCCAACGCACAGGCGATGCAGCGCGGCGAGCTCCCCGAGGAAGTCGCCGTGCAGGCGGCGCAGCTGCTCGCGCGCCCCGACCGCAATTCCGCCGCGTGGAAGGCGCTCGAGCGCGCACTCTCGCCCGAGCATCCGACGCCGGAGCGACTGCTGTGCGCGCTCGGCGCCTTCGAGTCGCCGCGCGCGATGCACGTCGCGCGCTTCGAGGCCGAGCATTTTCCGCAGGGTTTCGGCGTCGCCCTGCACGCCGACCCGCTCGCCGAAGCACGGCGCGCCATCGATGCGCTGCCGCGGGCCGAGGTCGATGCGTTCTCGATCGACGACTCCACGACGACGGAGATCGACGATTGCCTGTCGGTGCAGCCGCTGGCCGACGGCGGCTGGCGCATCGGCATCCACGTCGCGGCTCCCGGCGTGGCGATCGAGCACGGCGGCGAGATCGACGCGCTCGCGCGGGCGCGCATGGCGACGGTCTACCTGCCCGGCGACAAGGTCACGATGCTGCCGCAACCGACGATCGCGGCCTTCTCGCTCGACGCCGGTCGGGAGGTCGCGGCGCTGTCGCTGTACGTCGACGTCGACGCCGGCGGCGAGCGGATCGTCTCGAAGGTCTCGCGCGTCGAGCGCATCGTCGTCGCCGAGAACCTGCGGCACGACGTGCTCGACGCCCGTTTCGACGAGGCCGCGCTCGACGCGGCCGCGCCGAACGATCATCCGCGCGCCGACGCGATCCGCGTGCTCTGGCGCCTGGCGAAGGCGCTCGGCGCCGAGCGCGAGCGCGTGCGCGGCAAGCCCGAGCCGCGGTTCTCCGCCGACTTCAGCTTCTACATCGATCGCGAAGGCGACACCGAGCGCGTGCGCATCGTGCAGCGCCGGCGCGACGTGCCGCTCGACCGCATCGTCTCCGAGGCGATGATCCTCGCCAACAGCGAATGGGCGCGCCTGCTCTCGCTCGCCCGCGTGCCGGCGGTGTTCCGCTCGCAGCAGGCGGGTCGCGTGCGGACGGCGACGCACGCCGCGCCGCACCAGGGGCTCGGCGTCGCGTACTACATGTGGTCGACGTCGCCGCTGCGCCGCTACGTCGACCTGGTCAACCAGCGCCAGCTGCTCGCCGTGCTCGGCGGGCGCAAGCCGCCGCTCGCCGCGAACGACACCGAGCTCTTCTCGATCGTGTCGGCCTTCGAGGCGCGCCACGGCGCCTATATCGAGTTCCAGCAGCGCATGGAGCGCTACTGGTGCCTGCGCTGGATCGCGCAGCAGCAGCTGCGTCGCGCCGACGCGGTCGTCGTGCGCGAAGACCTGGTGCGACTGGCCGACGCACCGCTGTACTTCCGCCTGGCCGGGATGCCGGCGCTCGCACCGGGCCGGCGCATCGTCGTCGACCTGCTCGCCACCGACGAGATCGACCTCTCCGTGCAGGCGCGCTTCGTCGACGTCGGCAACGCTCCCGCGGCGCCCGACGACCCGTCGATCGACGGCGAAGGCGAGGATGCGGTCGTCGAGCCGGCGCTCTGAGTCGTGAAGCGCATCGCACGCAGCTTCGAGGCGCTCGAGAGCCGCGGGCTTGCCGCGCTGTGGCGGCGCGACCCGCTCGCCTTCGCGCTCGCCGCGTCGGTCGTGCTGCACGCCTTCCTCCTCGCGCTTCGCTTCGCACCGCCCGAGCCGATCGCCTTCGCGCCGATCGACCCGCAGCTCGAAGTCGTGCTCGTCAACGCGAAGACCGAGGCGCGGCCGCTGAAGGCCGAGCTGCTCGCGCAGGAGAACCTCGTCGGCGGCGGAGAGCACGAGCAGGGCCGCGCCCGCTCGCCGCTGCCCGCGCAGGCGACGGTGCAGGAGGGCGATGCGCTCGTGATGCAGCGTCGTCGCGTGGCCGAACTGGAAGCGCAGCAGCGACAGCTGCTGGCGCTCGCGCGCGGGCCGCAGTCCTACGTGCAGCCCGAGGCGCCGGTCGAGCCGGTGCCGGTCGCCCAGGCGGGGCGCGATGCCGACGACGTCGATGCGGCGATCGCCCGGCTGCAGGCGCAGATCGACAAGCAGGTCTCCGACTACAACAAGCGACCGAAGCGGCTCACCTACGGCGTGAACGCGACGGGCGTCAGCTATGCGCGCTACGTCGAGGACTGGGCCGCCCGGATCGAGCGCATCGGTACCGAACGCTATCCGCGCGAGGCGCGCGGGCGCCTGTACGGCTCGCTGATCATCACCGTCGAGATCGACCGCAACGGCGGCGTCGTCGACATCGTCGTCAACCGGTCATCGAAGCACGAGGTGCTCAACCGCGCGGTGCGCGAGATCGTGCAGGCGGGGGCGCCCTACGAGCGCTTCACGCCGGAGATGGCGCGCGACGGCGACATCCTGCAGATCGTGCGCACCTGGAAGTTCACCAACGATTCGCTGGAGACCGCCGCGCTCGAGCCGGGTGTCGACGAGGCGGAGGATCCGCCCGGCAAGGCCGAAGCGACGGCGGGCGCGTCCGCCGCGGCGCCCGCGGCGGCCGGCAGGCAGCGCGGTCGCGCCCCCGCGGGCGAGACGCGGGGCAAGGCGAGCGCGCAGCGCGAGCGTCGCCCGCCGGCAGAACGCAGGAAGGCGGCCGACGACCGGCGCGTGCACAGCGCCGCGGTCGAGCGCGACGCGAGGCAGCGATGAGCCGGCGCTACGCGGTCATCGGCAACCCGGTCGAGCACAGTCGCTCGCCGGCGATCCACGAGCAGTTCGCGCGGCAGACCGGCATCGACCTCGAGTACGGGCGCATCCTCGCGCCGATCGGCGGCTTCGTCGACGCGGTCGAGCGTTTTCGCGACGCCGGCGGCAGCGGCCTGAACGTCACCGTGCCGTTCAAGCTCGATGCCTTCGCCTGGGCCGAGCGGCACAGCGATCGCGCCGCCGAGGCGGGGGCGGTGAACACGCTGCGATTCGACGCGGACGCCGCCGGCGGCGCAGCCGCGTGGGGCGACAACACCGACGGCGCGGGACTCGTGCGCGACCTGCTCGAGCGACAGGACTTCCCGCTCGCCGGCCGCTCGGTGCTGCTGCTGGGCGCCGGAGGCGCCGCGCGCGGCGTCGTCGGGCCGCTGCTCGACGCGGGCATCGCCCGCCTCGTCGTCGCGAACCGCAGCCGGGCGAACGCCGAAGCGCTCGTCGGCGCATTCGCCACGCGCGCGCTCCATCCGGTCGTCGTCGGGCTCGATGCCGTCGAGCCGGGCTTCGACCTGATCCTCGAGGCGAGCGGCAGCGGCCTGCGCGACGAGCGCGTCGCGCTCGCCGACGAGGTGCTCGCGGCCGCGTCGCTCGCCTACGACCTCTACTACGCGCCGCAGCCGACCGCCTTCGTGCGCCAGGCCTTTGCCGCCGGTTGCACGAGTGCCTGCGACGGGCTCGGCATGCTCGTCGAGCAGGCCGCCGAATCGTTCCTCGCCTGGCACGGCGTTCGCCCCGAGACGGAGCCCGTGTTTCGCGCGCTGCGCGAGGCGCTGCGCTCCGCTGCCCCGGCATCGGACGCCGGCCGCGCGGCGCGGCGACCCCCCGGTCGATGACGCGCCGTTCGCGGGCGCGCGCCGCGCAGCGACGGCGCGCGCTGCGCATGGCTGCATGGACGGTCGCGCTGCTGGTCAGCGCCGTCCTCGCGCTGCAGTTGTGGTATTTCGCGCAGGTGCTGTGGTACAGCCGCTTCGATCCCGAGTCGACGCGTTTCATGCGCAGCGAGCTGGCACGCCTGCGCGAGGACGATCCGAAGCGCACGCTGCGCCACTACTGGGTGGACTACGGCCGCATCTCGCCGCACCTCAAGCGCGCGGTGATCGCCGCCGAGGACGCGAACTTCGCCGATCACGACGGCGTCGACTGGGAAGCGATCGAGCGCGCACGCGAGCGCAACCAGCGCCGGGGACGCATCGTGCTCGGCGGCTCGACGATCACGATGCAGCTGGCGAAGAACCTGTTCCTGTCCGGCGAGCGCAGCTACCTGCGCAAGGCGCAGGAGCTCGTCATCGCGTACATGATCGAGACCGTGATGACGAAGCAGCGCATCCTCGAGCTGTACCTGAACGTCGCCGAATGGGGGGTCGGCGTGTTCGGCGCCGAGGCGGGCGCGCGCCATCATTACGGCGTGTCGGCGGCGCAACTCGGCCCCGCCCAGGCGGCGCGCATGGCGGCGATGCTGCCGCGCCCGCGCTACTATGACGCGCACCCCGAGTCGACCGCACTCGCTCGGCGCGCCGCGGTCGTCGCGCGCTGGATGCGCGCGGTCGATCCCCCCTGAACCTGTCGCGAACCGAACGGATGGCCGAGCACGAGCTCGACGAGGCGGCCGACGCCGTCGTCGATCGACCGGAAGTGTCCCGGGCCGGCGCGCAGCCGCGCGATCCGGAGGAGGCGTCGCGCGCGCTCGCCGCGGTGCAGGAGCTGCTGCGCCGGCACAACGGGCTCGTCGAGGCCGCCGGCCGCGAGCGCGACGACGAAGAGGGCGCAGTCCGCGACGAGCCGGCGCTCGCGCCGACCGACCAGCAGTACCTGCACGATCTCGGCGAGCGGCTGCAGCGCCTGCACCCGGCCGACATCGCGTACATCCTCGAGGCGCTGCCCTACGAGGACCGCATGCTGGTCTGGGACCTCGTCCAGTCCGACCAGGACGGCGAGATCCTGCTCGAGGTCTCCGACTCGGTACGCGAGTCGCTGATCCGCTCGATGGACCGCGACGAGCTGGTCGAGGCGATCGAGGTGCTCGATGCCGACGAGATCGCCGAGCTCGCGCCCGACCTCCCGCGCGAGGTCGTCGAGGAGGTGCGCCGCGGCCTGACGCAGCAGGAGCGCGAGCAGCTGCGCGCTTCGATGTCCTTCCCCGAGGGCTCGGTCGGCGAGCTGATGGACTTCGAGGCGATCACCGTGCGCCGCGAGTTCACGCTCGAGATGGTGCTGCGCGAGCTGCGCCGGCTGGGCGAGCTGCCCGACCACACCGACCAGGTCTACGTCGTCGACGAACGGGGCGAGCTGCTCGGGTCGCTGCCGCTCGACCGGCTGCTCGTCAACCAGCCCGAGGTGCAGGTCGAGGACGTGATGCAGCGCGACGTGCTCACGCTGCAGACCCTCGACGACGCCTACGACGCGGCGCAGGCCTTCGAGCGCTACGACCTCGTCTCGGCGCCGGTGGTCGATCCGAGCAACCGCGTGATCGGCCGCGTGACCGTCGCCGAGGTGCTCGACCTCATCCGCGAGGAGGCCGAGTCGGAGATGCTCGCCAAGGCGGGTCTGCGCGAGGAGGAAGACCTGTTCTCCGGCGTCTGGGCGTCGGTGAAGAACCGCTGGCTGTGGCTCGCATTGAACCTGTGCACCGCCTTCGTCGCGTCGCGCGTCATCGACGCCTTCGAGGGGACGATCGCGCGCGTCGTCGCCCTCGCGACGCTGCTGCCGATCGTCGCCGGCATCGCCGGCAACTCCGGCAACCAGACGATGACGCTGATCATCCGGTCGATCGCGCTCGGCCAGGTGAACCCCGGCAACGCACGCCGGCTGCTCGGCAAGGAGCTCGTCATCGCCGTGCTCAACGGCGTCGTCTGGGGCGGCATCGCCGGCGTCGTCGCGTGGCTGCTGTATCGGGACACGCCGTGGGGCCTGCTGCTCGGGCTGACGATGATGCTCGCGATGCTGCTGAACCTCGTCGTCGGCGCGGTGATCGCCTTCGTCGTTCCGCTGACGCTCGAGCGCCTGGGACGCGACCCGGCGCTCGGCTCGTCGGTGCTGCTGACCTTCAGCACCGACAGCATGGGCTTCCTGATCTTCCTCGGCCTGGCGACGCTGCTCTTTCGCTGAACCCGGTGCCCGGGCCGTTGCCCCTTTCCTTCACCTTCCGCAGAACACCGGCGTCGTGAAGGCGCGCGCCTGCACGGCGATGTCCTGGTTCTCGAGCGGCGCGTCGTGCGCGCTGCCGCCGACGTACTCCACGCCGTTGGCGTCGAGCAGCGCCTTCAGCGGCTCGAGCTTCACCGCGAAGTTGATGTTCTGCGGGATGTCGCCCGTCATCTGCGCGACGTGCAGCGCGTCGAGCTTGGCGACGACCACGCCGACGACGAGTCCGCGCCGGTCGAGCAGCGGCCCGCCGCTGTTTCCCGCCTGCAGCGGAACGTCGATCTGCAGCTGCCCGGGATCGTTCCCCAGCCCGCCGACGGCAGACACCATCCCGGCGTTGAGCTGGCCGGAGGACGAGAGCACGCCCTGCAGCGGGTAGCCGTAGGTGAGGACCGCCTCGCCCTGCGTCGCATCGGGGGCGACGCGCAGCCGGGCGAAATCGACGACGCTCGGTCCCTTGAGCAGCGCGAGGTCGTTCTTCTCGTCCGTGGCGACGACTTCGAGCGGCGTGCCGTCGCCGCGCGCGAGCCGCCGGCAGTCGTCGACGACGTGACGGTTCGTGACCAGGTGGCCGTCGTTCGTCACGTAGAAGCCGCTGCCGCTGGAGACGCGCAGGCGGTTCGCCGATGCCGCGCTCTCGCGTTCCTTCGGCTGCGAGGAACGCGGGGAAGGCAGCGGCGCGGGCAGCTTTCCTTCGCCGCGATCGAGCAGCGAACCGGGGACCGGCGTGGGCGCCGCGGGCAGGCCCTGTGCGGCGACGGAAGGCGTGGAGGGCACGGCGACGGCGAGCAGGAGCGCGAACGCGCAGGGCGTGTTCATGCGGGAAGCGGTGCGGCTGCGCCGGGGGGCAACGGGGCGGATCTTCTCGGACATCGCGTCACTGTATTCGCGTCCTTGCGTTCAGGCGAGCGGCCGGATCAGCAGGCCGCTGCCGGAGACGCGCAACTCGTAGCGTGCGGCGGCGTCGGCCGGAACGAAGCTCGCCGATCCGTATTCGGCGTCGTACAGCGGCGCGAGCGACGCGAAGCGGCGGCGCAGCGCGAACAGGTCGACGAGCGCGTCCTCGGACAGCGGGTAGACGGTGCGCGGCTCGCTGCGCTCGTCGTCGATCGACCGATAGCGTCCGGCGACGCGATCGAGCGTCCACAGCGTGTGCAGGCCGATCAGGTGCGCGAAGGGCTTCCACTTCAGGATGCGTGCGTCGACCTGGATCTCGTCGCCGGCGAGCTCGTAGCGCGCCTCCTGGCCGTCGACGAAGCGGAAATGCGCTTCGAAGCGCTTCTCGCCGACCGGCTGCACGACGATCTGCGCGACCGGCTGCTCGTGGGTCAGCGCGCGGTAGCCCTGCAGGCCGCCTGCGAGCGCGGCGCACAGCACGCCGACCGCGAGCAGCAGCGCGCCGGGCAGGCTGCGCAGCGCGAAACGCCCGACGTGCAGCCGTGCGAGCGCCCCCAGCCCCGCGAGGACCGCCGCGAGGCCGACGACCGCGAAGACGGTGGCCAGCAGCCAGAGGGCATCGACGGTGCTGGCGACGTCGGGACCGGGCATGGGCGAGGCGGAGGGGCGGGGGATCAGAATAGCCCATGGACACGCCGCGCATCGGCAAGACCCGGCCGTGGGCTGCGTTCGGCGCGGGCCGATCGGTTATGATCCATAACTGCTCGTGCCCCTGCAGGCGAGGAGAGACGAAATGAGCGATTCGATCGTGCGCATCGAGGTCGACGACCGCGGCATCGCCGTGATCCGTGTGAGCAATCCGCCGGTCAACACGATCGACGCGAAGGTGCGAGCCGCGCTCGCGGATGCGGTCGCGCAACTGGGCAAACGCAGCGACGTGCGCGCGGCGGTACTCGCCTGCGAGGGCAGCACCTTCTTCTCGGGGGCCGACATCGGCGAGTTCGGCGGCCCGCCGAAGGAGGAGGAATACCGGACGCTGTTCAACGGCATCGAGAACCTGCCGTATCCGGTCGTTGCCGCGATGCACGGCACGGTGATGGGCGGCGGACTCGAGATCGCGCTCGCCTGCCACCATCGGGTCGCGGCGCCGGGAACGCGCTTCGCGCTGCCCGAGGTCACGCTCGGCATCATCCCCGGCGCCGGCGGCACGCAGCGCCTGCCCAGGCTGATCGGCGTCGAGCGAACGCTCGAGATGGTGCTGTCGGCGCGTCCGGTGGACACCGAAACCGCGCAGCGGTACGGCTTCCTCGACCGCGTGATCGAAACCGACCTGCTCGCCGGGGCGGTCGACTTCGCCCGCTCGCTCGCCGACGAAGGGCGCGAGCCGCGCCGAACCGGGCAAGCGAGCGTCGATCCGGCGACCGCCACCGACGAGATCGTGGCGCGCTTCGTCGAGCAGGCGAACACGCAGTATCGCAACCGGCGCGCGGCGCACACGGCGATCGACGCGATCCGCGCGGCGGCGAGCCTGCCGATCGACGAAGGGCTCGCGTACGAGACGAAGCTCGTCAACGAGGCGAAGGCGACGACCGAGTCGAAGGCGCTCGTGCATGCGTTCTTCGCCGAGCGCGAAACGCGCAAGGTTCCGGACATTCCCGCGTCGGCGAAGCCGCGGCCGATCGTGCGCGGCGGGATCGTCGGCGCCGGCACGATGGGCGGCGGCATCGCGATCGCCTTCGCGAACGCCGGCATCCCGGTCACCGTGCTGGACACCAGCCGCGATGCGCTCGATCGCGGGATGGCGAACATCGCGAAGACCTACGACTCGATGATCCAGCGCGGACGCCTGACCGAGGATGCGAAGGCGAAGCGCATGGCGCTCATCGGCGGCGCGCTCGACTACGAGGCGCTCGCCGACGTCGACGTCGTCATCGAGGCGGTCTTCGAGGACCTCGCGCTCAAGCGGAGCATCTTCACCCGGCTCGACCAGGTCGTGAAGCCGGGCGCGGTGCTGGCGACCAACACGTCGACGCTCGACATCGACGAGATCGCCGCTGCGACGCAGCGCCCGGGCGACGTCATCGGCCTGCACTTCTTCTCGCCGGCGAACGTGATGCCGCTGCTCGAAGTCGTTCGCACGAAGGACACCTCGCCCGAGGTGATCCGCACCGCGCTGGAGCTCGCCCGGCGGCTGCGCAAGACGCCGGTGCTCGCGCGCGTCTGCTACGGCTTCATCGGCAACCGGATGATGGAAGGCTACGCGCGCGAGGCCGAGCGCATGGTGCTCGAGGGCGCGACGCCCCGGCAGGTCGACTCGGCGCTCGAGAACTGGGGCATGGCGATGGGCATCCTCGCCGTGTTCGACCTGGCCGGCATCGACGTCGGCGTCAACGTGCACCGCGCGAACGCCGACCGCTATCCGCCCGACCCGACCTACTACCAGGCCGATTTCGCATTGCACGACGCCGGCCGTCTCGGCCAGAAGACCGGCAAGGGGTACTACCGCTACGAAGGCCGCAAGCGCATCGACGATCCGGAAGCGATCGAGCTGCTGCGCGCGCGGGCGAAGGCACTCGACGTTCCGCAGAGCGAACATGGCGACGAGGAGATCCTCGAGCGCTGCCTCTATCCGTTGATGAACGAGGGTTTCCGCATCCTCGGCGAAGGGGTGGCGATGCGTGCGAGCGACATCGACGTCGTCTGGACCGCCGGCTATGGATTCCCCCGCTATCGCGGCGGACCGATGTTCCACGCGCAGACGATCGGCCTGTCGACCCTGCTCGCGGGTATCCGCAAGTACCGCGACCGCTTCGGCCCGATGCACTGGGAACCGGCACCGCTGCTCGAGGAACTGGTCGCGAAGGGGATGACGCTGCAGGAGTGGGAACGGGACCGGTGACGGGTGCCGTCCCGGGCGGTCTCAGGTCGCTGCGCGATCGACGCCCCGGATCACCCGACACGGATTCCCCGCGGCGAATACGTCCTCGGGCACGTCGCGCGTGACGACGCTGCCGGCGCCGATGACGGCACGCGAGCCGATCCGCACGCCGGGGAGGACGATCGCGCCGCCGCCGACCCAGACGTCGTCGCCGATCTCGACCGGCCTTCCGTACTCGGTGCGCCGCCGCTGCGCGGCGTCGAAGGGGTGCAGCGGCGTGTAGATCTGCACCGCGGGGCCGAACTGCGCGTGGTGTCCGATGCGCACGCGGCAGACGTCGAGCACGATGCAGTCGAAGTTGAAGAACACGTTCTCGCCGAGCTCGATCTGCGCGCCGTAGTCGCAGTGGAAGGGCGGCTGCAGGTTCACCGTGTCGCCGCCGCTGCCGAGCAGCTCGACGAGGATGCGCCGCCGTTCCTCGCGCTCGCTGTCGCCGGTCGCGTTCAGCGCCCTGCAGAGGTCGCGAGCCCGCTCGCGCAGCGCGACGAGCTCGTCGTCGTACGGGTCGTACGGCTTCCCGGCGAGCATGCGGGCGCGCTGGGAAGCGGCGTCGGCCCCGCGCATGGGCTCAGCCCCCTTCCCCTTTCCTCCAGACCCCGCTCTTGCCGCCGCGCTTCTCGATCAGCTCGACGCGCTCGATGACCATGCCGCGATCGACCGCCTTGCACATGTCGTAGACGGTGAGGAGTCCGACCTGCACGGCGGTGAGCGCTTCCATCTCGACGCCGGTGCGACCCTCGCATTCCGCGGTGGCCATGCAGTGCACGCTGCTGCCCGGCTCGTCGATCTCGAATTCGACGGCGACGCGCGTGAGCGCGATCGGATGGCACAGCGGGATCAGGTCGGACGTGCGTTTCGCCCCCTGGATGGCGGCGATGCGCGCGATGCCGATCACGTCGCCCTTCTTCGCGCTGCCTTCGCGAACGAGCGCGAGCGTCTCCGGCTTCATCCGGATCGTTCCGCGGGCGATCGCGACGCGGTGCGTCTGCGCCTTCGCGCCGACGTCGACCATGTGCGCCTGCCCGGCGGCGTCGAAATGCGTGAGCGCGTCGCCGCTTCGGCTCGAGGTTTCGGCCGGCGGCGCGGGCGGCAGGGGAGACGCTTCGGTGTTCATGGTGCGGCGGGGTGGCCGTCTATCATAGCAACGCCGTTTCCCCGGAGGTACCGCTTTGCCGAGCGCTCGTCTGCCGACCCGATGCATGGCGGGCCTGCTGGCCGCCGTGCTGGCGTTCGCTCCGCCGCTGGCGCAGGCGCAGGTCGACAACCTGCCGCGTCTGGGCGACGCGGGCGCCGACGAGCTTTCGCCGTCGATGGAACGGCGCATCGGCGAATCGATCGTCGGCGAGATGCAGCGTCGCGGCATGATCGACGACGACGCCGAGATCACCGATTGGCTGAACCGCTTCGCGTCGGCATTGACGAGCACCGAACAGGCGAGCGGCTACGACTTCTCGTTCTTCCTCGTTCGCGACGCCACGCTGAACGCCTTCGCGCTGCCCGGCGGCTTCATCGGCGTGCACTCGGGGCTGATCGTGGCCACGCAGTCGGAATCCGAGCTGGCTTCGGTGCTTGCGCACGAGATCGGCCACGTCACGCAGCGGCACATCGCGCGCATGCTCGCCCGCCAGCGCCAGGGATCGGTCGTCATGCTGGCGGCCATGGTGCTCGCCGCGCTCGCCGCCGGTTCGAATCCGCAGGCCGCGGGCGGACTCGCCTCGCTCGGCAGCACCGTCGCGCAGCAGCAGATGCTGGGCTTTTCGCGCGACGCCGAGCGCGAGGCCGACCGCATCGGGCTCGAGATGCTGCGACAGGGCGACTTCGACTCGAACGCGATGGTGTCGTTCCTGAACCGGCTGCAGAACTCGGGAAGGCTGTACGAGAGCGGCGCGCCCGAGTACCTGCGCACGCATCCGATCACGTCGTCGCGCATCGCCGACATCCAGACGCGCATCAGCGAAGGCCGCTACCGCCAGCGCACCGACAGCATCGAGTTCCGGCTGGCGCGCGCGAAGCTGCGAGCGCTCGCCGACCCCAGCGTCGACGGGCTGCACAACGCGCAGACCCATTTCGATCGCCAGCTGCGCGAACGCACGATCGAGGAGGCGGCCGGATGGTTCGGCCTCGCGACGGTGGCCGCCGCGCGCCGCGACGCCGCGCAGGCGAGGGCGGCGATCGCGGAGCTGCGGCGCCGCCTGCCGGAGCCGCATCGTTTCGTCGAGCGCCTCGCGGCGCAGGTCGAGCTCGATGCCGGCGAGCCGCGCGCCGCGCTCGCGCTGGTCGATGCGGCGCTCGTGCGCGATCCTTCGTCGCGCGCGCTGATGCGGCTGCGGGCACGGGCGCTCTTCGCCGACCAGCGGCACCAGGAAGCGGTGCCGTTCCTGGAGCAGTCGCTCGCGCTGCATCGCGACGACGCGCAACTGTGGGAGATGTTGTCGGAGGCGCAGCAGGCGCTCGGTCGGCCCGCCCTCGCGCACAAGGCGGCGGCCGAGCGATTCGTGCTGCTCGGCGCGCTGCCCGCCGCGGTCGAGCAGTTGCGCCTGGCGCAGCGCGCCCGCGTGGCCGACTTCCACGTCGCCTCGCAGATCGATTCGCGCCTGCGCGAACTCGAGGCGCGGTGGTTGCGCGAGCGCGAGGAGCGCGTCAACTAGCGAGGGCTTGCGCGCCCGGCGTTTCGCGCGGACGGGCGACGAAGCCCAATGCCTGCTCGGGGCGTGCGGTGCTGCCCAGGACCAGCGTGTCCGGACCGAGCCGCAGCACGAACGAGCCGTCGCGCGTCTCGAGCGCCAGTGCCGCCAGGTCGAGGTCGTGGACGACCGCGCCGCCCAGGTCGGTGCGCAACAGCAGTTGCTCGCCGGGGCCGATCCACCCGGCGGCGATCGTCGTCACCTCGGCGCCGGTGTGCGCGACGAAGCGGGGCGAGTCGTTCGCGCCTTCGCCGGCGATCGCGCGCAGCACCAGCGGCGCGGCCTCGATGTCGACGTAGACCCGCTGCGGCCCGTTCTGCCAGAACCAGCGCCCGTGCTCGTCGCAGGCATAGTTGCGGGCGATGAAGTCGACGATGCGCCGGTTGGTGATCGGGCTGCCCGCCGCATCCCGCGCTTCGTCGAAACCGGGACGGCCCCGATCGACGAGCCGCCAGGCCCCCCGGCGATCCAGGCGCAGCCAGCCGAAGACGGCGGGCACCGAAGGCCATTTCTGGAGGGCGCGGAGGACGTCGTCATCCATGCATCAGTGCAGCCTTTCGGCGGCGCTCGAACTCGCCTGGCGCAGCGCCGAGTGATGCAGCATGATCCGCCAGCCGTCGGCCTGCTTGACGTAGACGTTCGTCGCGATGCATTCGACGACCTGCACGCTGCCCCGCGCAGCGCCGTGCGGCTCGACGGCGACGGCCTGCTCGATGACGTTGTGGATCGCGAGCACCGCGCCGGTGTGCGTGTGCACGTCGCTGCGGCGGATCTCGACCGGCCCGTGGCGGAAGATGCGCGCCCACGACGCGCGCACGGCGGCCAGGCCCGCGAGGCGGTCGCTGCTCGGGTGCACGCAGACGACGTCCTCGTCGTCCGCCCACAGCGCCATCATCGCCTCGAGGTCGCCGCGCTGCATCGCTTCGTAGAACGCTTCTTCCACCGCGTCGGCCGTGCACAGGATCGCGCGCCGCATCGATGGTCAGCGCGAAGGACGCGCTCCGCTCGTCTCGAAACGCATCGCGCGCGCGAGCGTCTCGAAGACCTGCGCGGGCAGGATGCGCTGCATGCAGGCCTGGTGCACGAGCGGGCATGCGCGCTCCGAGCACGGGCTGCACGGCAGGTGCAGCCACTCGACGCGGGCGCGCGGCGAACGCGGCTGCAGGCGGCGCGGGTCGGAGGGGCCGAAGAGCGCGACCTGCGGGCGCCCGTAGGCGGCGGCCACGTGCATGAGGCCGGTGTCGACGGTGAGCACGCCGGCCGCCTGCGCGATGATGGCGATCGCCTCGTCGAGCGTCGTCTCGCCGCACAGGTTGCGCGCTGCCTGTCCCGACAGCGCCGCGATCTCGGTGGCCGCGCGGCGTTCGGTGGCCGGCCCGAGCAGCAGCACCTCGGCCTCCGGCGTCTCGGAGGCGAGCATCGCGATCAGCGAGGCGAAGTGCCGCGCCGGCCAGCGGTGCGAGTCGCCCGCGCCCGTCCCGGAGCACAACACGATCGGCGGCGCCTCGCGACCGATGTCGAACTTGGCGCGCACCGCGCGTTCGCGCTGCGGGCGACGGGCGAGCCGCGGGTCGGGCACGTTGCCCGGGCGCGGCGCGTGCGGCTCGAGTGCCAGCCCCGCGTAGTGCTCGGCGGTTCTGGGCGTCTTCGTGCGGGCGTTGTCGTGGATCCGGTTGAGCAGCACCGCGCGCGACTGGCCGCGGTAGCCGATGCGATCGCGAATGCCGGCGAACCAGGGCACGAGTGCAGAGATGCGCGTCTCGGGCAGCACGTAGGCGCGGTGGTACCTGCGCGGCTTCAACGCGCGCCCGAGCCGCCAGCGCGTGGCCCACAGCGTGCGTCCCTCCGGACCGGGGCCGTCGACGACCTCGCCCACCTCGTCCATGCAGCGGAAGACCGGCGCCACGCCGGACTCGCAGAGCACGTCGATGCGCATGCGCGTGCTCTGCTGTCGCAGCAGCGACAGCAGCGGCTGCACCATGACGGCGTCACCGATCGTGTTCGGCGCGATCACCAGCGCTCTCGAACCCATCGTCGTCCCCGACCGTGCCATTGCCTGCCTTCGATCCTAACTCGCCGCGGCGATTGTGGGTCGAAGAGCAGGTCGGCGCGTCGATCTTTCGCACGTCGCCGGAATTGACAACGGGGCGAGGGCGACCCTGCCCGGGCGCTTCAGTGCCCCGCGCGTGCCGAACCGACGAGGCGGTAGCGAGTTCCGCAATACGCGCACATCGCCTTGCCGGTGGCGGCGAGTTCGAGGTAGACGCGCGGATGAGAGGACCACAGGGGCATCTTCGGATTCGGGCAGAAGGCCGGCAGGTCGGATGCGTCGATGTCGACCACGGCGTCCTGCGCCTGCTGCAGTCCCGGGCTTGCTTCGGGCGCGTTCATCGCTTCGGCGCTCCGACCGGCGCGAGCCATTCACCGTACTTCGCGTTGCGGCCGGCGACGATGTCGAAGAACATGCCCTGCAGCCGTTCGGTGACCGGGCCGCGGCGTCCCTCGCCGATCGTGCGGTCGTCGAGTTCGCGGATCGGAGTGATCTCGGCGGCGGTGCCGGTGAAGAAGGCCTCGTCGGCGCAGTACATCTCGTCGCGCGTGATGCGCTTCTCGCGCACCTCGAGGCCGATGTCGCGCGCGATCGTGATCACCGCGTCGCGCGTGATGCCGTCGAGGCAGGACGCGACGTCGGGCGTGTAGATCACGCCGTCGCGCACGAGGAAGACGTTCTCGCCGGAGCCTTCGGACACGTAGCCCTCGGTGTCGAGCAGCAGCGCTTCGTCGTAGCCGTGCGCGCACACTTCCTGGTTGGCGAGGATCGAGTTGATGTAGTAGCCGCTCGCCTTCGCGCGCACCAGCGAGACGTTCACGTGATGCCGCGTGAACGACGAGGTCTTCACGCGAATGCCGTTGGCGATCGCCTCCTCGCCGAGATAGGCGCCCCAGGGCCAGGCGGCCACGGCCACGTGGATCGTGTTGCCGCGCGCCGAGACGCCGAGCTTCTCCGAGCCGACCCAGGCGATCGGGCGCAGGTAGCACGATTCGAGCGCGTTCATCCGCACGACGTCCTTCTGCGCCTGGAGCAGCGCGTCGAACGAGTACGGCAGCTTCATCTGGAAGATCTTCGCCGAGTTGAACAGCCGCTTCGTGTGCTCGTTCAGCCGGAAGATCGCCGTGCCTTCGTCGGTCTTGTAGGCGCGTACGCCTTCGAACACCGCCATTCCGTAGTGCAGCGAATGCGTGAGCACGTGGATCCTGGCGTCGCGCCAGTCGACCATCTTGCCGTCGAACCAGATATGACCGTCGCGGTCAGCCATCGACATCGCTTTCTCCCGGGGGCTTCCGATGCTGCGCCGAAGTTGCGCGGAAACCCCCCATTCTAGCAACGGCCCGGCGCGCTAGACTTCGGCCGATGCCGGCCGCCCCGCGCCCCCGTTTCCGCTCGCAGATCGCATTGCTCGCCGTGCTGCAGGCGCTGCTGCTGACGAACAACGTCACGCTGATCGCGGTCAACGGGCTCGCCGGGCTGCAGCTTGCCTCGACGCCGCTGCTCGCGACCTTCCCGGTCAGCGGCTACGCGCTGGGCGGTGCGGTGTGGGCGATGCCGGCGGCGCTGTTCATGCGTCGCTACGGTCGGCGGGCCGGATACTCGCTCGGTTCGCTGGCGGCGATGGCCGGATCGCTGCTCGCATGGCATGCGATGAACGTCGGCAGCCTCTGGCTGCTGTGCCTGGCGACCTTCGTCTGCGGCCTGTATGCCGCGTTCGGCGCGAGCCTGCGCTTCGCGGCGGCCGACGTCGTCGATGCCGCGCCCGCCATCGACGTCGACTGGCAGCGGCGCTGGCGCCCGCGTGCCATCTCGCTGGTGCTCGCCGGCGGCATCGCGGGCGGCGTCGTCGGTCCCGAGACCTCGAAGTGGTCGCGCGAGGTGCTCGCGACGCCCTTCGCCGGCAGCTACCTGGTGCTGGTCGCGTTCGCGGCGATCTCGCTGCTGCTGGTGCAGGCGCTGCGGCTTCCGCCGCCGCCGAAGGCGAGCGCGGCCGGGGAAGCGAGGCCGCTCGGCCGGATCCTGCGCGATCCCGTCTGCGCCGTCGCGATCGGCTGCGCCGCGCTCGCCTACGGCGTGATGAACCTGCTGATGGTGGCGACGCCGCTGGCGATGGAGGTCTGCGGACTTCCCTACGAGGCGGCCGCCGTCGTGATCGAATGGCACGTGATCGGGATGTTCGCCCCGGGCCTGTTCTCCGGCGCGCTGATCGGCCGCTTCGGCGCGCTGCCCGTCGTCTTCGCCGGCGGCGCGCTGATGCTGGCCTGCGTGGCCATCGCGCTCTCCGGCGTCGAACTGATGCACTTCGCGGTCGCGCTGTTCGTGCTCGGCGTCGGCTGGAACTTCATGTACACCGGCGCGACCACGCTGCTCACCAGCGGCTATCGCCCGGCGGAGAAGAACAAGGTGCAGGGCCTGATGGACTTCTGCGTGTTCGCGACGATGATCACCAGTTCGGCCGCGTCGGGCGCGCTGCTGTTCGTCGACGGCTGGTCGGTGCTGAACCTGCTGTCGCTGCCCTTCGTCGTGGCGGGGCTCGCCGCCGTGCTGTGGCTGGCCCTGCGCAACGGCTGGGCGCACGGCCGCGCCGGGGTCGGAGCCGCCTCGTAGCCGCCGCCGGCGCGGCGTGAACGGGCCCTAGCCGGGCCCGAACAGCGAAACCCAGGCGGTCCGCACGGCGTCGCGTTCATCGGCGACGCTCGCGGGGTCGACGCGCGCGATCGTGCCGTCGAGCCGGAACTGGTGCTGCAGCCGCCGATAGCTGCGGTACGCGTCGGCCGTGCGCCCGGCGAGTTCGGCGTCGATGAGGCCGAGTTCGCCCGCGCGCTTGAGCAGCGCGATGTTGCCGGCGTTGTCGAGCAGCGCCGGATGCGCGCCGGAGTGCGCCAGCACGAGGTACTGCACGATGAACTCGATGTCGACCATGCCGCCGCGGTCGTGCTTCAGGTCGAAGCGGTCGCTGGGGTTCGGGTGTCCGTCGCGCATCCGCGCCCGCATCGCGCGCACCTCGTCGCGCAGCTTCTCCACGTCGCGCCCGCGCGCGAGCACGTCGCGGCGGATCGCTTCGAAGCGCTCGCCGATCGACGCGTCGCCCGCCGAGAAGCGCGCGCGCGTGAGCGCCTGGTGCTCCCACACCCAGGCTGCCTCGTTCTGGTACGCCTCGAAAGCGGCGGTGCTCGAGACGAGCATGCCGGCCTGGCCGTTCGGCCGCAGCCGCAGGTCGGTCTCGAACAGCAGCCCGGCCGCGGTGCGCGTCGACAGCCAGGCGGATACGCGCTGCGCGAGCATGGCGTAGGCCTCGGGCGCGCGCTCGTCCGGGTCGTCGTACAGGAAGACGAGGTCGAGGTCGGAGGCGTAGCCGAGCTCCTTGCCGCCGAGCCGGCCGTATGCGATGGCGGCGAAGCGCGGGGCGTCGCGATAGCGCAGCCGCAGGCCGCTCCAGACGAGGTCGATGACGAGCCCGAGCACGCGGTCGGCCAGCTCGCTCAGGTGGTCGGACAGCCGCTCGACGGTGAGCCGACCTTCGAGGTCCTGCACCATCAACCGGAACACCTGCGCGTGATGCGCCTCGCGAACGAGGTCCATCTGGCGTTCGACGTCGGGCGCGCCGTCGTGCGTCGCCGCCTCGACGCGTTCGCGCAGCTGCTCGGTCCATGTCGCGTAGTCCTGCGGATCGAGCAGCCCGCCGTCGAGCAGCTCGTCGAGCACCACCGGATGCTTCATCAGGTACTCGGCGGGCGATTTCGCCCAGTCGAGCACGCGCAGCACGCGTGCGAAGGCGTCTCGGAAACGATCGAGCAGCGCGACGTACCCGGGCCGGCGACAGATCGCGTCGAGCAGTTCGACGAGGCGCGCGAGCCCGGCCGGCCCGGTGCCGCTGCGCACCGCCTCGGCGAGCAGCCGGTCGATCGCCGCGCGCGTGTCGGCGCGGGCGGCGCGGTAGCGCGCGCCTTGGCGCAGCGCGGCGAAGCGGCGCGCCGTTTCGGCGTCGAGTGCCGGCGTGTCGTCGTCCGCGTGCGCGGCCTTCGGATCGCCCTCGGCCGGTGCGAGCAGGCGGTCGAAGATCCGCGCCGTCTCTTCGGCGCATTCCTCGATCGCCGCGTCGAAGTCTTCCGCCGACGTCCCCAGCATCGCGGCGATCGCCTCGCGCTCGCGCGGCGCGCGCGGCAGGCGATGCGTCTGCGCGTCCTCGCGATATTGCAGCATGTGCTCGGTACGGCGCAGCAGTCGATACGCGCGCGCGAGGGCCTCGCTCTCCTCCTGCGGCAGCAGGCCCCTGGCCGCGAGCGCCTCGAGCGTCTCGAGCGTGCGCCGGTCCTGCAGCGTCGGATCCTGCCCGCCGCGCACGATCTGGAACAGCTGCGCGATGAACTCGATCTCGCGGATGCCGCCGCGGCCGAGCTTGACGTCGAAGGCTTCCGGGTCGCGCGCCGCGCGGCGGGCGACCTCGGCGCGCACCTTGGCGTGCAGCGCGCGCAGCGCCTCGATCGCGTCGAAGTCCAGATAGCGGCGATAGACGAAAGGCGAGACGATCCGCGCCAGCGCCGCCTCGTCGCGCTCGCGTGCCGATCCGTTGCCCGCGCGTGCCGCAGCGGCGTCCTCGGGCGCCGTTCCGGTGTCTTCGCATCCGGCCGCGGCGTCCGCCCGGGCCGCTTCGGCGGTGCCCGAATCGGCGATGACGCGCCCCTTCAGCCAGGCGAAGCGCTCCCACTCGCGCCCCTGCGCATAGAAGTACTGCTCGAGCATCGGCAACGACGCGACCAGCGGTCCGGAGTCGCCGTTCGGGCGCAGGCGCGCGTCGACGCGGAAGACGAAGCCGTCGGCGTCGCTTTCCGACAGCAGCGCGATCGTGCGCCGCGCGAGCCGGTGCATCCATTCGCTCGTCGCGACGACGCCGCTGCCGGTGCCCGGCGCCCCGGCGCTTTCGCCTTCGCCGCGGAACACGAAGACCAGGTCGAGGTCGGAGGAGACGTTCAGCTCGCCGCCGCCCACCTTGCCCATGCCGACCGCGAGCAGGTCCTGCGGGCGGCCGTCGCGGTCGAGCGCCATGCCGTGCCGTGCGACGAGCGCCGCGCCGGCGGCGCGCATCGCGAGCGTGGTCGCGATCTCGGCGAAGGCGGTCATCGCCGCGCAGACTTCCTCGAGCGACGCGCGTCCGCCCGTGTCGCGCTCGATCAGTGCGAGCATCAGCCAGCCGCGTGCGCGACGCAGCGCGCGCGCGAGTGCGGCGTCGTCTGCCGCGGCCTGCGGGCCGGCCGCCTGCGCGCGCTCGTGCGCGACGAGCGCCTCGATCGCCTGTCGCGAGACCGGCGCGTCGGAGAGCGCGGCGAGGCGATGCCGGACCGACGCCTCGTCCGCGCGCGCGGCGAATGCGGCCAGGGTGCGCCGGAAGTAGGCCGAATGGCGCTCGCCGTGGAAGGCCATGATCGCCGGTCCGAAAGGTTATGCTTGAGCCCGATTGTCGCTCATGAACGCCACCGAATCGCCGGTCGCCGGCCCGACTCGAATCGAGCGCGCGCTCCGGTGGCTCGCGTTGATCCTGCTCGCGCTGACGGTGGCGGCATCCGGCGCGTACATCGCGCTGCGCACCCTCGTCTGGCCGAACCTCGAGCGCTGGCGACCCCAGATCGAGCACCGGCTGTCCGAGAGCACCGGACTCGAGGTCCGCATCGGCGCGTTCTCCACCGGTTTCGACGGATGGCGGCCCTGGCTGGTCGCGGAAGGCGTCGCGGTGCGCGACGCCGACGGCGTCGAGGCGCTGTCGGCCGATCGGGTGCGCGCCGTCGTCTCGATGCGGCGCGCGCTGCGCGGCCGCCTCGCGCTGTCGCTGCTCGAGGTCGACTCCCCCGCATTGCGCATCGAGCGCCTGGCGCCGCAGCGACTGCGTGTCGGCGGCTTCGACATCGATCTCGCCGCGCCCGGGGGATCCGGCTCCGGTGCCTTCGAGCAGCTGCTCGCGCACCGAAGGATCCTGCTGCACGATGCGCGCGTCGAAGTCGTCGACCGACCGAGCGGCCAGCGCGTCGGGCTCGACGGAGTCGACATCGCGGTCGGGTCGGTCGGCCGCCGGCATCGCGCGTCGCTGCACGTACCCGCGTGGGGCGACGTCGCGCAGGACGTCGACGCGGCGATCGAATTCGCCCATGCGCCCTTCCAGTCGCCGGCCGACTGGCGAACCTGGCGCGGCGAGGCCTACGTCGGTGCACGCAGCGCCGACCTCGCTGCGTCGCTCGCCGAATGGGAGCGCTGGGGCGGCGTTCTCGGCGTGCCGGTCGTCGCACGCGGCGTCGAGGTCGACTCCGGGCGCGTCGGTTTCCGCGCGTGGACGCAGTTCGATCCCGACGTGGCGAACCGCACGGCGCTGAAGCTGGAGGCCGCGGCGCTCCGCGCGCGCGTCCACGGCCAGCCGGTTCCGCTCGCCGCGCTGCGCCTCGATGCACACGCGTCGCACGACGCGGCCGGCCGCAGCACGCTCGTCTTCGAGAAGCTCGAGCTCGACGACGAGCAGCACGGCCGCTTCCGTGCGATCGCCGGCGAGCCGATGCTGCGTCTCGGGCCCGCGGGCGAGCTTCTCGCCGCGCGGCTCTCGCTCGGGCGCTTCGACGCTGCGCGCACGCTTGCCTGGATGCGCGGCTTTCCGCTGCCGGCCGACGTGCGCGCGCGGCTCGAGCCGCTGCAGGTCGAAGGCGAGGTGCGTCGTCTCGCGCTCGAATGGTCGGCCGAGCCGGGCGACGTGCGCGGCACGCTCGATGCCGCCTTCGAGCAGCTGTCCTTCGCGTGGGACGAAGGCGCGCCGCTGCGTCCGGGCGAACTGCGGCTGCCGGGCTTTCGCAACGTCTCGGGCGTCGTGCGCCTGACGCGCGCGGGCGGCGAGGCGACGCTGCGCGGAGAGGGTTCGGTACTGCGCTTCCCCGGCCTGTTCGCCGAGGCCGACGTGCCGCTCGAGCAGCTCGACGCGCGGGCGACGTGGACGATCGACCCGGCGCCGGCCGGCAGCGAAACGCCGGCCGTCGCCCTGCGCATCGCCTCGCTGCGCTTCGCGAACCGCGACGCGGCCGGCGAGGTATCGGGCACCTGGCGCAGCGGCGGGCGCGGTGCCGGCATCGTCGATCTCGCCGGCCGCCTCGAGCGTGCCGATGCCTCGCGCACCGCCCGCTACCTGCCGCTGGTCATCCCGGCCGACGTGCGCAACTGGGTGCGCGACGCGGTGCGGGCCGGTCGCTCGGAGGACGCGCGCTTCGTCCTGCAGGGCGACCTCGAGGACTTCCCGTACCGCGATCCGGCCACCGGCACTTTCCTCGTCGAGGCGAGCCTGGCCGACGGGCGCCTGGCCTACGCGCCCGGCTGGCCGGCGATCGACCGCATCCACGGTGCCCTGCGCTTCGAGGGGGCCGGCATGGAGATCGACGCGCAGTCGGGCAGGGTGTGGAACGTGGCGCTCGCCGGAACCCGTGCGCGCATCGCCGATTTCGCGAAGCCGCTGCTGCAGGTCGAGGGCAGCGGTGCCGGCCCGGCGCAGGACATGATCCGCTTCGTCAACGAGAGCGACCTGCGCACGAAGATCGACGACTTCACGCGCGAGACCTCGGCCAGCGGCGACGCGAAGCTGCAGCTCGCGCTCGAGCTGCCGCTCGGCGATCCCCACGCGACCCGCGTGCGCGGCGCGGTCACCTTCGCCGGCAACGACGTCGCTCTCGGCCGCGCGCTGCCGCCCTTCGCCGGGCTCGTCGGGCGCCTCGAGTTCACCGAAGACCGACTGTCGCTGCACGGCCTGCGCGCCCGGTTCCTCGGCGGCGAGTTGCGTGCGCAGGGCGACGCGCCGGCGCCGGGCCAGCTGCGCGTCGAGGCGAGCGGCACGGTTCCGGCCGCTTCGCTCGCGCAATGGCGGGACGCCTCCTTCGGCTCGGCGCTGCCCGCGCGCATCGCGCAGGCGCTGAGCGGCTCGCTCGCCTTCGACGCGCGCTTCGAGCTGCGCGACCGCGTGGCGTCGCTGGCGATCGACTCCGACCTCGCCGGCGTCGCCAGCACGCTGCCGGCCCCGTTCGCGAAGCAGGCCGGCGAGCGCTGGCCGCTGCGCGTCGAATCGTCCTCCACCGCGTCGGGCATCGAGACGCTGCGCATTTCGCTGCGCGACGCGGCGCAGCTCGTCGTCGAGCGCGAGCGCGCGCCGGGCGCGCAGCGCGCGGTCCTGCGTCGCGGTGCGCTGGCGCTGGGCACCGAAGCCGTGCTGCCCGATTCGGGCTTCGCGGCACGCGTGCAGGCGCAACAGCTCGACCTCGACGCCTGGAGCGGGTTGCTCGACGGGCCGTCGTCGCGGGCCGATGCCGCCGGCGAGCCCTCGCTGTCGCCCGACGTCGTCACCATCGTCTCCGATCGCGTACGCCTCGGCGGCCGGACCTTCGAGGACGTGGTGGTCGGCGCCACGCGCGTCGACGCCTCGTGGCAGGCGAACCTGCACGCGCGCGGCGTCGACGGCTACCTGCACTGGACGCCGCCCGGATCCGGCGCGCCCGGCGGACAGCTGTCGGCGAGGTTCACTCGCCTGTACATCCCCGCCGACCGCATCGACGACATCGAGCAGCTGGTCGACTCGACGCCGCGCTCGCTGCCCGCGCTCGACATCGTCGCCGACGAGCTCGTGCTCGGCGGACGCGCGCTCGGCGCCTTGCAACTGCGCGCCCGGAACGACGAGACGCGGCGCACGCCGGTGTGGCGGCTGCAGCAGCTGCAGCTGCAGCACCCGGCGGGCACGCTCGACGCGACCGGCAGCTGGCGCACGCGGCGCGGCGACGCGCAGCCCTACAGCACGATGCGCTTCACGCTGTCGGTCGCCGACGCCGGCGAGCTGCTCTCGCTCTTCGACTACCGCGACCTGTTGCGCGGCGGTGCCGGCCGGCTGAGCGGCGAGCTGCACTGGAACGGCTCGCCGATGCGCCTGGACACGCATTCGCTCGGTGGAGAGATCGAGCTCTCGCTGGGCAAGGGGCAGTTCCTGAAGACCGAGCCGGGCATCGCGAAGCTGATCGGCGTCCTCAACCTGCAGTCGCTGCGCCGGCGCCTCGTCTTCGATTTCCGCGACGTGTTCTCCGAGGGCTTCGCCTTCGACGAGATCGACGGTACCGTCCGCGTGCTCGACGGCGTCGCGCGCACCGACGATTTCCGCATGCGCGGCGTGGCGGCGCAGGTGGCGATCCGCGGCGAGGCGAACATCCCGGCCGAGACGCAGGCGCTCGTCGTCGAAGTGCGCCCGGAGCTGAACGCGGGTCTCGCGTCGCTCGCCTACGCCGCGCTGGCGAATCCGGCGCTCGGGCTCGGTTCCTTCGTCGCGCAGATGGTGCTTCGCGAGCCGCTGCAGCAGATGTTCGCTTTCGAGTACGACGTGACCGGTCCGTGGGACGATCCGCAGGTGTCCCGCCGCGCGCGGCCCGTGCCGCCCACGCCGGTGTCGCCCGACGTGCCGTCGGCCCTGCCCGGCGGTGCGCCGCCCGTTCCCTGAAGGAGGAGGAGATGTCCTCGAAGCCCGTCCCGGCCACCATCGTGGCGACGACCGATGCGCGCCTGCGCGTGGCCGCCGTGCAGATGGTCTCGTCGACGAACGTCGCCGAAAACCTGGAGCGCGCAGCGGCGGGCATCGCCGAAGCCGCCGCGGCCGGTGCCCGCCTCGTTGCGTTGCCCGAGTACTTCGCGCTTCTCGGGCGCAGCGACCGCGACAAGCTCGCGATCCGCGAGGCCGAAGGCGAGGGGCCGATCCAGCGTTTCCTTGCCGAGCAGGCGGTGGCGTCCGGCGCCTGGATCGTCGGCGGGACCTTGCCGCTGTTCAGCCCCAACCCCGGCAAGGTGCTGAACACGAGCTTCGTCTACGCGCCCGACGGCGCCCGCGTCGCGCGCTACGACAAGATCCACCTGTTCGGCTTCCAGCACGGCGAGGAGCGTTTCGACGAAGCGGCGACGATCGTTCCCGGGCGCACGCCGACGGTGTTCGATCTCGACGCGGGCGCGAGCGACGCGGCCGCGCGCTGGCGCATCGGGCTGAGCGTCTGCTACGACCTGCGCTTCCCCGAGCTCTACCGCAGCCTCGCGCCGGCGGACTTGATTCTCGTGCCTTCCGCCTTCACCTACACCACAGGGTCGGCGCACTGGGAGGTGCTGCTGCGCGCCCGCGCGATCGAGAACCAGTGCTACGTGCTGGCGCCGGCGCAGGGCGGACGGCACGAGAACGGTCGACGCACGTGGGGACATTCGATGCTCGTCGATCCCTGGGGTGAAATCGTCGCGGTGCACGAGGAGGGCGAGGGAGTCGCGGTCGGCGACGTCGAGCGCAGCCGGATCGATTCGGTGCGCGCGCGTATCCCCGCGCTCGCGCATCGCGTCCTGTAGCATGCATTCATGAAAATCGTCGAAACACCTTTCGAAACGCTGGCCGTGGCGCGCTCGGTGCTGCTCGAGCCCTACGGACTCGACGAAACGCATCTGTCGGCCGCGCTCGCGGAGATCTTCCGTCATCGCGTCGACTACGCCGACCTGTATTTCCAGTTCACGCGCAGCGAGGGCTGGAGCCTGGAAGAGGGCATCGTCAAGTCGGGCAGCTTCTCGATCGACCAGGGCGTCGGCGTGCGCGCCGTCTCCGGCGAGAAGACCGCCTTCGCCTATTCCGACGTGATCGGCGCCGACGCGCTGATGAACGCCGCGCGTGCCACGCGCACGATCGCCGCCCGCGGCGCCGGACGCACGAAGGTCGCGGGCGCGCTCGCCCCGGCGAACGGACATTCGCTGTACCGGCCCGACGACCCCATTCCCCGGCTCGAGGCGGCGCAGAAGGTCGCGCTCCTCGAGCGCATCGAGCGCATGGCGCGCGCGAAGGATCCGCGCGTGCGCCAGGTCATGGCGGGGCTGGCGGCCGAATACGACGTCGTCCTCGTCGCGCGCTCCGACGGGCGCATCGCCGCCGACGTCCGTCCGCTCGTGCGCCTGTCGCTCACCGTGATCGCCGAGCAGAACGGCCGGCGCGAGCAGGGACACAGCGGCGGCGGCGGGCGCTTCGACTTCGCCCATTTCGACGACGAGCGCCTCGCGAAGTACGTCGACGAAGCGGTGCACGCGGCGCTCACCAATCTCGAGGCGCGCCCGGCGCCGGCCGGCGCCATGACCGTCGTGCTCGGCCCGGGCTGGCCCGGCGTGCTGCTGCACGAGGCGGTCGGCCACGGCCTGGAGGGCGACTTCAACCGCAAGCGCTCTTCGGTGTTCTCCGGCCGCATCGGCGAGCGCGTCGCGAGCCGCGGCGTCACCGTCGTCGACGACGGCACGCTGTCGGAGCGGCGCGGGTCGCTGAACATCGACGACGAAGGCAACGCGACGCAGCGCAACGTGCTCATCGAGGACGGAGTGCTCAAGGGCTACCTGCAGGACACGCTGAACGCCCGCCTGATGAAGACCGCCGTCACCGGCAACGGCCGGCGCGAATCCTTCGCGCACCTGCCGATGCCGCGCATGACGAACACCTACATGCTCGCCGGCGAGCGCGATCCGGCCGAGATCCTCGCCTCGGTCGACCGCGGCCTGTACGCGGTGAACTTCGGCGGCGGACAGGTCGACATCACGAACGGCAAGTTCGTCTTCTCGGCCTCCGAGGCGTGGTGGATCGAGGGCGGCAAGCCGCGCTACCCGGTCAAGGGTGCCACGATCATCGGCAACGGCCCCGACGCCCTGCAGCGCGTCACGATGATCGGCAACGACATGCGGCTCGACCCGGGCATCGGCGTCTGCGGCAAGGACGGCCAGAGCGTTCCGGTCGGCGTCGGCCAGCCGACGCTGCGCATCGAGCGGATGACGGTGGGCGGCACCGCCGCCTGAGCGCGTCGGCACCTGCGCGCACGGCGCGTGAGTCCGCCTGCCTTCAGCCTGCGCCGGATCGCGCTGCCCGCGTTCGGCCCCTCGCTCCTGTTCGGCATCGGTGAAGGCGCGATCCTTCCGATCGTGCCGCTCACGGCGCGCGAGCTCGGGGCCTCGGTCGCGCAGGCCGCGCTGGTCGTCACGCTGATCGGCGTCGGATCGCTCGCGAGCAACGTGCCGGCATCGGCGATCACCGCGCGTTTCGGCGAGCGGCGCGCGATGATCGGCGCGTCGCTGTGGGCCGCAGTCGCGATGCTGCTGTGCGCGCTCGCACGCGACCTCTTCGTGCTGTCCGCCGCCATCACGATGATCGGCATGTCGGCCGCGGTCTTCAACCTCGCGCGGCTGAGCTGGGTCGCGGAGGCGGTGCCGATCCAGTACCGGGCGCGCGCGCTGTCCACGCTCGGCGGCGTGCTGCGCATCGGACTGTTCGTCGGGCCTTTCGCCGCCGCCGCGGCGATTCCCGCCTTCGGCACCGACGCGGCGTACGGGGTCGGCATCGTCGCACTCGTCGTCGGCGCCTTCGTGACGCTGTCGGTCACCGAGCTGCCGTCGCACGGCGCGGCGGTCGCGCAGCCCGCGTCGTTGCGCCTGCGCGCAGTGCTGAGCGAGCATCGGCGCGTGTTCGCGACCATCGGCCTGGGCGTCGTGCTGATCGCCGCGGTGCGCGCCTCGCGCCAGGCGATCGTGCCGCTGTGGGCCGATCAGATCGGGCTGGGTGCCGCGAGCGTCTCGCTGATCTTCGGGTTGTCGAGTGCGATCGACATGCTCGTCTTCTATCCCGCCGGACGGCGCATGGACCTGCACGGGCGACGCGCCACCGCGGTGCCCGCGATGGTGATCATGGGCATCGCGCTGCTGGCGGTGCCGTTCACGAACTCGGCGGCGACGCTGCTCGTCGCCGCGCTGCTGATCGGCTTCGGCAACGGCATCGGCTCGGGCATCGTGATGACGCTCGGCGTCGATCACGCGCCCGCGTCCGGACGCGTGCAGTTCCTCGGCGTCTGGCGCTTGCTCTCCGACGCCGGCGCGACGGCCGGGCCGGCGCTGCTGTCCGCGGTGGCCGCGGTCACGCCGCTCGCGGTGGCCGTCGCTTCGGTGGGCGGCATCGCCTTCCTCGGCGCGGCCGTCTTCGCGCGTTGGGTGCCGCGTACACCGCTCGCCGGCCGGTCGCGCACCGCCGACGGCTGAGCCCGTCCCACCCGAACGTTGCGTTCGCGCAAGCCCGGGCGCTTGCCCGGCGCCGGCTGCGGACGTACACTGCGCGGATGTTGCATCGCACATACGGCCTGCGTGGCCGATTTACGCGCTTCTTCTTTCACTCTCCCTGCAGCTGGCGGGGCGAGTCGGCAGTGCGCGCGTAGATTCCGAAGCAGCGAACCACCGAATTCCACGAAACCGCCGGCAACGTCCGGCGGTTTTTCTTTTTGGGCGGCACCCCGATGACCCACAGCACCGACGACCTCCGAATCCGCGCGATCAAGGAACTCGCTCCCCCGGCACACCTGCTGCGCGAGCTCGCCATCGACGCGCCGGCCGCCGAAACCACCTTCGAGTCTCGGCAGTCGATCCACCGCATCCTGCACGGCGAGGACGATCGGCTGATCGTCGTCATCGGCCCGTGCTCGATCCACGATCCGGCCGCGGCCCGCGAATACGCCCGGCGGCTGGTCGAGCAGCGCAGGCGCCTCGCCGGCGAGCTCGAGATCGTGATGCGCGTCTACTTCGAGAAGCCTCGCACGACGGTCGGCTGGAAGGGCCTCATCAACGACCCGAACCTCGACAACAGCTTCGACATCAACAAGGGGCTGCGCACGGCGCGCGAACTGCTGCTGGACATCACCCGCTCGGGGCTGCCCGCCGGCACCGAGTTCCTCGACATGATCACGCCGCAGTACTACGCGGACCTGATCTCGTGGGGCGCGATCGGGGCGCGAACGACGGAGTCGCAGGTTCATCGCGAGCTCGCCTCCGGGCTGTCGTGCCCGGTGGGCTTCAAGAACGGCACCGACGGCAACCTGCGCATCGCCTTCGATGCGATCAAGGCCGCATCGCAGCCGCATCATTTCCTCTCGGTGACGAAGGGCGGACACTCCGCGATCGTCTCGACGAACGGCAACGACGACTGCCACGTGATCCTGCGTGGCGGCAAGCATCCGAACTACGACGCGGCGAGCGTCGACGCCGCCTGTCGCGCCGCTGCGGCCGAGGGGCTCGCGTGCCGGCTGATGATCGACGCGAGCCACGGCAACAGCCAGAAGCGGCCCGAGAACCAGGTGCCGGTGTCGACGGCGATCGGCGCGCAGATCGCCGGCGGCGACTCGCGCATCGTCGGCGTCATGATCGAAAGCCACCTGGAAGCGGGGCGGCAGGACCTGGTCGACGGACAGGCGCTTCGCTATGGCCAGAGCATCACCGACGGCTGCATCGCGTGGGACGAGAGCGTGCGCGTGCTCGACTCGCTGGCCGGGTCGGTCCGGCAGCGCCGGCGCACGATCGAAGAAGCGGCCGGCGAAGCGCGGCGCGTGCAGCCTCCTGCGACGACGGTGCGATGAGTCGCGCCGGCGCCTCGGCTGCCTCGTGCGTCGAGCCCCGGACAGACGCCATCCGTCGGAAATAGCCCGAAACGGGCAACGAGTGACGCGCCCCGTCCGTGAGGCGCCGTTTACCATGCTATAAACGTGGCAACCTTTCGGAGGAATCGATGGAAGCGGTGAAAGGCGGTGTATCGCCCGAACCGGCGTCAAGTGCATCGGCTCCCGCGCGGCGAACGCCGCACGAGCGGTTGCTCGCCGTCGGCCTGAAGCCGATCGGTCGTGCGAGCGATTTCGCCGACCAGATCCATGCCTTGATGGCCAAGACGCCGTTGTTCTCGGGGCTCGACATCGACGAGACCCGCAAGCTCGGCACCTTCATGTACGTCTACGAAGCACCGCCCGGCGTCACCATCATCAACGAGGGCGAGACGGGCGACTTCATGATGCTGCTGATGCAGGGCATGGTCGACGTCCTGCGCCGCAATCGCTACAACTATCCGTCGCGCATCGCGGTCGCCCACGCGGGGCATTCGCTGGGCGAGATGTCGATGTTCGACGGCGAGCCGCGCTTCGCCTCCTGCGTCACGCTCGAGAACAGCCGCATCGCCGTGCTCACCCGCGACGCGCTGATGCTCGTGCTCGGCGACGAGCCGGCGCTCGGCAACAAGATCCTGCTGAAGCTCGTGCAGCTGCTCTCGGAGCGGCTGCGGCAGACGAGCGCGAAGCTCGTCTCCTATCTCGAGGCGGCGCGCGAAGCCTGAGCGCCGCCCGGGCCGGGATGCTCAGCGCTTCCGGTCCTTCTGCCACATCACGTCGGTGACGCCGGCGTGCCGGTTCATCACCCGGGCCAGCACGAACAGCAGGTCGGACAGCCGATTGAGGTAGCGGCGGCAGTCCGGCCGCACGGTCTCGGCGTTTCCCAGCGCAACGACGGCACGTTCCGCGCGACGGCAGACGGTGCGCGCCAGATGCGCATGGGCGGCGGCGCGCGAGCCGCCGGGCAGCACGAACTCCTGCAGTCGCGACAGTCCGGCGTTGTGCTCGTCGAGCAGCGCGTCGAGCTTCGCGACCTGCGACTCGTGCAGGTTCTCGAAACCGGGGATGCACAGCTCGCCGCCGAGGTCGAACAGGTCGTGCTGGATGCCGATCAGCTGCTCGCGAACCGCATCGGGCATCGGCTCGGTGAGCAGCACGCCGATCGTCGAGTTCAGCTCGTCGACCTGGCCGATCGCCTCGATGCGCGGGCCGTCCTTCTTCGTGCGGCTGCCGTCGCCCAGTCCGGTCGATCCGTCGTCGCCGGTCCGGGTGGCGATCTTCGACAGGCGATATCCCATGGCTGCGATTCCTCCGCGGTGTGGATCGACCGAGTGTAGCGCCGACGGATAATCTGTATCCTCGACCGGCCGGTCCGGCGCATGCCGTTGCGCCCGGGTCGCGCAGCACACCGCACGGGAAGAACCGTCATGAACAGCCCCACGATCGTCGCCGACGCGCTGAAGCGTCCGTTTCCCGACGCGCTCGCCGAGGCCTTGCGCGCACGTTTCGCCGAGCGCTTCAGCACGGCGGCCGCGGTGCGCGAGCATCACGGCCGCGACGAGTCGCCTTTTCCCGCCACGCCGCCCGACGCCGTCGTCTTCGCGCACCGCACCGAGGAAGTCGCCGAGGTCGTGCGCCTGTGCCGCGAGCATCGCGTGCCGGTCATCGCCTTCGGCGTCGGCTCGTCGCTCGAAGGGCACCTGCTGGCGGTGCGGGGCGGCGTGTCGATCGACCTGTCGCAGATGAACCGCGTGCTCGCCGTGCAGCCCGAAGACCTCACCGCGACGGTGCAGGCGGGCGTGACGCGCGTGCAGCTGAACGACGAGCTCAAGGGCACCGGGCTGTTCTTCCCGATCGATCCGGGCGCGAACGCGAGCCTGGGCGGCATGTCGGCCACGCGCGCGTCGGGCACCAACGCCGTGCGCTACGGCACGATGAAGGAGAACGTGCTCGGCCTCACCGTCGTCACTGCCGACGGAAAGGTGGTGCGCACCGCGCGCCGTGCGAAGAAGTCGTCCGCCGGCTACGACCTCACGCGGCTCTTCGTCGGCTCCGAAGGAACGCTGGGCATCATCACCGAGGTCAGCGTGAAGCTGTACCCGGTGCCCGAGGCGATCTCGGCGGCGGTGGTCAACTTCCCCAGCCTCCGGTCGGCCGTCGACGCGGTGATCCAGACGATCCAGGTCGGCGTCCCGGTCGCCCGCTGCGAGTTCCTGTGCGAGCACATGATCCGTGCGATCAATGCGCACAGCCACACGACGCTGCGCGAGGCGCCGACGCTGTTCTTCGAGTTCCACGGCACCGAGGCGTCGGTGCGCGAGCAGGCCGGGCTCGTGCAGGAGATCGCGCACGAGCATGGCGGGCAGGACTTCGACTGGGCGACGCGTCCCGAGGATCGCACGCGGCTGTGGACGGCGCGGCACAACGCGTATTTCGCCGGCCTGCAGCAGCGGCCCGGCGCGCGCGCGATCTCCACCGACACCTGCGTGCCGATCTCCCGGCTGAGCGAATCCATCACCGGCGCGCGCGCGATCCTCGATACCGCGAAGTTCCCGACGATGATCGTCGGACACGTCGGCGACGGGAACTTCCACGCGATGCTGCTCGTCGACCCGGACGACCCCGACGAGATGGCCGAGGCCGAGCGCCTCAACGAACGCATCGTGCGCCTGGCGCTGTCGATGGACGGCACCTGCACCGGCGAGCACGGCGTCGGCCTGCACAAGATGGGGTTCCTCGAGGAGGAGGCCGGAGAGGACGGCCTCGAGCTGATGCGGCGGATCAAGCGCGCGCTCGACCCCGACGACATCCTCAACCCGGGCAAGATCTTCCGCCTGTAGCGGTGGATGCGCTGCGGAGAGCCCCGATGGCCGAGGAGCCCGACCCGAAGGCGGCTGCGCAGGCCGCGCCGCTGAACGAGTTCTCGCGCAGCCACGCCGGCATCCTGGTCCGGCTCGAGCAGCTGCGCGCGCTGGCGGCCGGGCGCGCGCAGGCCGGCGCCGATCGCCAGGCGCTGCGCGAAGGCGCGCAGGCGCTCGTCGCGTTCTTTCGCGAGGCGGTGATCGAGCATCACGCCGAAGAGGAACAGGCGCTCTTTCCGGCGGTCGCGCGCAGCGCCGCGGCCGGCGACGAGGCGTCGCTCGTCGCGGCGCTCGCCGCGCGGCTGACGCGCGAGCATCGACAGATCGAGGAAGACTGGAAGGCGATCGAGCCGGCGCTCGTGCGGATCGCGCGCGGCCGCAGCGCGGAGCTCGACGCGGGCATCGTCGCGCGCCTGTGCGACCGCTACGAGGCGCATGCGCAGTTCGAGGAAACCGGCTACCTGCCGCTGGCGGCGAAGATCCTCGACGCCGACGACCAGGCGTCGCTCGCGCTCACGCTGCACATCCGGCACTCGGTCGATCGCGTGCTCGGCTACATGTAGGCGGGCGGGCGCCGATCGATCCGCGCGCCCTCCGACCGATCCGCACGCCCTCCGGACCGATCCGCACACGGATCAGCGGTGCAGGATCTGCCCGAGGAACTGCTTCGTGCGCTCGTTCCTCGGCGCCCCGAAGAAGCGCTCGGGCGTGTCCTGCTCGACGATCTCGCCGCAGTCCATGAAGATCACGCGGTCGGCGACGGCACGCGCGAAGCCCATCTCGTGCGTCACGCAGACCATCGTCATGCCTTCGCGCGCCAGCATGATCATCGTGTCGAGCACTTCCTTGACCATCTCCGGGTCGAGCGCCGAGGTCGGCTCGTCGAAGAGCATGATCGACGGGTTCATGCACAGTGCGCGGGCGATCGCGACGCGCTGCTGCTGTCCGCCCGAGATCTGTCCCGGGTACTTGTGCGCCTGGTCGGCGATGCGCACGCGCTCGAGATAGCGCATCGCGTCGGCCTGCGCCTGCGCGCGCGGCCTGCGCAGCACCCAGATCGGCGCCAGCGTGCAGTTCTCCAGCACCGTGAGGTGCGGGAACAGGTTGAAGTGCTGGAACACCATGCCGACGGTGGAGCGGACCGCGTCGATGTTCCGCAGGTTGTCGGTCAGCTCGGTGCCGTTGACCACGATGCGCCCCTGCTGGTGCGGCTCGAGCCGGTTGATGCAGCGGATCAGCGTCGACTTGCCCGAGCCCGACGGGCCGCAGATCACGATGCGTTCTCCGGCCTCGACGCGCAGGTCGATGTCGCGCAGCACCTGGAAATCGCCGAACCACTTGCTCATCCCTTCGATCAGGATCGCAGGGGTCGCATCGGCCCGGGGCGTCGCGGCCCGGTCCGGGCGTCGGCGCGAGCTCGGTTCGTTCAACGCAGTTCTCCCTCCGCGCGGCTCATCCGCGTTGCCCTCGCGCGAGTCCGCGCTCGAGCCACTGGCTGTAGCGCGACATCGCGAAGCAGAACACCCAGTAGACGGCGATCGAGAACAGGAAGGCCTCGATGAAGTAGGGCTTCCATTCGAAATCGGTCTCGACCGACTTCTTCACCGCGTAGGCGAAGTCGAAGATCGCGATGATGACGACGAGCGAGGTGTCCTTGAACAGCGAGATGAAGCTGTTGACGAGCGAAGGAATCGCCACGCGCAGCGCCTGCGGAAGGATCACGAAGGCCATCGACTTCCAGTAGGGCAGGCCGAGCGCCTCGGCTGCCTCGTACTGGCCGCGCGGAACCGCCTGCAGGCCGCCGCGCACCGCCTCGGCGAGATACGCGGCGACGAAGAGGATCAGCGCGATCTGCGCGCGCGGCAGCTGCTCGATGCGCACGTTCTCGGGCAGGAAGAGGGCGAACATCACCGACGCCATGAACAGCACCGTGATCAGCGGCACGCCGCGGATCACCTCGATGTAGACGACCGACAGCGCGTGCACGATCGGCAGCGACGAACGGCGTCCGAGCGCGAGCAGTACGCCGAGCGGGAACGCGAAGGCGACGCCGAAGATGGCGAGGATCAGCGTGACCGGCAGCCCGCCCCATTGTTCGCTGCGCACCGGTTCGAGGCCGAAGCCGCCGCCCATCAGCCAGAAGGCGAGCGCGATGCCCGCCGCCCACACGAGCGCGAGCGAGCTGCGCCAGAAGAAGGGGATCGCCGAGACGACGAGGAGGGCGCACAGCACGAGGATGACCAGCGCCGGGCGCCACTGCAGTTCGTACGGATAGAAGCCGAAGAGCATGAAGCGGAATTTCTCGGCGACCACCGCCCAGCATGCGCCTTGGCCGCGCACCGCGTCGCAGGCGGCCGCCGGCGCGCGGCCCCACACCGCGTCGAAGACGAGCCAGTCGAGCGCCGGTGGCAGCGCCCAGGCGAGCAGGGCGACGAGCGCCAGCGTGAGCAGCGCGTTGCCCGGCGACGAGAAGAGGTTCGCGCGGATCCAGCGCACGCGGCTACCGTTCGACGAGGCGCACGCGCGCGTTGTACCGGTTCATCGCCAGCGAGATCACCAGGCTGATCGTGAGGTAGACCGCCATCAGGATCGCGATCGCCTCGATCGCCTGTCCGGTCTGGTTCATCGACGTGTTGGCGACCGCGACCAGGTCGGGGTAGCCGATCGCCACCGCGAGCGACGAGTTCTTCGTCAGGTTCAGGTACTGGTTGGTGAGCGGCGGGACGATCACGCGCATCGCCTGCGGCAGCGTGACGAGGCGCAGCCGCTGCCCGGGCTGCAGCCCCAGGGCCATCGCCGCCTCGGTCTGCCCGCGGGGAACGGCGAGCAGCCCGCCGCGAACGACTTCGGCGATGAAGGCCGCGGTATAGGTCGACAGGCCGACGAGCAGTGCGATGAACTCGGGCGACAGCGCGCGTCCGCCGCGGAAATCGAAGCCGCCGAGCTGCGGGACGTCGAGCGCGGCCGGCGCGCCGGCGATCCACCACGCCGCCAGCGGCAGGCCGACGACGAGCGCGAACGACGGCGCCAGGATCGGCCACTGCGCGCCGGTTTCGCGCTGGTGCCGGCGAGCAAGCGCCCGCCACGCGAGAGCCGCCGCGATCGCGGCGGCGAGCGCCCACCCGGCCGCCGTCCAGCCCGGCGCCGCCTGCGGCCACGCGTAGCGCAGCCCGCGCTGGCTGAGAAAGGCGAGCCCGCCGAGGTCGACCGCCTGGCGCACCGGCGGCAGCAGCTGGGTGATCAGCCCGTACCAGACGAACAGCTGCAGCAGCAGCGGGATGTTGCGCATGGACTCGACGTAGGCCCCCGCGAGCCGCGCGACCAGCCAGTTCGACGACAGCCGCGCGACGCCGATCACCGTGCCGAGCACCGTCGCCACGACGATGCCGAGCGCCGACACCCACAGCGTGTTGACGAGCCCGACGAGGAAAGCGCGCGCGTAGGTGTCCGACGGCGCGTACTCGACGTAGGTCTCGCCGATCTCGAAACCGGCTTCGCGCCACAGGAAGCCGAAGCCGACCTGGATCTGGCGCGATTGCAGGTTGTGCAGCGTGTTCGAGACGAGATACCAGCCGATGCCGACCACCGCGGCGAGCAGCAGCGCCTGGTAGAGCACTGCGCGGAGTCGTTCGCTCTGGAGCACTTTTTCCAGCCGCTCTCAGCGCGCTGCTCGCCGAAGTCGGTGCGCAGCGCCGACCGCCGCAGCGGGAGCCGCGATGTGCGCAGCCCCCTCGCCGCGCGCGCTGACGGAGGCCGCCCGGCCGAGCCCGACGCGCGGCCCCAGCCCCACCCGCCCCGCTGCCGCCTGCCGCGAACGCTCCTTCACGCCCTAGCGGATCGGCGGCGCATACAT
>JBIQJM010000227.1:0-1660 GCA_044507525.1 Burkholderiales bacterium
GGATCGACCTCGTGCGCGAGCGCACGCAGGGCCGGATCAACATGAAGCTGTACCCGAACGTCTCGCTCGTCAACGGCGACCAGACGCGCGAGTTCTCCGCGATCCGCCAGGGCGTCATCGACGTCGCCGTCGGCTCGACGATCAACTGGTCGCCGCAGGTCCGCGAGCTGAACCTGTTCTCGCTGCCCTTCCTTGCGCGCGACCACGCGGGGATCGACGCGATGACGCAGGGCGAGGTCGGCAAGCGCATCCTGCAGATCGTCGAGAAGGCGGGCGTCGTCCCGCTCGCATGGGGCGAGAACGGCTTCCGCGAGCTGACGAACTCCAAGCACGAGATCCGCAAGCCCGACGACATGAAGGGGCTGAAGTTCCGCGTCGTCGGCTCGCCGATCTTCAACGACACCTTCACCGCCTTCGGTGCGAACCCGACGCAGATGAGCTGGGCCGACGCGCAGCCGGCGCTCGCCTCGGGCGCCGTGGAGGGCCAGGAGAACCCGCTGCACATCTTCACGGCGGCCAAGCTGCACACGCTCGGGCAGAAGCACGTGACGATGTGGGACTACGTCGCCGATCCGCTGATCTTCGTCGTCAACCGCGACGTCTGGAACTCGTGGACGCCGCAGGACCGCGACATCGTGCGCGCGGCCGCGCTCGAGGCCGGAAAGCAGGAGATCGCGATCGCGCGCAAGGGCCTCACCCGCGACGACCAGTCGCTGGTGAAGCAAGTCGAGGGGCTCGGCGTGAAGGTCACGCGGCTCTCCGACGACGAGCGCAAGGCCTTCGAGACGGCGGTGCGCCCGGTCTACGAGAAGTGGACGAAGCAGATCGGTCCCGACCTCGTGAAGCAGGCGGAAGCCGCGGTCGCTTCGCGCAGCAAGTCCGCCTGAGCGCGCGTCTGCCACGAGCGGGCCGACCGGGCGCGGAAGCCGACTTCCGCCGTCGGTCGGCCCTTTCCGTTCCCTCATGAGCGATCCCACCCCTGCGGACGCGAGCCGGAGCGACCCGCGCATCTCGCCATTCGCCCGGCGCCTTCCCGAAGACTGGATCGGCGCGGCGGCGATGGCGCTGCTCGCGCTGATCACCTTCGCCAACGTCATTGCACGCTACTTCACCAACCAGTCCTTCGCGTGGACCGAGGAGATCTCGATCTCGCTGATGGTGGTGCTCACGATGGTCGCCAGCGCCGCCGCCGGCGCGCGCAACCGCCACATCCGGATCGAGTTCCTCTACGACGCCGGATCCGCGCGCCGGCGTCGCGCGCTCGCGCTGTTCTCGGAGGCCGCCTCGATCCTCGCCTTCCTGGTGCTCTTCGGCCTGTCGCTGCGGTTGCTGTGGGACGACTACCGCTACGAGGTGACCTCGCCGGGCATCGGCGTTCCCCAGTGGTGGTACACGGTGTGGCTGCCGGTGCTCGCGCTGCTGATCGCGGCGCGCGCGGTGCAGCGCCTGGTGCGACTCGTGCGCACGCCGGCCGCGCACTGAACCGCGGCAGGCGCAACGATGATCGACGTCGCGATCTTCGCGCTCTTCATCGTGCTCACGCTCGCCGGCGTGCCGATCGGCGTCGCGCTGATGCTGGGGGGGACGCTCGCGATCGGCGCGGCCGACCTCGGCTGGCTGTCGATCCCGAACAACTTCTACGCCGGCATCGCGAAGTACC
>JBIQJM010000228.1:0-1626 GCA_044507525.1 Burkholderiales bacterium
GCCGCGATCGCGCGCGCGAGCGTCTCGTCGTTGAAGGCCCACAGGTCCTCGATCGATCCGCCGCCGCGCACCAGCAGCAGCACGTCGCACTCGCGCCGGCGCGACGCCGCCTGCAGCGCGGCCACCAGCGCGGCGGGCGCGTCGACGCCCTGCACGAGCGCCGGATAGACGACGACGCCGACCCCGGGCGCCCGACGCCGCAGCGTCGTGAGGACGTCGCGCAGCGCCGCCGCGCGCGGCGAGGTCACGACACCGACCGTGCGCGCAAACGCGGGCAGCGGTCGCTTTCGCGCGCTGTCGAAGAGGCCCTCGGCCTGCAGCTTCTCCTTCAGCTTCACGAAGCGCTGGAACAGGTCGCCGGCACCGGCCGGGCGCATCGCCTCGACCGTGAGCTGGAAGTCGCCGCGCGGTTCGTACAGCGTGACCACCGCCCGCGCCTCGACCCGGTCTCCGTTGCGCGGCACGAACGCCAGGTACTGCGCGCGCCCGCGGAACATCACCGCGCGCACCTGGGCGCCGGCATCCTTCAGCGTGAAGTACCAGTGGCCGCTGGCCGCGCGGGTCGCGTTCGAAATCTCGCCGCAAACCCACACCGGCGGAACGCTGCGCTGCAACAAGCCAGCAACGGCGCGGTTCAGTTGGGACACCGACAGGATTTCCCGCACCGTTGCTTCATTTGCGGTCGCAAAACGAGCGCTCATGCGGCTTTCCGGGGCGAACCTATCCACACGCGGCATGCGATCGAAATTCTTGCGCGCCGCGCTTGCCATAGTGCGCGGGCTCTCGTCAACTGATTGATTTCGCTTGACATTTCACTGAGCGCATGGAGAAGCGCACAGGCATCCTGCCGGAATTGCCGCGCAGCTCCCCGCGCAGCGACAGCTTGTTCACAGAGTTGTCCCCAGGCCGCGGAGCGCGCGGCGCGCGCCGACGGCCGATTCGGCGCCGTCCCCGGCGTGCCGGCCGCCGTCCGACGGCTGCACTTGATGCGCAGTGGAAAAAAAACCGACAATTGCGTGCCTTTCGGCGGAATCGGTACCCCGGAGAACGTCTTGCTGTCCCTCATCCAGGCGGCCGGTTGGCCCGTATGGTTTCTCATTGTCGCCTCGATCGCCGCCGTCGCGCTGATCATCGAGCGCTTCGTGTCGCTGAAGCCGTCGAAGGTGCTGCCGCCCGGGCTGCTCGACGAGGTGCTCGGACTGCGCCGCACGCAGTCGATCACGCCCGACATGCTGAATCGCCTTGCCGTGAACTCCCCCCTCGGGCGGGTGCTCGCGAGCGGCCTGCGGCACGAGGGCGCCGGACGCGAGCTGATGAAGGAAGCGATGGAGGAGACCGGGCGCGCCGTCGCCCATCATCTCGAACGCTACCTGTCGGCGCTCGGCACGATCGCCGCCGTCGCCCCGCTGATGGGGCTGTTCGGCACCGTCGTCGGAATGATCGAGATCTTCGGCGCGCAGGCGCCGGGCGGTACGAACCCGCAACAGCTGGCACACGGCATCTCGGTGGCGCTGTACAACACCGCGCTCGGAATCCTGATCGCGATTCCCGCGATGATCGCCTACCGGCATTTCCGCGCGCGCGTCGATTCCTTCCTCGTCGAGATGGAGCAGCAGTCGCTGCGGC
>JBIQJM010000111.1:0-10021 GCA_044507525.1 Burkholderiales bacterium
ACCGACACGACCAGGGCGGCGAGGACGGAGACCGCGCCGACGGCGTACACCGCGCCGACGGCGGACACCGCGCGGGCCGCCGAAACGGCGCAGACCCTCGCCGAGCGCGCGACGCGCGGCGCGCCGCTACAGCAGTCCCATCTGGCTCGCTTCATACACCGCCTCGCCGCGCGAATGCACCGCAAGCTTGCGGTAGATCTTCTTCACGTGCGTGACCACGGTGTGCGGCGAGATGCCGATCACTTCGCCCACGGTCTCGAAGCTCAGCCCCTTGGCGACCATGCGCAGGATCTCGGTCTCGCGCGGCGTGAGCGGCGACTCGGCGGGCACGCTGCCGTCGTGCGGCGGCCTGCCCGGGCCGGCGGGCGCCGCAGCGCCCGCCGCCGGCGGACTCGCCGCGGCGATGCGGAAGCGGGCGAGCACGCGCCGCGCGATGCTCGGGCTGATCGGCGCGCCGCCCGCGCGCAGCTCGTGGATGGCCGCGGCGACGCGCTCGCTGCTCGCGTCCTTCAGCAGGTAGCCGGTGGCGCCCGCCTCGATGCTCGCGACGACGTGCTGCTCGTCGCCGAACATCGTCACCACGAGCACGTCGCATTGCGGGCAGCGCTTCGCGGCGTGCCGGATCACCTCGACGCCGTCGATGTCGGGCAGCCCGAGGTCGACGAGCATCACGTCGGGCAGCTGCGCATCGAGCAGCGCGATCGCCGCCGCGCCGGTGGCAACGGCGGCGAACAGCTGCAGGCCGGGATCCGCGACGACCGCCTCCGAGAAGCGCCGAAGGAATTCGGGCTCGTCTTCGACGATGAGCACGCGCGTCGCGGACATGGCGCTCTCCTGCCGTGTGCGAACGATTCTGGCACCGTCGCGGGCGCTTGCACAGCCGTTCCGGCGGGCTGCGTCGGATCGGCGGCTGCCCTCCCCGGGCGCCGGCTTCGCCGCGTTCGAAGCTACCAGCCGCCGTCCGCGATCATCTTGCGCCGCATCGCCTCGTCGGGCATCGCGCCCGCGCCCGCCTGCGCGTTCGCACGCATGTGCGCCGGGTTGCCCGTGCCGGGGATCGCGCAGGTCACCGACGGGTGCGAGACGACGAACTTCAGCAGCAGCTGCGCCCAGCTCTCGCAGCCGATCTCGCCGGCCCACGGCGGCAACGGCCGCTCGCGCAGCGAACGCAGCAGTCCGCCGCCGCCGAAGGGCCGGTTGACGAGCACCGCCACGCCGCGCTCGGCGGCGAGCGGCAGGATCCGCTCCTCGGCCGCGCGATCGTCGATCGAGTAGTTCAGCTGCACGAAGTCGAGCGTCTCGGCGCGCAGCACCTGCTCGAGCTGCGGATAGGCGCTCGGCGTGTAGTGCGTGACGCCGACGTAGCGGATCCGGCCCTGCGCCTTCCAGTCGCGCAGCACCGGCAGGTGCGTGCGCCAGTCGACGAGGTTGTGCACCTGCATCAGGTCGATCGTCTTCGCGCGCAGCAGGCGGAACGATGCCTCCATCTGGCGGATGCCGGCCTCGCGACCCGAAGTCCAGACCTTCGTCGCGACGAAGGCGCGAGCGTGCGCGCCGGTCTCCTCCAGCAGGCGTCCGGCGACGTCCTCGGCGCGGCCGTACATCGGGGAGCTGTCGACCACCGACCCGCCTGCGGCGAAGAGCGCGCGCAGCACTTCGCGCAGGCGCTCGTATTCGGCGCCGCGCGGCGCGACGTCGAAGGCGATCCAGGTGCCGCAGCCGATCACGGGCAGCGTTTCGCCGGAGGACGGGATGGACTTGCGGTGCATGCTCGACTCCCGGGACGCAAGAAGTCGCGTCGTCGCCTCGGCCGCGGCTGCGTTCGTGTCCGTCGACGTGCCTGCGGAATCCGCGCGTCCGGCGGCATTTGCGGCATTCGCAAGCCCCGCGCCGTTCCCGGCGACTGCGCCGGCGGCGAGGATGCGAACGAAGTGGCGGCGGCGCATCATCGTGAACGAGCGGAGAGGCAATCGCGATGCCGACGACTCACGACCTCGACCAGGGGCGCGCGGCCTGCCGTCGGCGCAACTGGAGTGAAGCGTACCGTTTGCTGGCGCGCGCGGACGAATCCGCCCTGCTGGCAGCCGACGATCTCGAGCGACTGGCGACCGCGGCCTGGCTCTGCGGCCGCGAAGCCGATTTCGACCGCTGCCTCGAGCGCGCGCATCACGCGTATGCAAGCCACCGCGATCCGCTGTGCGCGGCGAAATGCGCGTCCTGGCTCGGCCTCGTGTTCCTGTTGCGCGGCAGCACCGCGCAGGCGAACGGTTGGCTCTCGCGCGCACGCCGGCTGATCTGCAACCGCGACTGCGCCGAGCAGGGATACCTGCTGCTGCCCGACGCGGAACGAAGCCTGGGCGCCGGCGACGCGGCGGAGGGATTCGAGATCGCCGCCCGCGCCTGCGCGCTCGGCGAACGTTTCGCCGATGTCGACCTCGCGACCTGCGCGCGACACCTCCAGGGACGCGCGCGCATCCTGCAGGGCCGTGTGCACGATGGACTCGCGCTGCTCGACGAAGCGATGCTCGCCGTCGTGGCCGACGAGTTGTCGCCGATCATGGCCGGCCTCGTGTATTGCAGCGTCATCGACGCGTGCCAGCGGTTGCAGGCTTCGCGCCGCGCGCGCGAGTGGACCGACGCGCTCGGCCGCTGGTGCGACGCGCAGCCCGGGCTCGTCGCGTTCACCGGCCGGTGCCTCGTGCATCGCGCCGAGATCCTGCAGATGCGCGGCGCGTGGCGGGACGCGATGCTCGAGGCGCAGCGCGCCGGCCGGCCAGGCTTCGACGGCGCCGATCGGGAACCGCCGGCCGCGGCGCTGTATCGGCAGGCCGAACTGCATCGCCTGCAAGGCGAGTTCGACGCGGCAGAGGAGGCGTATCGCGCCGCAGCCGAACGAGGCTTCGAGACGCAACCCGGCCTTGCCTTGCTGCGGCTCGTGCAAGGCAACGAGGATGCGGCGCGCGCCGGCATCCAGCGCGCGCTCGCCGAGACGAACGATCCGCTGCAGCGCGCGAGGCTGCTGCCTGCGTGGGCGGAGATCGCGCTGCGCACCGCGGCGCCCGACGAAGCGCGAAGCGCCTGCGAGGAAATGGAAGTGATCGCACGGCGCTTCGACGTCGAAGCACTCGCTGCGGCCTCGGCACAGTGGCAGGGGGCCGTCGCGTTCGTCGTCGGCGATGTGAGCGTCGCGCTCGCCGCGGCGCGCCGCGCGTTCGAGCTCTGGTGCCGGCTGGAAGCGCCGTACGACGCTGCCCGTGCGCGGGTGACGATCGGGCGGGCCTGCCGCGCGATCGGCGACGACGACGCGGCCGACGTGGAGCTTTGCGCGGCGCAGGCGGTCTTCGAGGCGCTCGGCGCCGCACCCGCGCTCGCCGACCTGAAGCGATTGCCGCATCCCGCGCAGGCGCAGAGGCGATCGCCACTCACGCGGCGCGAACGGGAAGTGCTTCGCCTGATCGCGCTGGGCCGGACGAACAAGGCGATCGCCGCCTGCCTGTCGATCAGCGAGCGTACGGTGGACCGGCACGTAGGCAACATCCTCGCCCGGCTCGATGCGCCCTCTCGCGCGGCCGCCACCGCGATCGCGATCGAGCGCAGGCTGCTCTGATCGCCGTGCGCATGGCGGAGATTACCCATCCCGCGCGCCGTCGATGTCGGTGGAATCACCGAAGCCGCCGCCGGCCGCTCGTCGCAGGATGGTCCTTCAAGCCTGATTGGAGGAAGCCATGGGAACACACGAATCCGCAGCGGCCGCTGCCGCCATCGACGCGCGCGAGGCATGGGACCGGATCGCGCCGGCGTACGACCGGACGAACACCGTGACGCAGATGGCGCTGGCGCACGAAGCGCTGCGCCGCGCGGGACTGCGGCAGGGCATGCGCCTGCTCGACGTCGCCGCCGGCAGCGGGGCGTTGAGCGTGCCGGCCGCACGACTCGGTGCGAAGGTGCTCGCGGTCGACCGCTCGCCGGCGATGCTGAAGCTGCTCGAGAAGCGCGCGCAGCAGGAAGGGCTCGAGATCGAGACGCGCGTGATGGACGGCCAGGCGCTCGAACTCGACGACGATCGCTTCGAGCTCGTCGCGTCGCAGTTCGGTGTGATGCTCTTTCCCGACATGCCGCGTGGCGTACGCGAGATGGCGCGCGTGGCGTCGCCGGGCGGCACCGTGCTGATGGTCGCCTACGGCGACCCGCACCGGATCGACTTCCTGCATTTCTTCGTGCGTGCGCTGCAGTCGGTGCGCCCGGCGTTCGACGGTCCGCCCGCCGACGAGCCGCCGCTGGAGTTCCAGCTCGCCGACCCGGAGCGACTGCACGATGTCCTCGCCGCTGCCGGCCTCGTCGACGTTCGCGTCGAGAGGGTCACCGAGACGACCTCGTTCGACAGCGGCGACGCGCTGTGGGACTGGATCGTTTCGAGCAACCCGATCGTCGAACGCCTGATCCGGGAGCTCGGGATCGGCGCCGACGAGCGACGCACCGTCCGAAGCGCGCTCGACGAAGCCTTCGGCGAACGAGCCGTCGACGGCCTTGCGCGGCTGGCGAATCCGGTGAACGTGGGGGTGGCGAGCCGGCCCCGCTGAGCGGGCTCGTTGGCGGTGGCCCGCGCCAGCCTGCCGGCACCGGCCGCAGCCGGTCGGTATCCTGATGTCGACGAACGAAGCGGAGCGGGAACGGATGAGTGTGGATGCCTTGCCCAGGGCCGTCGTGCTGTTGAGCGGCGGCCTGGATTCGACGACGGTACTGGCCATCGCGAGAAGCCAGGGCTTCGAAGCGTGCGCGCTCAGCTTCCGCTACGGCCAGCGCCACGCGATCGAACTGGAAAGCGCGCGCCGGGTGGCGCAGGCGCTGGGCGTGACGAAGCACGTCGTCGCCGAGATCGACCTGCGGGTCTTCGGCGGCTCGGCGCTGACCGGCGACGCCGAGGTGCCGAAGGACCGGCCGGCGTCGGAGATGAGCCGGGAGATCCCGAGCACCTACGTGCCCGCGCGCAACACGATCTTCCTGTCGTTCGCGCTCGCCTACGCGGAGGTGCTGGGCGCCGGCGACGTCTTCATCGGCGTGAACGCGCTCGACTACAGCGGCTATCCGGACTGCCGCCCCGAGTACATCGAGGCCTTCGAGCGGATGGCCCGGCTGGCGACGAAGGCGGGCGTCGAAGGCAGCAGCCGGCTCGTCATCCACGCGCCGCTGAGCCGGATGACGAAGGCCGACATCGTGCGCGCGGGCATCGAGCTGGGCCTGGACTATTCGCTCACGAGCAGCTGCTACGACCCGGCTGCCGACGGACGTCCCTGCGGCCGCTGCGACTCGTGCCGGCTGCGCGCCAAAGGCTTCGCCGAGGCAGGCGTGCCCGATCCGCTGCTCGCCCGCTTCGGCATGGCCTAGCCGGCGCGCGGATCGTCGCGCGCGGCGACGTCCGGCCGGCCGCGTCGACCGCGGGCGAGCGGCCCGCGGCAACCGCACGCGGACGAGTCAGTGCAGCCGTTCCCGGCAGAAGTGCCCGTGCAGCGCCGGACGCATCAGGTCGCGGAACTGCCCGGCCGTCATCCGCAGCAGCTGCTCGTGATCGCCGCTCTCCAGGTAGACGACGTCGTTGTCGTCCAGCTCGTCGTCGACGATCGTCTCGACGCCCCACGCCATGCCCACCGGCGGCACCGCCCCCGGCACGCAGTCGTCGAACAGCGCCGCGATGCGCTGCTCGTCGCACAGGTGCAGTCCCTTGCGACCGAGCATCGTCGACAACTGCCCGAGCATCACGGAGCGGTCCGCCGGCACGACCGCCAGCATGCAGCCCGATTCGTCCTCGAGCAGCACCGACTTGGCGAGCTGGCCGGGCGGAACGTGTGCGCTTCGCGCGGTTTCCGCGCTGGTGCGACTCGGGTCGTGGCTGCAGACCTCGTATTGCGCGTCGTGCCGGTCGAGGTAGTCGGCCAGGCGAGTGGAGATCGACATGATGTGCCTCCGTCGTTCCCGCGATGACGGAAGACCGGCGACGAAGCCGCCCGCCGGGCTTCCCGTGGCGGATAGTTTGCGCCGGTCGCGGGCGCGGTACAACGAAACGTCTCCCGGCCGAGCCTTCGCAGCGGGAGCGCCGGCCCCGCGGCGCCGATGCGCCTGCGCCGTGCCGTCGCGCGCAGCGCACGCCGCGAACGCGGGATGCGGCGCTGCCTGCGCGGCATCGGTGCCCACCGAAGCGCGCGATCGGCCGGCGGCGTGCCGTGAACGAGCGAGGGCGTGCCGAACGCGCGCGATTCCGCGCCTTGCAGCGCGCGCGTAGTTTGATCGACGAGTCCTTTCGTGGGGGTCGGCCATGTACCCGAACGGAAACGCAGTTGCGAGTCGCAGTTCCGTCGCCGCAGGCGGATCGCCGCCTTTCGGCCTGCACATCCGGCGTGCGACGGCCTGGTTGCTCGCGCTCGGGCTGGGTGCGGCGGGCAGCGGCATCGGGCTGCTGTGCACGTTGCCGAGCGGCGCGACCGCCCGGGCGCTGTCGCGCATCGACGTCGAAGCCGCGCAGGCGTCGCGCATCGCGATGCAGCCGGTGGTTTCGGTCGAGGTGCGCGCGCCGATCCCCGGTCGCGTCGCTTCCGTGCGTTTCGAGGTCGGCGCGTACGTGCGCAAGGGCGACACGCTGCTGGTGCTCGATGCGGCGCCCTTCGTCGCCGCGCTCGAGGACGCGCGCGCGGCGGTGACGACGGCGCGCGCCCGACTCGGCGCGGCCACCGCCGCGCTCGGACGCGCGCAGCGCGCCTTCGACGACGGCGTCATCGGCGACGAGGAACTGCACGCGCGCGTGCGCGAGCAGCGCGAAGCGCACGGAGCGCTGCGGGCGGCCGCCGAGGCGCTCGAGCATGCGCGCCACGAACTCGCGCTGACGCGCATCGCCGCGCCGATCGGCGGACGCGTCGACGAGGTGCGGGTGAGCGTCGGCGATCGGGTCGCTGCGGCGCCGGACGGGCGAGTGCTGGTGACGATCGTTGCGCCCGGCGCGGTCTATGCGGCGGCGACGGCAGTCGAATCCTGATAGATTCGTTTGCGCCGAGGAACCGGCCGACCAGGACCCGGATCGCGACCTATGCCCCTGACCGCAGGCGTGCGCCGTATCGCTGCCTTCTTCGCGAGCCTGTCGAGCGCGGGCCTGATCCTGGGAACGCTGTTCTTCGCGGCATCGCTGACCCCGTCGCTCGCCCCGCGCGACTTCCTGGTCCAGGGGGTACTGGCAGGGACCTGCTTCGCGGCCGGCTACGGGATCGGCGTGCTGTGGCGCGCACTGTGGGACTACATGGAGCTGCCGAAGCTCGCGCCGCGCCTGCAGTACCTCCTGAACCTGGTCCTTGCCGGCGCGAGCGTCGTCGTCGCGATCGCGTTCCTCGGGCGGGCGGCGGAATGGCAGAACTCGATCCGCGTCCTGATGCGGATGGAACCCGTCGACAGCGCGCACCCGCTGAAGGTCTGCCTGCTCGCGATCGCCACCTTCGTCGTCCTGCTCCTGCTGGCGAAGCTGTTCCGGCGGATCGCGCGCTTCCTGTCGGACCGGATCCACCGCTACCTGTCGCGCCGCGTGGCGAACGTGCTCGGCACGACGCTGGCGGTCCTGCTGTTCTGGTCGCTGGCGAGCGACGTGTTCTTCCGGGCGGCGCTCGGCTTCCTCGACTCCTCGTTCCGACAGCTCGATGCGCTCGTGGAGCCGGACCGTCCGCAGCCGACCCTCGCCTCGAGGAGCGGCAGCGCAGAGTCGCTGGCCGACTGGCAGGAACTCGGCCGCGCGGGACGCGAGTTCATCGCCTCGGGGCCGACGGCCGCGCAGATCTCCGAACTGACCGGACGCCCGGCGCAGGAGCCGATCCGCGTCTACGTCGGCATGCGTGCGGCGGATACGCCCGAGGAGCGGGCGCAGCTCGCGTTGGCCGAACTCCTGCGCGTCGAGGCCTTCGAGCGCAAGGTGCTCGTCGTGATCACGCCGACCGGCACGGGCTGGGTCGATCCGGCGGCGATGGACGCCACCGAATACCTGTACCACGGCGACATCGCCAGCGTGGCCATGCAGTACTCGTATCTCTCGAGCCCGCTGTCGCTCATCGTCCATCCCGAATACGGAGCGCAGGCCGCGCGCGAACTGTTCCGCGTCGTCTACGACCACTGGACGAGACTGCCCCGCGACCGCCGGCCGAGGCTCTACCTGCACGGGCTCAGCCTGGGGGCGCTGAACTCCAGCCGCTCGGTGCAGCTCTTCGAGATGATCGGCGATCCGATCCAGGGCGCCCTGTGGAGCGGCCCCCCCTTCGCGAGCGCCCTCTGGCGGACGATCACGAACGGGCGCAATCCGGACTCGCCCGCCTGGCTGCCGACCTTCGGCGACGGCTCGCTGGTGCGCTTCATGAACCAGGACGGAACGGCGCTGCCCGCCGACGCGCCCTGGGGCCCGATCCGGATCGTCTACCTGCAATACGCGAGCGACGCGGTCACCTTCTACGACTACCGCGACCTGTTCCGGCCGCCGCAATGGCTGGCCGCCCCGCGCGGTCCGGACGTGTCGCCCGAGCTGCGCTGGTATCCCGCCGTCACGATGCTGCAGCTCGCCCTCGACATGACGCTGTCGATGAACGCACCGATGGGCTTCGGGCACGTCTACGCACCCGAACACTACGTGGAGGCGTGGCTGCAGGTGCTCGACGTCCGGGACTGGACCGCCGAGGGAATCGCAGCGTTGAAGAAGCGACTCGCGGAATCGATGGCCGCGCCGGCCGACGGTCCGGAAGACGCCTACCACAACCGCGGCGGCTAGAATCGTCGGGCCTCCGCGTCCATCCGCCGAGCGACTCCATGCGATCGCTTCTCGCAGTCGTGTTTGCCCTGATGGCATCGAGCGCGCTCGCGCAGGACTGCGTCGTGATGCTCCACGGACTCGCCCGCACGGAGGCGTCGTTCGCGCTGATGCAAGAGGTGCTCGCGAGCGCCGGCTTCACGGTCGTCAATGAAGCCTATCCTTCCCGCACCGAATCGATCGAGACGCTGAGCGAGCACGTCAGCGTAGCGGTCGCGTCCTGCGGGGACGACGGGCGCGTCCACTTCGTCACCCACTCGATGGGCGGGATCCTGTTGCGCGCGTGGGCGCGACGCAACCGCATCGCGAACCTCGGCCGCAGCGTGATGCTCGCGCCGCCGAACCGTGGCTCGGAGCTCGTCGACAAGTTCGGCAATCTCGATTTCTTCGAGTCCTTCGGCGGCCCCGCCGGCCGGGAGCTGAGCACCGGACCCGACAGCGTGCCCAACCAGCTCGGGCCGGCGAACTTCGAGGTCGGCATCATCGCCGGCAACCGGTCGTTCAATCCGCTGCTGTCGGCCGTGTTCGACGGGCCGAACGACGGCAAGGTGTCGGTGGACAGCACGAAGCTCGAGGGGATGCGCGACCACATCGTGCTGCCGACTTCGCATCCGTTCATGATGAACAACCCGCTGGTGATCGCGCAGGTGCTGAACTTCCTCCGCGAGGGGCGGTTCGAGCACGGTCTGACGATGAAGGAGCTGTTTCGGCGGGTGAGCGAAAAGTAGGAGGCGCTCTCAGAGCCTCCGGACCTTCACCGCCTTTCCCTTCACCTTGCCCTCGCCGAGCCGGCGCAGCACGTCGCTCGCGATCGCGTGCTCGACGGCTACGCAGGTGGAGAATTCGTCGACGTCGATCTTTCCGATCTGCGCGGCCGGGAAACCGAGGTCCTTGGTGAGCGCGCCCAGCACGTCGCCGGGGCGGATCTTGTCCTTGCGTCCGCCGAGAATCTGCAGCGTGGCCATCGGCGGGCGCAGCGGCTGCGGATTCCGCGACGGCACGAGCTCGCTCAACGAGTGCCATTCCCCCTGGTTGCCTTCGTCGCCCTGCGTCCGCTGGATGCGGTCGATGCGCTCCATCTCGTTGGGGCCGACCAGGCTGAAGGCCCATCCGCTTTCGTCGACGCGGCCGGTGCGACCGACGCGGTGCGTATGCACTTCGCTGTCCGGCGTCACGTCGACGTTGATCACCGCCTCG